>JAISLX010000020.1 GCA_031277045.1 Treponema sp.
AAGATGGAATGGGTGGACATGGTAAAGGCCGGGATCATCGACCCCGCCAAGGTAACCCGCTCCGCCCTGCAGAACGCCGCTTCCATCGCCAGCCTGCTCTTGACCACGGAGAGCGCCATTACCGATCTGCCGGAGAAGAAGGACCCGCCCCCCATGCCCGGCGGCGGAGGCATGGGCGGTATTGGTGGCATGGACTACTAAACCGCTGACAGCAAACTGCTGACAGCAGCGTAAAGCGCGCAAACGCATAGCGAGGCCGCCCCTGCCGGGGCGGCCTTTTTTATATTCGTGCGCCGGGTGGGGAAGAAGAGGGCCTACCAGCCCAGAATCCGCCGCCGGTAGGAACGGCCGATCCGGTCCAGGGCGCTTTGGGCGCTTTCCCCTTCCAGGGATTGGCGGCGCAGATCCGCGCTGAACTGGTTCATGGAAAAGTGGCGGTACAGGAACACATGGTCCCGCAGGGGATCCTGCGGGCCGTCGGCAGAGCCGTCGGCAAAGCCGTTGGCAGGGCTGCCCTGCGGCGGTTCCCCTGCGGGCCCGGCGTACAGTTCCGCCAGGGCCGCCGTGTAGGGTTCAAAGATCCCGCCCTTCTTCATTTCGGAATACCCGGTGATCCAGACCGGCACGGGCCGGCCGGGGGCGGAGAGGGCCCGGTGGAATTCCAGGAGCAGGGAGGCCATAAAGCGCTGGGTTTCGGCGATGCGGGCGCCAAGTTCCGGCCCCCCCAGCCGGCAGAGTTCCCCCAGATCCGCGGTACGGGGGGTATGGACGGGGGTTTTGTTCAGGATAAGGACGTTCCGCCGCAGATCGACGCCCAGTTCCGCCGTCTTGCGGAAAAAGCCTTCGGCGATCTTTCCCGAAGGCCCCACCAGGTAACGCCGGGCGGCCTGTTCGCGGCGGCCGGGGTTGTCGCCCACCAGGATAAGGCGGATCTCATCGGCGGGTCCCGGTTCGTCCAGGGCCTGGTTGTACACCAGGGCCGTCTCGACGGTATAAGCCGGACCGGACCGGTTGTCCACCAGGCGCTGCTGCAGGTCCCGAAGCCCGCGAAAACTCCGGCTAAAGCGTTCCAGTGTCTCTCGGTAGTGGCTGCGGGCCGCGCAAAACCCGGCCCAGGCGTCTTCGGTCATCAGATTTTACCCGGTAATTCTGGTTCCCTGGTGAAAAATGATCCTCCAGGCCGCCTCGCGCCCGTCCCCTTTTTCCAGGCGCCACAGGGAACTGCGGTTGGTAATGCTGATTCTGTGGTTCTTTTCGGTTTCCAGAATGTAGAGAGCCAGGATAATATCACTGGCAAGGCGGCAGGTTTTGAAATTCACAAAGCTGTACTTAAAACTTTCCCCCGCGTGAACCAGCAGATAGGCAAGGGTACCGGAGTAATTGTAGATCTTGCCGGAGGAACCGTACTCGATAAAACATGGGGAAATAAGTTTTTCCAGTTCATCCCGGCTGCCCCGGATTCTGGGAGTCAGAAGCTTTTCCTCAAATCCTTTTATCAGCGCGTCATCATCCATAACATTTTCCGTTGGCCCTGAAAGTTTACAGCAATGCCTCAATATCGATCTCCACGGCGGCGCAGGGTACTGTAAGGCCCCAATTTTCCAGCGCCTGGGGGTGGATCTCCCCAAAAACCCCGGCGGGCTTTTCTCTGTAGCGGATAGCCGCGGCCCGGCCGGGGATAAAACGGCTGTCATCGCTTTCTTCTACCGTGTATTCCCGCGAAAGGTAGTAAAACAGGGTTTGAAGCTGCGCCGCCGCCGTGTTGAAATTCGCGTCCGGGGCGGCATGGACAAAACCCAGGTACTGCCGGGTCAGCGTACCGGTACTGCCGGCGGTTCCTTCCACCGTACCGGCGCCGTGTCCGGCGTTGGCGGACACGGACGCTTCCCCCCCCTGGTTTTTCGTCTGCCCGGTTCTAAAGGCCACTTTCCCAATCTCGAAGATCCTGTGGGGATAGGCTGCGTGGCCGGACACGGCTTCGCTTGCCAGGAGAGAGGCCAGCACCGTATCCCGGACATATTCGTAGTTTTCCGTCATGGGGTTGGCGATGCGCAGAATCCTGCCGCCGTCCCCCCGCATGTTTTCCACCAGTTCCTTCCGGGAACCCAGGTAGTTGTAGATCATCTCCTGGTAGCCCATGCCCACCATCAGTTCCCTTACCCGGCGGCTCAGAGACGTAACAGGCGTAAGGCGGCCCACGGTGAAATCCCGGGGACGCTGGGGCGTAAAACGGGCAAGACCCCGGCCAATCATTACATCCTCCATCACATCCGCGGCGTGGAGAAAGTCATTCCGGTATTCCGGGGGCCAGGCCCGCAACCCATCCTCCGGGGGGGAGCCCGCCGGGGCTCCGTGTTCAAGGCCTTTGGCCTCTTCCGCCCGCACCCCCATGCGTTCCAGCGCCTGCACACATTCGGCGGCGCTAAGCTTGTTCCCCAGACATTTTTCTATCCGGGCAAGCGAGCAAAACACGGGCTCCTGGAAATAATAGGGGCTTATCAGATTCCGGCCAAAAGGGGTGTCGTATGAGTACTCTATCTCCACCGGTTCAATCGTGTAGCCCTGATCCGCCAGATCGCAGGCCACGATAGAGGCGGAAAGGGTTACCGAAGGCTGATCCGTGCCGGTAAGTTCGACAAACAGGTCCGTATCCCCCACCTGGACCGCCCCCAGATCCGCGGAATTGATGATGGGAGGGTAGGAGAGAACGGCGCCCGTGGCGTCGGTAAGCAGCGGGTGGATGGGTTCGTGTTCCTGGATAAAACCGTACTCCCTGCCCTTGGGGTGCTGCCGGAGAATTTCCCGCAGGCTCAGGGGCGTGTCCCACTGCAGCGGCACAAAGGACACCGAATCCGGGTCTACCCCCCTGTAGATGATGGGCCATGTGATAATAGAGGTCCGGTAGAGGCCCATAGAGATGGTACGCCGTTTACGGCCGTAGTTCCATGCGAGTTTTTCCTGGGTCTGGATCATGTCCCGCAGGGACGCATCGGTAACCGGCTTGCCGCCGGCGATAAACCCCGCCAGATAGGGCCGCACTTTTTTGACGCCCTCTTCCACCAGGATCTTGCGCGTAGCCTTTTTCGGGTTCCCCGGCCGTGAAAAAAAGGGATACTCCGGCCGGCGGCCCCCGTTATAAACCCTAAGCTGCCGGGCGCAGCCGGCGGTGGCCCAAAGATCGGGCCGGTTGGTATCGTTAAGCTCTATTTTCAGCGTCCGTTCCGCGGGGGGAAGGCTTTTATCGGAATCTTCGTCCAGTTCCGCCTTGGCGCAGCTTAGGGCTTCCTCAAAAGCTGCCCGGTTGGTCTGCCATGTTTCACGGGTACGGCAACAGGAATCCCCCGCGTCCGGGCGGTCTCCCGCCGCCAGCGCGTAAAAAACTTCCTCGTTTACCTCGATTTTGGGCATTTTTTTCTCCAGGGGGCAGCTTCGCACGGACGGCGGTTTGCCGTGCGCTTCGCGTATGGTAGAACAGATTATCGGTTTTCTCAAGCGTCCGGCGGGCAAAACCACCAAGGAAAACCGCCGGGGTGTTCCGGACGGCGGCAGCCTCGTGCGTTTAGGGCGGCGGTCTGTCAGCGGCCCGTCTGTCCGCTTACACGCCGCGGGATCAGACTTTGCGGACCCTGGTTTTTGCCCATCTTGCTCATCTTTTTCATCATGGTGCGCATCTTTTCGAATTGCTTGAGGAGCCGGGCCACCTCGGCCACGGAGGAGCCGGAGCCCCGGGCAATCCGGGAACGGCGGGAGGGGCCGATGATCAGGTGGTTGGCCCGTTCCTTGCGCGTCATGGAGGAGAGGATGGCCTCCTGGACTTTTAGTTCCGCCTTGTCGATGTCCTCTTCGCTTATCTGGCCGGCCATGCCGGGGATCATGTCCAGCATGGATTTAAGGGAGCCCATCTTTTTTACCGAACGGAGCTGGGCAAGCCAGTCTTCCAGCGTAAAGCTTTCCTTCTCCATTTTTTTCTGGAGTTCTAGGGCTTCCTTCTGGCTGATAACTTCCTGGGCCTTTTCCACCAGGCTGACCACGTCCCCCATGCCCAGGATGCGGCTGGCCACCCGTTCCGGGTGAAAGGGCTCAAAGTCTTCAGGCTTTTCCCCGGTTCCTATGAACTTGAGGGGTTTGCCGGTGATGGTTTTGAGGGAGAGCGCCGCCCCGCCCCGGGTATCGGAATCGAATTTGGTCAGCACAACGCCGGTAAGGCCGATCTTTTCGTCAAAGGCCCTGGCGATATCCACGGCGGCCTGGCCGGTCATCGCGTCCGCCACCAGGAGGAGTTCGTCGGGCTTGGCGGCCTCTTTAAGCCGGGCCAGTTCCGCCATCATGGCCTCGTCTATCTGGAGCCGTCCGGCGGTGTCGATGACCAGGGTATCGACAAGGTTTTTCCGGGCCCAGTCCGCGGCCCCCCGGTAGACTTTTACCACGTCGGCGGCGCCTTCCTCTTTGTAAACCGGAACGCCGATCTGGGCGCCCAGGACGGAAAGCTGTTCCACCGCGCCGGGCCGCACCAGGTCGCAGGCCGCCAGCAGAGGTTTGCGGCCCCCCTTCTTGAGCCGCAGGGCCAGTTTGGCGGCGCTGGTGGTCTTTCCGGAACCCTGGAGCCCCAGCATGAGGATCGAGGACAAGACATCCGGCCCCCGCAGATTCAGGGCCCCGCCAACCCCCTCCGCGCCGCCGCCCAGAAAGGACACCAGCTTGTCATGAACGATCTTGGTAAATTGCTGGCCCGGATCCACCGAGCGCAGGACCCGCTCGCCCTTGGCTTCCTCTACCGTGGAGTTGACAAAACGGCGAACCACCCGCAGGTTAACGTCCGCTTCCAGCAGGGCCATCTTGATGGCGTCTACGGCGTCATCAATGTTTTTTTCGGTGATTGTGGACTTCCCCGCCACAAAACGCAGGGCGTCCGAGATTTTTTGGGTAAGATTGTCGAACATGGGACTATTTTATCGCCAACGCCGCGTTCTTGGAAGCGTTCAGGGTCAGTGCGCCGCCGAGTTAAAACCAGCCCCGGTTGCCGTCGTCCCAGGGGCAGAACTCTTCGGGCTTAAAAAACAATCCGGCCTCCCGTTCCGCGCTGGCCGCCGAGTCCGAGGCGTGAACAATGTTAAACCGGGTCCGGGCGGCGTAGTCGCCCCGGATAGTCCCGGCGAGGGCTTCCAGCGGATTTGTGGGTCCCGCGAGGCGGCGGACCACGGCGACAGCGTCCTCCCCCTCCAGGACCAGAGCGATTACCGGACCGGAAACAGTGTACTCCACCAGCTTTTCGTAAAAATCCCGGCCTTTGTGTTCGGCGTAGTGAGCCTCCGCCATTCCGCGATCCATTCGCAGCAGTTTAAGGGCCGTAATGTTAAGGCCCTTTCGTTCAAAGCGGTTCAGCAGTTCCCCCGCGATACGCCGCTGCAGAACTCCGGGTTTTAACATAACAAATGTCTTTTCCATACAGATATTGTACCAGCGCGTACAAAAAAAATCGACAAAATCACAAAAAAAACTTGGTAAAAACCTAAAAGTATATTATACTAACGAAGATGGGGAGTTTCGGCGGGAAAATAGAATTATTCGAAAATACAAAGTTTCCGGATAATAGAGTTGTGAGATAACCAGCCGGGTTATCTCACAAGCCCAATAACCGCTGAAGTCCGGCATGAGCCGCCCCGGAGAACCGGGCCTTGCACCCGGGCATTTCAATGGAAAGGGTTTTTCCGCGATTTTGGTTTCGTGGAAACCTTAATGGTGTGGATTTACGTGCGGCCGCGGACGGTCCGCGTAAATCGTATCATGGGCCGGTTTCAAAAACCGTCTGGCGCGGCGGCAAAGCTGCCCTGGCAACGCCGATGAAACCGGTTCCTAAAATTTACGGGATGTGGTGTAGTAATGATGGTGAAAACGAAAAAGCGTTTCTGGTCAAAGGACGATACCGAATACACGCTGCTGGCCCTGCCGACGGCGGTCTGGTATTTTCTTTTCTGCTATGTGCCGATGTTCGGTATTATTATTGCCTTTAAGGATTACCGTATATCCGGCGGGTTTATTAACAGTATCGCCAAAAGCCGGTGGATTGGCCTTGACAACTTTAAGTTCCTGTTCAGCAACCCCGACATTTGGATAATTATCAGGAACACCCTGCTTTACAACGTGGTTATGATTCTCTGCGGGATCGTAATCCCCGTAACCCTGGCCCTTATTATCAGCGAACTGCGCAACAAACTTCTGGCGAAAATCTATCAGACCATTCTTTTTTTCCCGTACTTTCTTTCGTGGGTTGTCGTGTCCGCTGTGGTGTGGGCTTTTCTTAGTTACGACATGGGTATGATAAACATGATTGCCCTGGACCTGGGGCTTCCCCAGCATAACTGGTACACCGACAGGACCTTCTGGCCGGGCTTCCTTATCTTTATGAGCCAGTGGAAGGGAGTAGGTTACGGAACGGTTATCTACCTGGCGGCTATTACCTCGGTAGACAAAACGGTTTACGAGGCCGCCATTATTGACGGCGCTACCAAGTGGCAGCAGATAAGGAAAATTACCCTGCCGATGATAAAAACCGTTATCGTGCTTATGTTCATCCTTTCGGCGGGGAGGATATTCTATTCGGATTTCGGGCTTTTCTTCCAGGTTCCCCGCGATTCCAATTCCCTGTACCGGGTTGTCTACACCATCGACGTATTTGTCTATAAACAACTCCGTTCTTCCACGGTTGGGATGGCTTCCGCCGCGGCGCTGCTTCAGGCGGTTATCAGTTGTTTCACCATACTTTTGGTGAACCAAATAGTCAAAAAAATCGACGCCGATTCGGCGATGATCTAGGGGCAATAATGAAAACTACCGAAGGTATATCCCGTTTTACCCGTATCGGGCCTTTTTCCAACGCGGTTTTTAATCTTGTGCTTATAATTCTGGCGGCGGTTTGTCTGATACCTCTGCTGCTGGTTATCGCCATTTCTTTTTCCGACCAAATGGCGATACAGGAATCCGGTTACCGCCTTATTCCCACGGTGGTTTCGTCTGAAGGTTACAAATTCCTCTACGAACAGCGGACCATGATACTCCGTACCCTGGGCATGTCCCTGTTTGTTACCGGCGGCGGTACGCTCCTGGGAATAATGCTTACCACGTCAATGGGCTACATACTCTCTCGTCTTGAATACAAGCTGCAGAAATTCTTTACCTGGCTGGTGTTTATTCCCATGGTCTTTAACGGCGGCCTGGTTTCGACCTATTTTGTAACCAGTCAGTTTTTGGGGCTCCGCAATTCGGCCTGGGCGCTGATCCTGCCGCTGTGCGTTTCCTCGTTCAACGTGATAGTCTGCAAGACCTTTTTCCGATCCACCGTCCCCGATTCGGTGGTGGAATCCGCGAAGATAGACGGCGCCAGCCAGTTCACGGTCTATTTCCGCATTATCCTGCCCCTGTCCCTTCCGGTAATCGCCACTATCGGACTTTTTTTAAGCTTTGCCTATTGGAACGACTGGTTCCAGGCCATGCTGTACATCGACGATATGAAGCTCTACACGCTTCAGGCATTCCTCAACAGGCTTCTTACGGATATTAACGCTATGGCCCAGCACGCCCTTATTCTGGGGGCTTCGCAGGCGGAAATGATTATGAAGATGCCCAAAGAGGCGGCGCGGATGGCTATTGTGGTGGTCGTGGTTCTGCCCATTGCCTGCGCGTATCCGTTTTTCCAGCGTTACTTTATTTCGGGCTTAACTATCGGCGCCGTAAAAGGATGATCCGTTGGATCTTTGCGCCGGTATTAAAATTGTAAAGGAGTTATATGTATGAAAAAGATTCTACTGGGGTTTGTTCTCCTGGCATGCCTTACCCTGACGGTTTCCGCGGCGGGACGGGCGGCGGGCTCCCAAAGCACGTCCGGAGTTCCCACGGTTACCTGGTGGCTTGTGGGCAGTGATTCGGCGGAACTCGCGGAATGTGCCCGCCTTATGAGCGATTATACCGAAAAGCAAATCGGCGTCCGTTTTGAGCTCAAGATCTCCGGCTGGGGGGATCAGCAGCAGCGCTTTACGACGATCATCAATTCGGGCGAATACTTCGACATTATGTTCGATGACCTTACCGACTACAGCCAGCGGGTTGCCCAGGGCGCCTTTGCGGATCTGACGGACCTGGTAAAAACCGCCAGCCCCAAATTGTGGAACCTTATCCCCCAGGACATCTGGACCGGCGTTAAAATTAAAGGCAGGATATACGCCGTCCCCACCTGGAAGGATTCTGCTATTACCCAGTGGGTTGTCTGGGATCACAATTACGTAACCAAATACAATATCGACATCACCAAAACCGACCTTGTCAGCATGGATAAGTACTTCCGCGCCATCAAGGCCGGGGAAGGCTCCCGGTTTTACCCCTACCGTATTTCCAACGGCGGCTCTTACCAGCCTTTCCGGAACTACGACACCCTGTCCGCCGGTCTTGCCCCGATGGGCATGAACCTGAACGACCCGAACCACAAGGTTGTGTTTACGCTGGAACAACCCGATGTGCGGGAGATCTTTGAGTATATGCACCGCTGGTATCAGGCGGGCATTATTAACCCCGATGCCGCCGTTTCCGTGGAGGATTTCAAAGGCCAGATCTTCATGACCGCCCAGGGCTGGCCCGGCGCGGACGCGGTATGGGAAGCCCAGCAGGGCGTTGAACAGTACGACATCCACCAGTTTGTGGGGCCCAACCTTTCCACCGACTCGATCCAGGGCTC
>JAISLX010000036.1 GCA_031277045.1 Treponema sp.
ATCGCGCCGCCGAAGAAGAAGTTTACGTTGTTGTCAGCCGAGTCGCCGGTAATAAGCTCAATGTTGAACGGACCCGCCGCGCTTTTGAGGTTCAGCTTCGATTCGATGTACTGCCCCTGCATTACGCCCACTTTGAAGTTATCAAACGTAGCGTAGTAGCTTACCGCGTCGCTGTTCATTATCAGCCTGTCGTAAGCGATAACGGGGATACCCTTTGCCTTGGCATCCGCCAGAACCCCGGAAAGGGATGAACCGTCGATAGCCGCGATAACAAGGATTTTGGCGCCGCCCCTGATCATGTTTTCTATCTGCGACACCTGCACCGGAATTTCGTTGTCCCCGCCGTACTGCAGGTCAACGGCGTAACCCGCGGCTTCAAGCTGCTGCTTCATGTTTGCGCCGTCCTGATTCCAGCGCTGCAGACTCTGCGTAGGCATGGATACGCCTACTTTCACCTTACCGCCGGCCGCACTGCCGCCGGACGCATCCTTGCTGGCTCCCGCAAACCCCATGACCGCGCCGAAACAAAGCAGCGCCGCTACACCAATAAATTTTCTCATATTTCCTCCAAAAACAGTATGTTCCGGCAATGTATCCACGTTACCGGACTTTAGCGCCCATCTTACCAGAGGTCTCAAAAAAAGGCAAGTGGTTTACTACAATATTTTCAAAAAAAAGAGAAAAAAACCTGCAAGGGAGGGAGGGAGGGAGGGACGGACCGGGCCTGCCCTGCCCTGATCCCGGACCCCCAGCCGCTCCGCGCGCCTAATTCAGCCGTTCCTGGACACGGGCCAGGCCCGCGCTCGATTCGGCGTAGTTGGGGTTGAGCCGCAGGGCCCGCCTGAAAGATTCGGCGGCGGCAGGATAGTCCCCCAGGGCTTCCCGCACGGTGGCAAGGCGGTACCACCACAGGGAAACCCCCGGGTCCAGCCGCAGAGCGGTGGTATAGGCGATGTCGGCGTGGTAATACTGGCGGCGAAGCCGGAAGATTTCGGCGATAAAAAAGTAGGCCACCGAACTGCGCTCCCCCTGGGGGACGGCGTTGGCGTAACGCCCCATACATTCAAGGGAACGGTCGTAGTCGTTCAGGTAAAAATAGGCTTCGCCCATAGTTTCAAGGATGCGGTACTCGCCGGCGAACAGCCGCAGCCCCTGTTCTGCCCATCTGATAACCTCGGTGTATTTTTTTTGCCGCAGAAGGGCCCAGGTAATGGCGGTGTAGGTGTCCTGGCTGGCGATGTTCCGGGCTACCTCGTCCCGGCAGATACGGACCGTTTCGTTGTAGTACCGTTCCGCCTCGGCGATACGGCCGCTGAATTCCAGATCCCGGCCAATCCGGTAGTTCTGCACCGCCGTAAGCGGGGATCCGGCGTTTTGGGCGCAGAGTCCGCACGGAAAGGCCAGAAAAAGCCAGAGGACCGGCAAAACGCCCGCAAGACCGGCGTTTTGCCGCGCTTTCACGCTCAGCGGGCCCGCGGAGATCAGCGGAACAGCGAATCTCATACTATTCATAATATCCCGGCGATTTTGATTACGCAAGAAGCCGGTTAATGGCGGCGGCGGCCCGGCGGCCTTCCCCCATAGCCAGGATCACGGTGGCGGCCCCCAGGACAATGTCCCCCCCGGCGTAAACCCGGTCCAGGGAGCTTTTCTGGTTTTCGTCCACGATGATCTGGCCCCGTTTACCGGCGGCCAGGCCGGGGCTGGTCCTGGTGAGCAGGGGATTGGGATCGTTCCCCAGGGCAACGATCACCATATCGCAGTCAAAGTTGTACTTCGAACCGGGGATGGCCACGGGGCTGCGGCGGCCGGACTGGTCCGTTTCGCCAAGCCGGAACTGCCGGAGTTCCATGCCGGTAACAAAGCCCCGGTCGTTGCCGAGGATCCTGACGGGGTTCCGGAGAAAATCGAACACGATCCCTTCTTCCCGGGCGTGTTCCACCTCTTCCGCGCGGGCCGGCATTTCCTCCCTGGCGCGGCGGTAAATTACGTGGACCTGTTCCGCCCCCAGCCGCAGGGCCATACGGGCGGCGTCCATAGCCACGTTTCCGCCGCCGATTACCGCCGCTGTTTTGGCCCGGAAGCTGGGGGTGGCGGCGAGGTCTTCCCGGTAAGCCTTCATCAAATTGGCCCGGGTAAGGTACTCGTTGGCGCTGAGGACCCCCGCGTAATGTTCCCCCGGAACGCCCAGGAATTTGGGCAGTCCCGCGCCCGCGCCGATAAACACCGCGTCATAACCGTCTTCTTCCAGAAGTTCCCCGATAGTCCGGGTACGGCCGGCCAGGTAGTTGGTCTGGAAATTAACCCCTATGGCGGCAAGCCCGTCCACCTCGGCCTGGACAATCCGCTTGGGGAGCCGGAATTCGGGGATGCCGTAGACCATGACCCCCCCGGTCCGGTGGAGGGCCTCAAAAACCGTAACCTTGTGGCCCTCCCTGGCAAGATCCGCCGCCGCGGTAAGCCCCGCGGGACCGGAACCGATGACAGCGATTTTTTTCCCCGTGGGGGGTTTTAGCTCAGGCGGGCTCCGCCTGCCCTGTTCCCGCTCCCAGTCCGCCGCGAAACGTTCCAGCCTGCCGACAGCCACAGCCTTGTCAACGCTTTTCAGGATTTTCCCCAGCGTACACTCGGCCTGGCACTGCCGTTCCTGGGGGCAGACCCTGCCGCAGACCGCGGGGAGCAGGTTGGTTTCCTTGATGGTATCCGCCGCCGCCTTGAAATTCCCCCGCCGGATCTCCGCGATGAAACGGGGGATGGGGACCCCCACCGGGCAGCCTTTGACGCAGGGTTCGTTTTTGCAGCCAAGGCAGCGTTCCGCCTCCACACGCGCCTGGTTTTCGCTGTAGCCCAGGGCCACTTCGTCCATGTTGCCCCGCCTGACCCGGCTTTCCTGGACGGGCATTTCCTGGGCGGGAATAGCCGCCCGTTCACGGGGGCCAAGGCCCCGCGCCGTCTTTTCCGCGAGGGAGGCCAGAATCTTCCCCGCCTCCGCGTCAAGGGCGTTTTGAGTTTGTGTACTGTCCACAGTATTTCCTTGCGCGAACAACGCTTCGCCGTTCAACGTGAGCCTGCCGCTTGCGGGACTACCGCCTGCGGTTCCTCCAGGCCCAGTTCCAGGTGGCAGCGGTGGTGATCCCGGTCCTCCCGTTCCTTAAAGGCCCGCATCCGGACCATCATGGCGTCAAAATCCACCTGGTGGCCGTCAAATTCCGGGCCGTCCACGCACACAAACCTGGTCTGGCCCCCTACATTTACGCGGCAGCCGCCGCACATCCCGGTCCCGTCGATCATGATGGTGTTCAGGGACACCATGATGGGCACCCCCAGTTCCTTCGTAACCTGGGCGCAGAACTTCATCATAACAGGCGGGCCGATAGCCACCGACATATCCGGCCGGGGGCTTGCCTGGCAGAACTCCCGCAGAGGTTCGGTAACCAGGGCCTTCCTGCCGCGGGAGCCGTCATCGGTAACAACGACAAATTCATCCGCGTAGAGCCGCATCCGGTCCTCGAAGACCAGCAGTTCCGCGTTCCGCGCCCCGCTTATCACCAGCACCCGGTTTCCCGCGGCTTTCATGGCCTGGACAATGGGGAACAGGGGGGCCGTGCCGATACCGCCCCCCACGCAGACCACGGTCCCGAATTTTTCGATATGGGTGGGGTTTCCCAGAGGGCCCAGGATATTTTCCACAAACTCGCCCGGCTCCTTGCGGGCCAGCCTGTGGGTACTGGCCCCCACCGTCTGAAACACCAGGGTCAGGGTCCCCGCGCCGCTGTCCGCGTCCGCTATAGTCAGGGGGATCCGCTCCCCCCATTCGCCGTCAATCTGGACAATCAAAAACTGCCCCGCCTTCCGCGCCCTGGCGATAAGGGGCGCCTCCACGATCATCTCGAACACTTCCGCGGAAAGCTGCCTTTTTGAGACAATTCTATTCAAGCCGGCCTCCATCGCGTTTTTTGGCAAAATCCGCGTTTTTTGTTGTTTTTAAGCGGTTGTTGTTCAGAAACTGAAGTTTCTGAACAACTCTAATGTGTTGTATTTTGGGGATGTTTTCAATAGAGAGCCCGGAGGGAAAGGAGCCCGCGCGCCCGGCATTGGACTTGTTCGATAACCCGAAACCACACGAACCGCGTGATCCGCCGTCTTTGACCGCCTCCCGCAAAGGGAGGTCTGACTTACACCGTAATGTAAGGGAGGCTTACGCCGTAATGTAAGGAAAGCTTACACCGTAATGTAAGGGAGGCTTACGCCGTAGTGTAGGCTTGGCTTACACCGTAATGGAGACCATTATTTCAACATTCGGCGATAAGGGCGCGCAGCTTCAGTATAAAGGAAGGTTCGACCGAAAGCTCGTCAAGCCCCATGTCAACGAAAGTCCGGGTCAGACGGGTGTCCGCGCCCAGACTGCCGCAGATGCCGCACCAGA
>JAISLX010000056.1 GCA_031277045.1 Treponema sp.
TGATTCGGAACAGAGGCTCGTTCGAATAGGAAGTTTATTATACCGTCTGGTTTAATACCAAATTTTTGAAAGCGTTGCCTTGTTTGAGCCGGAGCAAGCTCCGGGGTATTAAACCAGACCTTGCGAATAAATCTAACCATTCCAACAGGTCCCAAAGCTTCTTTTAATGCTTGTAAACCTATTCTCCTAATCTCGATTAAATTATTTACATTAATCGTTTGATTCATTTCCCATTTCCTCCAGTAAAAAATTTAATGGATTCATTACGTTTATATTTAATTTTAATCTCGAACACGCCTTTTTAAACTTATCATCTGTCGTTAATAATACATCTGCTCCCGCGTATTCCGCAAATGACAAATGAAACCTATCCAATGTTCTTATATTAGACTTGTGAGATAACCAACCGGGTTATCGAACAAGTCCAATAATTGCCAATACAGCCTCTCCTTATATAATTTCATCTCATAAGTTCCTATAAACGTTGCTTTGATGATACACCATAGTAAAAACAATCAATATCCCACATGGCGTATTATTTTTTATACAATTCATATTTTTTCCAGTTGAATCGGCATTGCACATAACAATCTTGAGGGTGTATGTGCCTGGGGGCAGGGAGGGGACGCGGAACACGAGGCGTTTGGGCTGGTTTTCCGTGAGTTGCGGGTAACGCGGGTTTCGGCCCCGGCGGCGTTCACAAAGAAGACGCCCAGGGTGTTGTCGTCCTCCGGGGCTACTTTGAGCTTGTCGCCTGTTACCACGATGTCCTCGCCGGGGGTGATCGTGCCGTCGGTTTTGCCTGTGGTAACGTCGGTTACAAGGCCGATGAGGGCCCCGGAATCCTTTTCGCCCAGGACATCCACCCCCACGGTCTCAAGGACGGCGCGCAGTTCCGGGGCGGGGCTTGCGTCCACCGTAACTTGTGGGCGGCGCTGTCAAAGGCGTGGTTCACGCCGGTCCACGAGCCTGAAACCCGCGGGGCGATGCGCACGCAGCCGTCCTGCACCGCGGAGCCGTCCGCCAGGGCGGCGCGCACGATCTCGTCCCGCGCCTCAAGGATTCCCGCTATGGTCTGCGGGCGCAGTTCCGAGCGGCCCGCCACAATGCGGGCGGCGATGTCCGCGTTGCGCAGGGTATTGCCCGCCGTGGAAACTTCCGCCACAAAGTCATTCTCCACATCCTTGGTGAGCAGGTTCCGCCTGAGCTACACCTTCCAGAATGTTTTCTGTGCCATAGTTCAACTCCTTGTAATTAGTGTCTGCCCACAAAGGACACAAGGGGGGCCGGCCCCCCGCCGCGGCGGGGAGTGGGCGCCCGTTAATCATCATACACATCATACGAGACGCCGAGCGACGCTTTTGAGCCAAACCACGTCTGCCATGTCTGAATCCAATTCTCTGTGTGGTCGGAGTATCGGGTGTGCCCGTCCCTGTCCTGGTTAAAGACACGGATAGTAACCTGCTTTGAGTACGCTCCGCTGGAAGGTGCGTCCCGCCAATTACGGCTGTTCCCGCGGCCCCACTCAAGCGGGTTCAGCACGATGGTGATGGGCGTTGAACCGGATTCCCAGAAGACGCCCAGCGGCGCGTCTCCCACCGGCTCGTAGAACGAGAGGTCCACCCAATCAAGCGAGGTACAGCGGGCAAAGACGTAGTTGCCGAGCCCGCCGTTGTCTACGTGCGGGAACGATATACTTTTAAGCGAGCTACAGCCCCAGAAGGAGTTGCTGGCGACGTCTATTACCTGCTGCATATTCACCTCCGTCAGGCCCGCGCAGTGGGAAAAGGTCTCCTGGGGGATGGCCCGTATCGCCGTCATGGTTACCTTGGTCAGGGACATGCAGCCGAAGAAGACGCCGTGGCCAAGCTCGGTTACCCTGGGGAAGTACGCCTCTTTGAGGCCTGAACACTCGAAGGTACCCTTCCCCCCGTTACCGATTTCCCTGAGATTCGGCGCGTTCAGCGTGAACGGGGAGGGGTAAGGGAGGCCGGGGGAACAGCGGAAAACGTAGCTGCCAAGCCATTCTACCCTTGGCAGGTTCACCGTCTTGAGGGAGGTACAGCGCTCGAAGGCGCTGTCACCAACGCGCTGTGCCGCCGGGAAGTTTACCGTCTCCAGGGTGGTACGGTCCATGAAGGCGTTCATTCCGATGTATGTTATGCCGGCCCCGCTTACGGACTTGAGGTTATTAAAGTGGTTGAACACGGGGTAGTCGTAGGGATCAGCCGGTGAATCATCGCGAATGCCCCACGCCGTGTTAGGCAGGGTCAGCGACACCACCAGGTCTTTGGCGGTGCCTTCTTTGGCGTTGGTGCTAAACACGTTGTTGTTGGAGGTACAGCGGGACAGGTCCAGGTCAACGTATTTCCATATCGGAAACATCGTCGAAAAGAGCTTTTGCAGCTCGTCCGCGCCGCCTGCCAGATACATCTGCATCGGCAGGGGTACGGGATTATCCATGCTGCCGCCCCGGTCGTCGGCGAAGAGGTATCTGCCGGCGATATCTGCGCTGGTGAGCGGGAGGGTAAAGAACTCCTGGTTCGATTTTAAGGTGATGTCAGCGCTGCCGCCGAAGGACTTCTCGAACGAATCCCGCCACAGCTCATCGTAGGTGGTGCTGTTCCTGATGTTCTTATCCGGCCGGGTGAGCGTAACGGTCTTGGCGTACTTGGCCGAAACCTGGGAGCCTGGGCTGTAGGCCGGGGCGATCCGGGGCATGGTAATGGTAAGGTCCTTTGTACCGGTTTCAAGGAAGGCGCTTTCGCCCAGCGAAGTTACCGCCGGGAGGGTCAGCGTGGTCAGGGCGGTACAGTTCCGGAAGGCGTGGTTCCCGACTTTTGCCGCCTTCTCAAGGCGCAGTGTGGTCAGGGCGGCGCACTGGTAGAAGGCGTGCTGGCCGACATCTGTTATCGCATTGAAGTCCGCCGTGGTTAGGCCGCAGTTCTGGAAGGCGTAGTCGCCGATCTTTTTTGCCGCCGGGAGCGCCAATGTCTTGAGGGACGTACAGTTCTGGAAGGCGTTGCCGCCGATGTCCTGCGCCATCGACAGGTTTACCGTGGTTAGGGACGCGGCGTTCAAGAAGACGCCTATGGGGATGATTGCCGCCGCCGGGAGTTTTGCGTCTTTTAGGGCGGTGCAGTCCCTCAGGGCGTACTGGCCAAGGGTTGTTACCCTGGGGAGGTTTACCGAGGTCATGGCGGTGCAGCGCTCGAAGGCGTTGTCGCCGATGCCTGTCGCCAGAGGCAGGTTCACCGCAGTCAGGGCGGTACTGTTCTTAAAGGCGGTTTCGCCGATGGTTTCCGCCTTGGGGAGGTTTACCGTGGCCAGGGCGGTACAGGCGTAGAAGGCGCCCCCGCCGATGCCGTATGCCGCCGGCAAGTTTGCCGTTGTGAGGGAGGCGCACTGGTAGAAGGCCGCCAGGCCGACGCTTTCTGCCTTGGGGAATTCCGCCTTTACAAGGCCGGTCCTCTCAAAGGCCCGGTGCTGAATGGTTATCACATTGGGAAAGTTCGCCGTGGTCAGGGCGGGGCTGGTTTTATAGAAGGCCGCCCCGCCGATGGTGGTTATGCCGGCGCCGCTCACGGTTTTAAGGTTCGTAAAGTGCCTGAACGCCTGGTTGGTCGAGTAATCGGCCGCGGTCTCCGTGCAGCCTTTGATGCTCTGCGCCGTGTCCGGCAGGACCAGGGACACAACCAGGTTTTTGCCGGTATTGCTTGCGGGGTTGGGGTCAAAGATAATGCCGGTTACGGGGGAGGTGGGGGGGACGCCTCCACCATTCGCGGGGTTGGCGGGGGGGGCGTCACCATCCGCATCCGCGGGGATGATGGCGAGGCCTTCTTCTCTTTCCCCCCCGGGGATGGTGGGCGCCCTACCCCCGGGAGAGACGGGCCGCCTGGGGTCGTCGGGATCGGAGGCGGGGGCGGGGATGTCGAGGTCCATCATGAAGGGGGCGCTTGCAGGGCCGGCGTTAGACGCGCTGGGGCTTGCGGGGCCGGCGTTAGACGCGCTGGGGCTTGCGGGGCCGGGGTTAGACGCGGCCGCCGTCCCCGCCAGGGTACAGGCGGACAGGTCCAGGTCGACGTACTTCCCCTGTTCCGCTATCAGCGAAAGGAGGTTTGGCAGGCTGTTCACGCCCGACAGATTCATTACCATAGGCAATTTTACGGGTTGGGCGATGCTTGTGCCCCGGGGGTCTTCGGCTGCGGCCAGCGCGGTCAGGTAAGCCTGGGCTGCCGCCACGCTGTCGAAGGGGCCCGGAGGCGGGCCGTTAGGATCTGTGGGATCAGTGGGGTCAATTACCGCACCCCCGGCGAGCATTATCAGGTACGGTTTGCCCGCCTTTCCGTCCTTGAACAATATCACATACGCATCGTACTTTTTCGCGTCCGGTCCATTGTAGGCAGGCGAGTTCGGTTTGGGGAGACTTACCGGCTCCGTGTTCTTCCCAGGCGCGATATTCCCCAGCAGGGAATATTCGGTATAGGCGGGAGGGGGTTCTTTGGCGGGAACCACGGTGTACCATGCCTGCGCCGTTCCGGTAAAGCCGGATGCCGTAAAGGTGATGGCCTGGTCCTCGTAATAGCCGCCGGAGGCTACCAGTTCTTTTGCGGCCGCCGCGTTGGGCTCCACCACCGTAAAGCGCACCGCCCCGTTCCCGTTGGCCTCCTCGACCGGCGCTTTCCCAAAGTTGGCAAAGTCCGTCGCATCGTCCTGGGTCTGGTCGTTAAGGCCGTTGCGGATAACCCACTCAGGCGGCCCGCTTTCCAGGTCAAACTCGGAGGAGGCGTCATGCGCCGCCCATTTGGCCCAGTCTTCTTCTTTTATCAGGTTAAAGGGCGTAAAGTAGAGCTCGAAGTTGGCCGATCCCTCTTGTCCCGCCTGGGCAAGGTTCGTAAATTCCGGGGCGAGGGGCAGGGTAACCGTGTATCCTAAAAGCTCGGGGGCGGGAACATAATCCACCCAGCCGTCGTCATCGTCATCGTAGTCGTTGTCGTAGCTGTCGTTGTCGTAGCTGTCGTTGTCGCGAAAAACCGGATAGATGTAACACACAGGAGGAGGATTAAGCAGGGGCATAAAACCGCTGGTAGTACCAGTGGGGCCGGCAGCAGCGGGGGCAGCAGCAGCAGCGGGGCCGGCAGCAGCAGCGCGGTTGGCAACAGTGGGAATGACGATATCCTGGGTTTCTCCCCAGTACTCCTCTCCGTTCGCCCGCACCACCGCCTTTATGGTCCGGGGGAGAAGCTTATACCCGCTGCTGCCCGCCGCACTCTGCGCCGTTATCAGGTCGTCAAGGCCGCCGGCGCTATTCTTCCGCAGTATCTTCCAGTTGGCGGTCCACTCCGCGGGCAGAAGGTCCGCCGCCCCCGGCTTTCCCGCGTTGACCGCAGGCTCGGAGCGCATGCCGGCAGCGGTAAAGACTGTGTCCACGTAAATGGGGTAGACCACAATGCTTTCCGTGGTATTCGCGACATACGTTACCAAATGGTATCCGGCGCTCAACAGGGTCGGGGGATTATCGGTGTAGACATAATTGCCGCCTGTTTCCGCCGCGTAGTCCCGTTCCCAGCGCCCCTCCAAATGCAGGATGCCGTAGGTATGGTTCCGGACAAGGCCGGTTATCCTGAGGCCCGCCATAGGCCTGGACGCGTTTACCTTGCGGCTTTCGTCTAAGCTCACGATTGTCTTGTCCGCTATGTCGATGGCGATGACTTGAGCGTAGTTACGGATGTTGTCCTCTTGTATCCGTTCCTCGGTAGGCCCGGCCACAGAACGGGCGAAGGCTGAAAGCTCCTCTTCCGTGGAAAGCTCCTCGCCGTCCCCGCTCAGGTATACGGTTACCGTATAGGGCTCGATCTGCCCCAGCGCGGACTGCGCCGGGCCGGAAGCCTCGCCGTTACCGGCGCCGCCGTTACCGGCGCCGAATATAACCGAGTACGTATCTTCGCCATTGGCGCCGCCGCCAAGATTGGGAGGAGCCAGCGGGTTTGTACACCCCGCCAGCACGAGCGCCGCAAACAGCGCCGCAATTCCGAACCCCCGCAGGGAACGACTCCACATCGTTGTTTTCATACCGAACTCCTTATAGTCAAACCATACGGGGCCGCGCCCGCCTTGTTCATTGTATCCGTAAATTGGATCCACTCTATGTATAGTTTATCGCGGCCTTTGCTTTTTGTCAGGTTTTTGGGCGTTTTTTACGGAGGAAGGCGGGCGATTTCCACTTTTTATATGAAAAAGCCGTACCCCGGACAAAGATACCCCGCCGAACCTCCGGTTCGAGTCCCGCGGCAGGGTTCATCATTGGACTTGTTCGATAACCCGGTTGGTTATCTCACAAGTCTCCCAAAAAACGCGGGGTTTTTGGCAAAATCCGCGTTTTTTGTTGTTTTTAAGCGGTTGTTGTTCAGAAACTGAAGTTTCTGAACAACTCTATTCCAGGATCAACAGGTCGTTGAAGAACAGCGTCTCTATGCGTCCCAGCCTGAGTTCATCGTTAAAACTCCGCAGGATTTCGGCCTTTGCCTTGCCCTCGTCCAGGGTGTTCAGTTCTTCCTGGGAAAGGCCCCCAAAGTAGTTCCTGACAATTTCGCGGAACAGGGGAATTTTGGAGACAAGCTCCTCGGCAAAGGCGCGGTCGCCGGGGGGATAGGGGAAAACAATGGAAAGAAGCACGGCGGTCTGCCCGCCCGCCGCTATCCGCAGGCGGCCAATGCCGGTAAACATACCGGTTTCGGAACCGGGGGCCGCGCCGGTCCCGTCCCCGGTCCGGCGGGAAACCCCGCCGGGGAAGGATTCCGGATCCCTGAGCAGGGCGTACAGCGTACCGGCCGCGATAAGCAGAACCAGGCCGGCGGCGGCGGCGGCAAGAAAGGCTGTCAGCAGCCGCAAACGGCCGGAACCAGGCCGCCCGCCGCCTTTCCGGGGCCGGCCGTTCGCCCGCCGCGCGGATTCCCCGGCGGCAAGCAGTCCCGGCGGAGCGCCCGGTTTCCGGCCGTCCCTAGCCAAGCCCGATCCCCGCCTCCGCGAAACGGCGGAGTATCGTCAGATTCACCGCGCTCACGGTTCTTTCGTAATCCGCCTGCCGGGACACAAAGTAGGTAAGGGATACCTGGCAGACGCCCCCCCCAACCGACAGGAGGTTCACCAGCGGCGTGTTGTCAAGACCCGGCAGGGTTGAGCAGATTTCCCTTAACATATCCAGGGCTCCCTCGATTTTATCCGGCCCGTTATCGCTCCTCAGATTCAAATTCTGGATTACTTTGATATGCGGAACGGCGCTGATGTTCTCGATGGGGGTATTGGCAAAAATGCTGTTGGGGATAATGACCACCCGGTTTTCTATCGTTTGCAGCCGGGAAGTCCTTACCCCCATTTCGGTGATAATTCCGTCATAAGCGCCAATTTTGATCCGGTCGTTCAGCTTAAAAGGCCGGTCCATAAAGACCGTGATTGAGCCAAAAAAATTGGAAAGCGTATCCTTGGACGCCAGGGCCAGGGCGGCGCCTCCCAGCCCCAGCCCGGCCATCAGGGTACTCACGTTGTAGCCCAATGTCCGCAGGATCAGGACCGCGGCAACAAGGGTAACAATCATCTTGACGAATTTGCGGAGCAGCGGCCGTATATCGGTCTCCTCCCCATCCGGCTGGTCCAAAGTCCGGATCGGGGCCAGCCGCAGAATCATTGCGTCAAAGATGCGGTACGCGGCCCAGGCGACAACGGCGATAAAGGCACATTCCAGCCCCCGGCCTATCCACAGATTCGCCGGTTCGTAGAACTTCAGCCCCTTAATCCCAATGCCCGCCCCTGCCAGCGTTACCGTTATCCCCAGGGGCTTTTCCAGCGCCCCAAACAAAACGTCGTCAATACTGGCACTGGTTTTCCGGCAGATATGGCGGAGGATTCCCCGCACAACAAACGAACATATCTTCCATGCCGCAAAACCGCCCAGAATAAAGGCCGCGCTTGTAATCCATTGCCGTACAGAGTTATTCAGAAAAACAACGTCAAAAAATTCCATCAGCATCCCGCCCTGCCTTATTTACGTGAACCGCTTCCAAACCGTCAGGTTTTGAAACCGCCCCACCTCTTTACTTTTTGCTGCCGTCATGGCAGTATAACATAATCCAAAACCCGGAGGGTAGTATGGTCAACCAGCGCGGCGATATGAGAAAGGACGCCAGGGAAATGATGCGGGGCGGCGAAGGAACCGTTCAGTTTACCTATTTAGTGGATTGTGAAAAAGAAAAAAACATCCGCCTGCTGGCGGAGCTGACACTGCCCCCCGGCGCTTCCATCGGCTATCACCGCCATGACAACGAAACCGAATACTTTGTTATTCTTTCCGGCGCCGGAGAGGTCAACGACAACGGCGTTGTAAAACCCGTCAAACCCGGCGACACGATAATCACCGGAAACGGCGATTCCCACAGCATAAAAAACACAGGCGGCGTCCCACTGGTCTTTCACGCCATTATTGTTACCTGCTAGAACAATTCCCGAAAGGCTTTCCACATCACTTCCTGCCGCGCCGGGCTGAACGCCCGCCGGCTCATTGGCCGTGTTCGATACCCGGCTGGTTATCCGCCGGCCTTTGGCTGGTTTACAAGTCTCCCAAAAACCCGTGTTTTTGTTGTTTTTAAGCGGTTGTTCAAAACCGGGGTTTCTGAACAACGCTATTTGTGTTTACATTCACCGGAGAGCGTTTCTTTTATAGCGTCTCTTACAACCTGCTTAATATCAACAATAACCGATCTGTGCAGCCGTTCAAGGGCTTCTTCGGGGCTTGTTGACACCTCAAAAAGCAGGTGGGTTTCGATGTTGAGGGCGGCGGCGAGGCGTTCCAGCACTTCGGGCGTAGGAAATTTGCGGCATGTCTCAACGGTAGCAAGATATTGGGAAGAAATATCAGCCAGTTCCGCCAGTTTGTCTTGTGAAAAGCCGTTCCGGCGGCGGTATTCTTTCAAATTAACAGCCAATACTTTTCTGATACTTGCCATCTGTTTTTGCCTGTTGGCCCATTGGAATTAGGATACTTGCTTTACGGGGCTTGACTAATAGTCATTTTGAATAATATCATATCTTTTAAGGCTAACATTTTGTGGAATTTTGCAGTTCCTTGGCCGAAATTCAGGGACAGTGTTTGAAACCGGCAAACCGCTGGTTCCGGCGTTTTTGGCGGGACATTCTGACTCGCCAAGGAGGCCTGCTGAGGGTGTTAATCCGTTTAGGCGGAAACACATACGTCCGTCCTGGACGGGCACATCAAGAGGAGGGCGCGGACGGGCCGCGCCCCAGGGAGTATCCGCTATGAATATGAAAAAATTGCTATCGCTCGCGGCAGTCCTGATATTGTATTCGGGCCTGACATTTGCGGCGGGCAGGAACCAGAACACAGGCTCCGCTTCCGGGCCTATTGAAGTAACAGTACCCCACTATATGTCAGGACAGAATGTGGGGGCTTTGTTCTTTCTGCCCCAGGTTGAACGTTTTAATGCCAAGTATGCGGGAAAGTACAAGCTGACCATTGAAGAACTGGTACAGGATATGTACGGTCCAAAAATGCAGCAATTGAGCCAGCAGGGAAAACTGCCGGCCCTGGTTTTGGGAGGCGCTACCGAATGGCTTGAAGAATACATTATTCCCGGAAATATGTTTGCGGACCTTAAACCCTGGCTGGACAGCAAACCGGATCTGAAAAACAGGCTTATTCCGGCCAATCTTGAGTATAACACCAAGAACGGCAGGGTTTTCAGCGTGGGCTATCCTGTAGTACGTCCTGTTGGCATTTTTTATAATACAAAACTCTATAAACCATCGGCTTCTTTTGCCGAAATGAGCTGGGATGATGTTTCCGCTGAATTGGGCAGCAACAAGATTGCCTTTATGACCAGTGAGAACGCCTGGACCACCATGCTGGTGCTTTCTTCCCTCATCGCCATTCAGCCCGGCGGACCTGAACTGCTTCAGGCAGGGTACTTTAACAAGATCACTGATTTTAATAACCCTATTTTCATCAATGCTTTTACCAAATTGCAGCAGCTCCTCCAGAAACATGCGTCATCCAATACCCTGGGGGCGGCCTATGCCGATGCGGCCAACAGTTTTATGTCGATGAATTCAGCCCTTATCTCCAACGGAAGCTGGATGATCGGTGATTTCGCCCCGGAACAGAGCAGCAAGTGGTCCAACGGCTTTAATGGCAATGATGTGCACGCCGGCGTGCTTCCCGGTAATGTGGCGATAGGCGGAACCGGCATTGGCTATGGCTGGTGGATTCCCAGTACCGTCAGTCTTCAGGAACAGGAACTGGCCAAGGCATTTTTGGAGTTCATGCTTTCCCCTGAAGAAATCGAAGCCTACATGCTTGCGGAAGGCGGTTCAAGTCCCCGCATACAGCCCAGCCCGGCTTTTCTTGCGGAACGGGCGAAGAACAGGCTTATGGACGAATATGCCGGAGCAGTTAAAGCAAACACCATCCTAAGCTATTCTTTCCAGGACGCTACTCCCAATTCCCTGGGTGACGGCGGCGAATTTGGCAAGCTCCTTCCCCTGCTGATCAACGGGACTTATACGCCCGAACAGTTTTGCAGGGAATTGACCAATAAGGCAAAAGAAACCATCCGTTAAAAAAACGGTCCCGCGATTTTAACCGCGGGACCGTTTGCAGGAGCCATGAGGAAAAATGCAGATAAGCAGATTAGAACGCCGCTATCTTCCCTGGATTTACATCTTCCTGCTGCCAACCCTTGTGATGTTTTTTACTTTTTATCTTGTACCTATTTTGACTGTCATTTATACGAGCTTTAGCCGCTGGAACGGAATGACGGCGCCGGTATTTACCGGTTTGAATAATTATCAGCGCTTGCTGTCCATAAAAAGTTTTTTGATTTCCATTAAAAATTTGGGGCTTTGGTCATTAATTGCGGCGGTTTTTCATACTTTTTTCGGAATATTGGTAGCCCTGGCGTTTTTCAAGAAACCCCCCGGCTGGAAATTTGTCCGCATGGTATTCATGATTCCCAATATTATCTCGGGCGCTGCCTGGGCCATGATTTACCGGTTTGTGTTTAATAACGAATTTGGGATCCTTAATAATTTAATCCGTATTTTTAACCCTGGTTTTCAGGTGAACTGGTTTTTCGAAAGCCCCGCGGCTTTTTGGGCTATTACTTTTACCTGGATTTTTTACGCGGTGGTCATTACCCTTGTAGTTCTGGCAGATTTGATGGCCATATCAGAAGACATTCACGAAGCGGCCATTATCGACGGCGCTTCTGGTTTTCAGATTATGACCCGGATTGATTTGCCCCTTTGCCGTTTCTCCATCGGGACATCGGTTATCATGGGGGTTACTTCCCGGATCTCCATGTATGAAGCTGTCGCCCTCACTACCCGGGGCGGTCCCGGAGACGATACCATGAGCCTTTCCCTCATTTTGGTCCGCGCCATATCTGATTTTAATTACGGCCTTGCCAATGCGGTTGCTATGGTAATGCTGGTTTTGGGGGCTTTTATTATGCTGATCTGCAACCGGGCTTTCCGCATGAACGAACCCATAAGCTAGGAGGAATGATGGTCTTCCAGAAACAACAGAAGAAAAATTATCTGGCCGGAAAAACCCTTTTTTATGCCGGCGTGTATGTTTTATTTGCGTTTGTAGTGCTGGTGTCCATAGGGCCTCTGGTGTGGGTAATTATTTCTTCATTCAAAACAAACGGCCAAATTCTGACAAATCCCTTTGCCTTGCCGGGAAAGATAGATTTTATTCCCTATCTTGAAGTAATCCGGGGTAATAATTTTCTGCGTTATGCCCTCAATTCCATTATTATTTCCACTGCCGCCACTGCGGGTTCCCTCACCATGTATGCTATGGGCGCTTACGTATTTGCCCGGTTCCGTTTTCCCCTGAAAAATTTATTGTTTACACTTTTTGTCTTGACCATGCTGGTGCCCGGACATACCAAGACCCAGCCAATTTTCTTTATTATTATGAAGCTTAATCTTTACAGCACCAGAACAGGCATCACTTTGGTATACCTTTCAGGCGGCATAGCCATGAGCCTTTTTGTTATGCGCGCCGCTTTCGCGGCTATCCCCAAGGAAATGACTGAAGCCGCCATTATTGACGGCGCGGGGTTTTTCCGTAATTTCTGGCAGATGCATGTTCCTTTGGCAAAGAACGGTTTGGCAACCGCGGGGATACTGATGTTCCTGGGAAACTGGAACGAATACTTTTACGCTTCCCTCTTGTCATCGTCAGCGGTCAGCCGTACCCTTCCATACGCCCTGGCATTTTTTACCGAAACCTATTCGTATGACTATACCAAAATGTTCGCGGCCCTGACGCTGATCATTCTTCCGGGGGTCCTTGTTTACGCGGTATCCCAAGAGCAGGTACAGGTTTCTATTACTTCAGGAAGTGTGAAGGGATAATCTGGGCTGTTTGATTGGAAGGCCGGGTACATACCGGCAAGCAAGCCTGCTTCGAGCTTGGCTCCCGGGCATCTTCATCTATATCGCCGTTTGTATCGGACAGGACACTAAAGAGTGATGGTATCCGGGACGCCGTAATTGGGGGGAATAACGCCGGGATTCCCAACGCTGGTAAAAGCGCAGGCGGTATATTTCAGCCGTTCGTTCCCCGAAACGGCGAAGGGAATAGTCCGGCCCTGCCACTCCAGCGCGCCCTCGACCCGCCGAACCGTCATGCCGGTAAGTCCCTCAAGGTCCCCGCGCCGGTCCGTTATCAGCCGGACCCCGGCCGGAAAACGGTAGAGAAGTTCCCCGTTTTTGTACACCGAGGAATTAGCCTTCGAGGAATCCTCCCGTTCGTTGACCAGCTCGAACAGGGCGCCGTCCACAACCCGGCTGTACGCCGTTTCTTCCGCCACCGTTTCCCCGTAATCAACGCCCCGGGGCACCAGGGCGGTAAACCACAGATCCCCGCCGGGGGCAGGGAATATCCCGCTCATCCGTTCAAGGTAATCCAGGACGCAGAGCATGGTGGGCGTGTAATTTTCCCCGTAGCCTTCATGCCCAAGCCACGCGCTTAAGCTGCCTGAAAATTTTTTAAACCGGGAAAGCGCGGTGATAATTGGATGCAGTATCCAGGTTAATTCCACATAACGATGGTGGTATTCAAACGCGTGGGGCAGCCGTATCTGGGTTAAAAAACTTACCTGCCCCGCCCAGCTATTGTACTCTATGGCCTGGCTAAAGCCTGGCTCATCCATAGCGACAGTAGTAATGGGATACCGGCAGAAGTATTTTTTGGTATTGAGGAGGTAGCGCCGGAGGGCGTCTTCGAACATCGCGTCATCCCCCGCCTCGCAGGCCAAAACCCGGATAAGGTTGTCGCTCTGTACCCGGACAAAACGGTCATGGCGGTCCCGGTCATAAAAATAATGATCCTGTTCGTCATAACAGCAGCGCATAAGGCTTTCATAACTTTGCCGGGCCTTCTTCCCCCATTCCGGGGCTTCGGGCAGTTCCAGTTCACGGGCCATGCGTTCCAGGTATTTCCGCTGACAGTGGACATTGGCGGTCATGTCCGGCGCCAGAAAAGGCAGGACAGGCGAATCCGGATCGTACCGGGCCGGATCGGAGAGGTAGGGCGCGTCCTGAACATGCCAAAAACGCGGGGACGCGTCACTGCCGGTGTCGAATGTGCAAAAAGCCTCCACGCAGCCGGTCTTCCGGGTATCGCGGTATGTTTCAAGCCACAGATCGTTACGGCACATGGCCCGGTACATTTTTTTAAGGAATGGCTTGTCCCCGTGGAGGCAGTAATGGTTCCACACGCTTCGGGCCAGAGGCGTTACCATCTGGACCTGCCTAAAAGCCGGTCCTGATGCGGTGAGTTTGTAGGGGATAAGGCCGTCTTCCCGCTGAAAATCCGCGAACAGCTCAAAAGTCCCCCGCGCCGCCCCCGGACAAAACCGGGAAAGAAGTTCCGCGCTAATCGTGCCGGTACTTTCCAGCCAACTGCCAATAAACGCGGCCCCCTCGATCAGCATGGAACCCCCGGCGGGAGAGGGCACAATGCAGTTCATCAGATCCCGCAGGGCCCGGTAATACACCTGTTCTATGCGGGGATGTGAAGATACAAATTTGACGCCGGAATTCAAAAATTCGGCCAGCGCGGCCCGCCCGGTTTCCGGTTCCACGGGGCCGGTCCGGTCTTCCACCTTTGTTTCCCGCAGTCTTGACAGGATAGACGCCATAAACCCAATCCTATCAGGGGGGCGCGAATTTGTAAATGAACAACCCAACGGGGCGTTTCTGGTTAAGAATAGGACATTCTTAGTCAAAAATGAGGTATTTTTAGTTAAGAATGAGGCGTTCTTAGTCAAAAACAAGGTGTTCTTGATTAAGAATGAGATATTCTTGATCAAAAATGAGGCGTTTTTAGTTAAGAATAAGGCATTCTTGATCAAAAATGGGGCGTTCCTGGTTAAGAATGAAGCGATTTTAGTTAAGGATGGGGTGTTCCTGGTCATTCGTGGGACGGGCGGGATCCGGAATTGAAGAAATTTAGCCGCTTTTTCCTCAATAAGATTGTTCGGAAACTTCTGTTTCTGAACAGCGCCCGCCTGGAAACAACAAAAACCACGGATTTTGTCAAAAACCGGTGGTTTTTGGGAGGCTTGTAAGCCGCTTTTGGCCGGCAGAGAACCAGCCGGGTTATCGAATACGTCCAATAATTTATCACAAAAAGCTACCATGTTTTTTGATTGTGTGGTATACTACCCGGACAGGGCGGACTACGCGCCCAATCATGAAGGTTTTGCCTGCGAATTTTGGAGGAACGTTGTGAACAGTATAAAGCGGAACAATCTCATCCGCGACAACCTTTCATCCTATGCTTTTCTTGTTCCCTGGCTGCTTGGATTCTTTGTGCTTACCTTTTATCCCATGATCTATTCCCTGTACCTGTCCTTTACCAGGTACAACATACTTGAGCCGCCCAAGTGGATCGGGATACGGAATTTTTTTATTATGTTCGCGGGAAACGCCGAATATCCCCGGGACGAGCGTTTTCTCAATTCGCTGTTTGTTACATTCCGTTTTGTGTTTATCGGCGTTCCCCTCAAGCTGGTGTTCGCCCTGGCGGTGGCCCTGCTGATGAACCAGAAGCTTACCCTTATTCCGGCGTACCGGACCATTTACTACATCCCCACCCTTTTGGGCGGTTCCGTGGCAATCGCGGTACTGTGGCGGCGGCTTTTCGCAGGGGACGGCGCCATTAACGCTATTATCAGACAGGTAACGGGAGGAGCCGTAAATCCGCCGTCCTGGATTTCAAACCCCAGCTTTGCCCTTTACACGCTGATACTCCTGGCGGTATGGCAGTTCGGTTCGCCGATGATCATATTCCTTGCGGGACTTAAACAAATACCCCTGGAATACTATGAGGCCGCCAGCGTTGACGGCGCGGGAAAAACCAGGCAGTTTATTTTTATTACCCTGCCGAGTCTTTCGCCGATTATTTTCTTTAACCTGGTGATGCAGATGATCAGCGCTTTCCAGTCTTTTACCCAGGCCTACATCATCTCAGGCGGCAACGGCGGTCCTGTGGATTCCACGATGTTCTACAGTCTGTATCTGTACCTGCAGGGTTTTGCCTGGGCGGAAATGGGCTACGCTGCGGCTATGGCCTGGGTGCTGCTCATTATTATCGCGGCATTAACAATTCTGACATTCAGGGGTTCAAATTCCCTGGTTACCTACGGGAGCGGAGAATGAAACGGCGTAATTCCATAAAAAAACTGGTAAAATCCGGCGTGTCGAATATTTTCATCATCGCTCTTGGTTTCGCCATGCTGTACCCGGTTATCTGGCTTATTATGGCGTCCTTTAAGGACGGTTCGCAGATATTCAGCGATCCCAGCCTTTTGCCGAAAACATGGACGCTGCAAAATTACGTTAACGGCTGGGACGGCATCGGCATTGTTCCCTTTAGGATTTTTTTTGTTAATTCCTTTATCATCTGCGGCCTATGCGTTGTGGCCAACGCTGTTTTCTGTTCCCTTACCGCCTACGCATTTGCCCGCCTGGAATTCAAGGGGAAAAAAATCTGGTTCGCCGTTATGATGCTCACCCTGATGCTGCCCGGCCATGTTACCACCATCCCCCGGTACATCATTTTCCGTTCCTTTGGGTGGGTCGATACCTTTTTACCCTTTATTGTACCCAAGCTTTTCGCCACCGACGCTTTTTTCATTTTCCTGCTGGTGCAGTTTATCCGCAGCCTGCCAAAGGACATGGATGAATCCGCCCGTATTGACGGATGCGGAAAATTCGGCATCTACATCAGGATTATTGTACCGTTAAGCGTACCGGCCCTTATAAGCACTGTGCTTTTCACGTTTTTGTGGACCTGGGATGACTTTTTTAACCAGATGCTTTACCTCAATTCGCCTGAAAAATACACCGTGCCGATGGGCCTGCGCCTGTTCCTGGACAGTTCCGGCGTTTCATCCTGGGGTTCCATGTTCGCCATGTCGGCGCTGTCCCTGCTTCCCTGTTTTGTTTTGTTTTTTACCCTGCAAAAATACTTTGTGCAGGGGATTACCACCACGGGTATCAAAGGGTAGTTTACCCTTTATAATATTTTTTTGGAGGTTGATATGAAAAAAATCACATGTGTTTTGATCGCGCTGGCTGCAACGGGTGCGCTGGCCTTTGCCGGCGGCACGCAGAGCAAGTCCGGCGCCGCTCCCGCCGCTTCCACAGCTCCGGCAGCGATACGCTGGTCGTTCTGGGGCGGTGAAAGCCGCATCAAGAATACCCAGCTGGTAATCGACGCCTTTACTGAAAAAACCGGCATCATTGTCGCGGCGGAACCCGCCCCGGGAACAGCCGAACATTTCAGCAAATTCAAGACGCAGTTTGTCGGCGGCAACGCGGCGGACATTGTCCAGCTTGGGGGTGATTTCTCCAACCTGCAGGTTGACGACGTTGGAACGGTTCTTCTTTCGCTTGACGATTTCGCAAAACGGGGGATTATCGATCTTTCAAAGGTGGACGCCTCGGCAATCGCGGGGGGTACTGAGGACGGGCATCTTTACGCTCTTCCCCTGGCCGCCAACATGCCCGGTATTGTTTACAACAAATCCCTGCTTGAAAAGACCGGCGCCCCGCTGCCCAAGGTTTCCATGACCTGGGACGAATTTCAAGCGTGGCTTGCGGCGGTCAAGGCGAAGCTGCCCGCCGGCGTCTACGCCTTTGCCGATAACAGCGCGAATTCCGACCAATCGTATTTCTTTGGGTACTGGTGCCGTGATAACGGAACCAGCCAATGGGACGGCGTTAAATCCTATGTTACCGCCGCGGACGCGCAGAAGTACTTTGATATGTGGGCGGACATGCGGGCCAAAGGGCTTATTCCCCCGCCGGAGACAGCGGCCGATTACGCCGAACTGAACGAGTCCAACTCATCGCTTATCGCCGGAAAAGCGGCGGCCTGCGTCCTCTGGTCGAACCAGCTGGTGAACTACCAGCGGGCAACCTCCGACACTCTCGATCTTATTGAATTTCCCAACGCGGCGGTAACCAACACCCTGTGGGGCCAGATGAGTCAGATGATGGGAATTAGCAAAAATTCCAGAAACCCCGAGGCGGCGGCCAGGTTTATTAACTACCGGGTAAACGACCCCAGCGTATGGAAGGTCATGGGCGCCGATCCCGGCGTTCCTGTTAATTCCGACAGCCGCGCCGCGGTTCCCAGCGATCCGGTAACCGACAAAGTCAACGCGTATCTCAACGTGGCCGGCCAGCACGCGGCCGCCAGGGACCCGAACATCCCCGGCGATTCCCAGTGGGGCCAGGGTTTTTACCTGATATCCCAAAACGTGGCCTATGGCCGAATCACCAGCGCCCAGGGCGGTCAGCAGGTGGTGGAGCTTATCGAAAGACTTACCCGTACCCGCTAAATTCTTACGGGGCGGAGCCGGACACGGCCCGTCCCGTATTTTTCTACAAGCGCGACGCGCAAAACTGGTATGTTGAAACAGCATCTCTAAAGAACCGGGTTCCGGGGCCTACCCGGGGTTAAACTCCAGTTCCATCTGGCCGCAGGTCCGGTTCTTGCCGGGAAAAAAGTCATCGAGGTTCCATTCAACGGCGTCGGCAATGGACTTGGCTACCGGCAGCGCCTGGGCCTGGGCGTAGTGGCGGTAATCCAGGGCCTGGTGGGGCAGGGACAGGGGTTCCGCCCCGGCGCTGGTCCACACATACTCCACCGTGCCGCGCCGTCCCTGCCAGCCCAGGGCCCGGGCGGCTTTTACCTGGGGCGGAGTGGAGGCGGTGTAATTTTCCGGGGGCCGGGACAGGCGTTTCCGGTACACAAGTTCGTTATCAAGTTTTCCTGCCTCAAGATCCTCCAGGGTTTTCCTGAGTCTGCGGCGGAAGGCGTCTTCCCCCTGCCCTGAAAAAACCAGTTCCAGCAGTTCGAGCTGCAGACGCCGGGCCAGGGCCGTTACATCACTGCGCACTGCCTCCATGCCCTTAACCTCCACGGTTTCCGTACCGCCGGCGCCAATAAGATAACCGCCGTAGCCCTTGGCCCTGCCGCGCGGGGTTCTGGGCTCTGCCCGTCCGGCGTCAAGGTCTTCCTCCCCGGCTCTGTTCCGCAGGGGAGGAAGCAGCAAACGCCGGTAGGCCTTTTCGAAGCGGAGTTCGATAAAAGAGCGGCAGCAGTACTCATCGCCGATCCGTTCCCCAAGGTCCCTGTTCAATTCCGCCGCCAATTCCCCGCACAGACGGCTAAAATCCCCGTGAGCGCTGTCATCGGTCAGGCGGGTTTCCACAAAAAGGGAATCCGTATCCCCGTAGAGTACCCGGTAGCCCCGGTCCCGGAACCAGTCCCGTGAAAAGTACAGCCACTTTTTTGCGAAGGAGGTAATGGCCCCCGCCAGTTCGGTACGGCCGTAACGGCAGGATCGGGTTCCCAGGACCCCGTAAAAACTGTTCATAAGAATTTTGTAAACCTGGGCGGCGGTCTCGTTCCCCCGGCTTAGGGCCTTTCCGCGTTCCGCGAAATATCTGGCGATAAGACCGGGAAGGGGGCCCGGCTCCCGCGAAAAAGCCGCGCCATTGGGGGCGATAAGCGGGTCCGGGTCAAGGCCGGAACGGGCGTGGCACAGGGGATCGATGTTGAAGCTCAGCATGATCGTGGGGTACAGGCTGCGGAAATCAAAAACCGCGATATTGTTGAAAAGGCCCGCCAAACTGTCCAGCACTGTGCCGCCGGCGGCCCCGGAAACATCCCGATCCGGGCCGGGAAAGGGCGGGGCAATCCCCAGACGCCGCAGTTCCATGCCGTAGATCCGCTCAAAGCTCACCACGCTGGTCCATGCCTTGTCCAGGCTGACAGCGGTAAGACCGGCCCGCGCTACCGTAAGGCGAAAAAGTCCGGTTCTGTCCAGAATCCGCGTTACCAGTTCCGCGTCTTTCAGGCAATAGAGGGCAAACTGTTCCGGGTTTTCGGCGTAAAGTTTTTCCAGGGCCGCGAGTTTTTCTTCCCCGGAAAAAGCCACCAGCTTCCCCTCCCCCAATACCCGCCGGGAAACGGCTTCCAGGGAAAAGCCCCCGGTGGAACCGTCCTCCGCCGGGTCCGCGGCCAGGAATCCCCGGCCGGCAGCGCGGAAAATCCGCAGGGCGTCCAGCACCTGTCTGCCCGGCACCAGGGCCGCCGCAGAAGCGCCGCGGCCCCAGAAATCCCGGGCACCGCCTCTGCTGCCGGGGGGAAAGTACTTTGCCGGTTCCTCGGACCTTCCCAGGCGGAAGGGAATCCCCAGGCGCGCGCAGCGTTCCGACAAACGCGCGAGATCGAAGTCCAGAATATTCCAGCCTGTCAGCACATCGGGATCGATGTTACGGATATCCGCGATAAAAGCCCGGAGCAGGGATGCCTCGTCGTGGTGGAACACGACATGGGGATTATGTCCCGCCGGACTGGGCGCGGCGGTCCCCGATCCAGGGGAAGGAGGCCGGGCGGACCGGCTCAGGACCCGCACCCGGCTGCCCGCGGTCTTCCGCGCGGTTTCCGCGGCGGGGGCCGCGAGGGTTTCCGGCGCGGTTTCTTCCCCCGTATTGCCAAGCCGCCGGGCATCCGCCCAGACAATGCCGGCAGCCAGAATGGTCCCGGAGCCTGCGGTATCGGTCTCAATGTCGATGGAGGCAACCCGCAGCGGAGGTTCACGCTCGTCTTCCACGCCGTCAGGAGAGCCGCCCCCCGGATCGGCCGCGCCCGCGGATACCTGGGGATCGGGAAAGACCAAGTCCACATGGCGGCCCGGCCGGTTCCGCCCCCGGATTTCTATCCAGCCGTGGATCTGCCGCTCCATCAAAAACGTTTCCGCCGGCTTTTCGGCCCCGTCGGGGGACAGGACCCCCGCATCGGAAAGCAGCCGAAAGGCCCGCGCCCGATCCGCAGGAGAATCAAAATCCAGAAAAACCAGTTCCCCATTCCCCGAAAAAGATCGCAGCCGGGGGGGCAGCGCCCGGTAACGCGAAGACGCCAGCAGCGCCTCGCAGCGGGGCAGGTCGCCGCGGGATATGTGAAAACCCGCGCCGGAAAGCCGGACGGCGGCGGCGAAGGACCGGCCGTCTTCCAGACGGCCAAGCAGGTAAATCCGCCCGGAGGACGGACGGCCCTCCGGCGCGCGGGACCCGGCTGCTACTGCGGGGAGTCCACAGCGCCGATATCGACGGCCCTCCGGTGCGCGGGACCCGGCCTCTTTCCAGGCGGCCTGCGCATAGGCGTGGACCAGAAAGCCCCGGAATACGGGAAGCTCGCTGTCCGGGTCCATCAGTTCCTGCCCCCGCCCGTCATCCGCTCCAGCAGCGCTGTGTACACCGGGGGGGAACCTATCAGCCCGGACACCACAAAAGCGCTGAAACACACCAGCGCCAGGCTTCCCAGGTGGTTAAAATTGCCGCTCATCTCCAGAATCAGAATGATCCCCGTTACCGGCGCCCTTACCACCCCGGTAAAAAAGGCGGCCATCCCCAAAATAATAAAATTAAGGCTCTGTTCATCCGCCATAATCCCCGCCAGTTCAAGACATTCCCCCAAAATCGCCCCCAGCAGGGCTCCGCAGGCCAGCAGGGGAAGAAAAATACCCCCGCTGGTCCCCGAACCGTAACACATGGCGGTAAACAGCATCTTGGCGGCAAGCAGAATCAGCAGAAAATTGCGGGGCTGCTCCCCATGCGCCAGGGATTCGATAAGGTCGTGGCCGCCCCCGGTAATGTCGTACAGCAAAAAACCAAGCGGCACGGAGAGCAGCAGGGGCGGCAGCGGACGCAGAAAACGGGGAATCCGGAACCGGTCGTAACAATCAAGGGAAAAATAGAGGCACCTCTTGAACAGATCCCCCAGCAGGGCGCAGAGAATCCCCAGCAGCAGAATCCAGGGCAAAAAGCGCAGGGGCAAAACGTTGATATGACGGAAATCGAACACGGGGCGCATGCCGAAAAAATAACCGGCCGTCAGGTCCGCCGTCACGGCGGCTCCCAAGGAACAGGACACAAAAAGGGGCAGAAAGGAAGGCTGCAGTTCCTCCAGCACAAACAGTACCCCCGCCAGGGGAGCATTGAAGGCGGCGGCGACACCGGCGGCGGCGGCAGAGCTTACCAGAATTTTCCGCTCGTGATTGGGCCGCCGGAAAATCGTGAGTACGGCTTTTCCCACATAGGCGCCGATTTGTATCGAAGGCCCCTCCCGGCCCAGCGAAAGCCCGGCCCCCATACCGGCAAGGCCGGTAATAAACTTGAGGGGCAGTTCCGGTTTCCAGTCCAGGGTCATCAGTCTGAACAGGGCCCCTTTTACCTGGGGAATTCCGCTTCCCCGGATCATCGGACAGGTACCGGCGGCCCAGCCCAGAAAAAGCCCCACAAGAACCAGGGCGAAAATCCAGAACACCGTCCAGTACCATTCAATCCCGGCCAGGGTTCCGTAAAGGCGGAACCGCAGATCGCCCAAAAAATCCAGCAGCCCGCGGAAAGCGGCAACCACAAGCCCCGTCAAAAGACCGATAAAAACGCTTTCAATGATCACCGCGAACGAGGAATCATAGCAACGGCGAACCAACGGGGTCATTCCTCCGCCCGGCTCTTTTGTCATGCGCTTATTCTACCCGAAACGGCCGTTCGGGACTATACTAAAGACATGGCAGGAATATTTGATTATATAAACTGGCGGGGGGACCTTGATTTTCACAAAGCCCCGTTCAATTCTGTTGATAACATCATCCTTACCCACATTTCCTACTTTCCCTTTGACAACATCGTTCCGGGGCCGGAGGATGCCGGCGGCATTACCATAGCGGCGGCGGCGAAAAAAATCTCGCATATTCTGCAAAAAAAGCCGGACGCCTTTGACGATGAAATAGTGTTCCGGGACGATCCGGCCCTGCTGGCCGCGATGGGTTCCAGCGGGCGTTACGGAAATCTGGAACTTCGCGGCTTCGTAAACCAGATTGACCCGGAGGCGGAAAAACAATTTTCCGCCCTCACCATTTTGGGCTGCGGGAAGATGTCCCTTATCTGCTACCGGGGAACCGACAACACCATCATCGGCTGGAAAGAGGATTTTAACATGAGCTTTAGCCCCGTCATTCCGGCCCAGCGCGAGGCGGTTTTGTACCTTGAAAAAATGGCCGCCAAAATCAAGGGGCCCCTGTACCTGGGGGGCCACTCCAAGGGGGGGAATCTGGCGGTTTACGCCGCGGCCTTTTGCGCGGCAAAGACCCGCCGCCGCATCCGGGCCATTTACAGCAATGACGCGCCGGGTTTTAGCCGGGCCGTTATTGAAAGCCCCGGCTTTCTGGAGATACGGGACAGGATACAATCCTTTGTTCCCCAATCGTCGATAGTGGGCATGCTCTTCGAGCATGACGAAAACTGCACCGTAGTAAAAAGCAGCCAAACCGGGCTTATGCAGCACGACGTATTTTCCTGGGAACTGGGCCGGGACGACGTGATCCGCGTGAAGGAGATAAGCCAGGGGAGCGCTTTCCTGAACCGGACGCTGAGGGACTGGCTCAACGGACTCGAAAGGGAACAGCGGCGGCGTTTTGTCGACGCCCTTTACGAGATTCTCATTTCCGCGGAAACAAGCTCCATGCGCAAGCTGGGGAACGACTGGCTAAAAAAAGCCTCCCTGATGATCCAGGCGTATAACGGCATTGACGACGCGACCAAAAAACTTATCGCAAAAACCATCTCCGCCTTTTTCAAAGCCGCCCGTAACAACATTACAACGCTGCTGCCCCCCGCCTGACCGGCGCCGCATCGCGCCCCTCGCCACACGGACCCTTTTCCGGTACTATATCAGTCGCCGGGTTTTGTCATCAAAACGCAAACCCGGACGGGTCCGTTTCAAAAGTGAAATTCCGAAACAGCCTGAATCATTTCACACGCTGGAGTACCTTCATGTCCGATGGATCAACCGAATATCAGGGAAAAGCCACGATGGAAAAAATCACGTCCCTGGCAAAGCGGCGCGGTTTTGTGTTTCAATCTTCCGAAATTTACGGCGGCCAAAACGGCGCCTGGGATTACGGGCCCCTGGGAGTAGAACTTAAAAACCGCATCGCCCAGGCATGGTGGAAAGAGATGACCCAGATCCACGACGACATTGCCGGCCTTGACGCGGCCATCCTGATGCACCCCCGCACCTGGGAAGCTTCGGGCCATGTGGAAAATTTTACCGACCCCCTGGTGGACTGCAAAAAGTGCAAAACCCGCTTCAGGGCGGATCAGATACCCCCGGAGAATCTGGCCGCGCGGAAATGCCCCGATTGCGGCGGGGACCTGACCGATACCCGCAAATTCAACCTGATGTTCAAAACTCACATCGGCCCCGCGGAGGACAGCGCCAGCGTTATCTACCTGCGGCCGGAGACCGCCCAGGGAATTTACGTGAACTACAAGAACATTATCCAGTCAAACCGGATGAAGATCCCTTTTGGCATTGCCCAGATCGGCAAGGCGTTTCGCAACGAAATCGTTACCAAAAATTTTATCTTCCGCACCTGCGAATTTGAGCAGATGGAAATGCAGTTTTTTGTAAAACCCGGTTCCGATACGGAATGGTTCAACGAATGGCGCAGACGGCGCTGGGCCTATTACGAAAAACTCGGCGTAAAAATGGACAGCCTCCGCTGGCACCAGCACGGCCCGGATGAACTGGCTCACTACGCCAAAGACGCCTACGACATCGAGTACCTGTTCCCTATGGGCTGGCGGGAACTGGAAGGAATCCACAACCGTTCCGACTACGACCTTACCCGGCACACCGAATATTCAGGCAAAGACATGCGGTACATCGATCAGGACAACAACAACGAACGGTACATCCCTTTCATCATCGAAACTTCCGCCGGGCTTACCCGGACCCTCCTTATGATTCTCTGCGACGCCTACGATGAGGAAAAAGTTGTCCCTGAAAAAAACCCGGACAGTTCCGGGGGAACCGCGAATGAAACCAAAGGCACGGCGGACGATGACTGGCGTACCGTACTCCGCTTCCACCCCGCCATCGCCCCCGTTACTGTGGCGGTCCTTCCGCTGATGAAAAAGGACGGTCTGGCGGAACTGGCCCAGGACATCCGCGGCGAGCTTAAAGAGGATTTTTCCACCGATTACGACCAAGCCGGGGCCATCGGCCGCCGCTACCGCCGCCAGGACGAGGCGGGCACCCCGTTCTGCGTTACCATCGACTACCAGTCCAAAAACGACAACACCGTAACCCTGCGCTTCCGCGATTCCATGGAACAAGTACGGGTACCCAGGGCGGAACTGGCCGGGCGCTTGCGGCGGGAGATCAAAACCTATCAACGAGTTAAACGGCCTTAATTTTTGCGCCGGTTTTGAGGAGTTTAAAATTCGGTTTTCAGCAGATCCGTATCCAGGATGATGACCACTTTGCCCTGCCGCAGAAGTTCGCGGTTTTCCTCGCTGCGGGTGATACTCAGGGCGTCTTCCGCGTCAATAACCAGATCCGTGGGGCGGATGCCGTAGACCTCCCGCGCCAGGATCCGCAGGGGCCTGTCGCCCACCAGGGCCGCCAGTTCCCGCGAAAGACCGGAAGGGCTGTTCCGGAAGATCGATTCCTCAGAGGCGTAGTGGACCATCGCGGTTTCCCGTGTTTCCAGCATGGTCTTGTCGTAGATCAGGTTCATGCCGCTGTCCCAAATTTTTGGAAACAGGCAGGGGGTAGCGCGGGCCTTCCGGCTGGTCCCGTGCAGGGGCAGTTCCCCGGCAGAGATGATCAGGATTCCGGTGTAGGCCGCCGCGGGCCGGGAGGAGAGAACATGGGGAGGGGCAAAGGGCCGGGGGTTTTCGATGAACTCCGCGGAAAGGTCCCGCAGGCTGATGGTATAGGCCGCCTGCATGTGGGTCATACCGGTAGTCATGGCGGGGGGAGTGGTCCGGGCGGAAAGCGCGTAATTTTCCGCCTTGTACAGGGAAAACGTCCCATCCGCTGTGTAGTCGTCCACAGTACTTGAGGAATCCACCGGGATGGAAAAGATCAGGGGCCGTATCAGGGCCAGGTACTCCGTGCCGATAATCTCCTCCGCCTGGGTTCTGCCCGTGGGAAGCGTCAGCCCTAGGGAACGCAGATCCAGGGAAACCTGGACGGCAATTTCCATGCTGTCCCATTTCAGGGCGCCGGAGATATTCACCGCCGGCGACTGGGCCCCGGCGGAAAGGGCCAGCAGGCTGAACAGGCAGAAAAGGGCGCGGCGGTTCATCGTTACCTTACCGGCACCTTCAAGTTTTTGCCCTCGCGGAGAATCCCGTTAATGTTCAGATCGTTCGCCCGTGCCAGATTCACAATGTCCGCGCCGTATTTCAGCGCGATTGACCACAGGGTATCGCCCCGCTGTACTACGTAGTTCCCCCCAAAATTTTCAACAGGGCGGCGCTCCCCGGCGGGGGCCGCTTTTACGGCGGGTATTTTAAGGTGACTGCCGATTTGCAGGGCCCTGCTTTTGATTCCGGGGTTAGCCCTTTCGATAAGGGCCACTGTCACCCCGTACCGCAGAGCCAGGGTAGAAAGGGTGTCCCCGGAACGGATCATGTGGTAGTAATGCCGGATCATGTCCGCGCTCCCTGCAAGGGCCGTTTCCACCAGCGCCGCGTGTTCCACGGGGACTTTGAGCAGGTAGCCCTGAACCGGGGGGCTGATGCCGAGAAGCAGTTCCTTGTTTCCCCGGCTTAAAACGGCCGGATCAATGCCCGTCTCCCGTGCCAGAAGGTTCAGGTCCACGGTTTTGTTTAGCGGGACTCTGGTCCACTCCAGGCTTTCCTGCCAGTTTCCCAGGCCGTATTTCCGGGGTTCGGAGAGGATCCGGGCCACGGCCAAAAGTTTGGGCACATAGTGGATGGTTTCAGTCCGCAGGGCCTTCCGCCGGGCAAGCTCCCAGTAATCCCGGCAGCCGGTCTGCCGCATTATCTGGTTCAGCCCCCCCAGGCCGGTGTTGTAGGCCGCCAGGGCCAGGGGCCAGTCCCCCAGGATCTCGTAGTTTTCTTCCAGCTTTTGCAGGGCTCCCTGGGTGGATTTCCAGAAGTCCATCCGCTCGTCAACCCAGTCGTCCACCCGCATATCGAAAGGGGCGATGGAGTTCCGCATAAACTGCCACAGCCCGGCCGCGCCGGACTTGCTTATTGCCGTGGGGACATAGCCGGACTCGATAACCGGAAGGTAGAGAAGCTCCGGCGGCAGATTCCGGCTTTTTATTTCCTCGCGGATAAAGCTCAGGTAGGGACCTGCCCGCTCCATTACCGATCGGAGCCAGGCAAGGCTGGGGGCCTCACTGTACCGGGTCAGGTACTGCCGGGTCAGGTCCTGGTCAATGCCGGGAATGGGGCCAGCCTTGGGGTTCTGTTCCGCCGATGTGTCGGGGACCGCCTCCTGGGGGACCTGGGCCGGGCGGACAAACCGTTCCGGCGGGCTAAAAACCTGCCGACGCAGGGGCCGGCCGTTCAGTGCGATGCCTTCCGGCAGGGATGCTGATTTTACAGGGGACATCGCGATATCCGCGTTGACGGGGGAGGCGTCCGGGTCTTCCGCCGCGCCCGGCCACGGGACGGCCACCAGCCACAGACCGCACACCAGCAGCAGAGTACACGCCAGCAGCAGGGCCGATGGAACAGAGAATTTAAAATTTTTCGCCATAGTAGACACCTGCCCATTCCCAGCGGCCGTGGATCTCCGGATCCAGCGGAAAGTTGATTTTTCTAAAATACAGGTACCAGGTGGAGATGTACTGAGACCAGCCCCAGGTACGCAGGTACGATTCGTTGGCGTTGGAGCCCGGGTCCAGGGTACTGGCGTAATAGATACGGCTGTTCCGCATAAAGTCAGACAGGCTGAATTCCGCCATCCCTGAATCGTCGGTTTCTTCCTGTTCCCAGGAACGGGCGAAAAAATTGACCTTGGCCCGGTAGGACCACAGGAGGCTGCTGGATCCCGCGTCGATAGCGGATTTTATCGCGTTTACCAGGGAATTAAGATTCTCAAACGTCCAGTCCTTGGGGGAATTATAAAAATCCACAAGCTGCTTGGCGTAATTATCCGCCCGGGGAAAGTTGGGGATAATCGTACCCTGATAGGGCAGATACTGGGTGTAGGCATGGATAGCCCCGTTCCAGTCCCCTGTTTTTTCAAGAGCCTGGGCCAGCATAAAATAGGATTCCCCCGGATCGACCTGATCGGAAAAACGGGAGATAAGTTCCTGGTAATAGCGGACCCGCTGTTCGTTGTTTTCTACCAGTTTGATAAGCTGCTTCAGGCAGGCCAGGTGGATAGACTGGCCCATGATTCGCAGGTCAGGGTAATTTTTTATAATAATATCGAAGTATAGCGCCGCCACCGGGTAAGCGTCCATCCTGATATGCGCGTAGGCGATCATCAGCAGATAGTAGGCGTGGTAGGGATCGTCAGCGTAATCCTTAACCCTGCGGCTTAAAAAGTTAATCAACCGTGGAAATTCCTCCAGCCGGGCGTAGGTGTTGGCGATCTCCCGGACAATGGCGAAGCGTTCTTCCCCCGCCTCCGGTTTCGCGGCCAAAAGCCGGTGGAGTTCCCGCAGGTATTCCCGGTTCTCTTTCGTGCCGGTCAGGTAATACGGATCGATGGGAAAGCCCGCCGTTCCGTCCGGCAGGGCGGGCGCCTTCGCTGCCAGAGCCGGAATTTCCCATTTTTCGCAGGACAAAATCAGCGCGGCCGGAAGAAGAATCGCCGTAACTATGATGATTTTCCCCCAAAATCCGGTTAATTCCGGGAAAAGCGGTTTGTTTTTTTGCCAAAGCATCTCTTTACTTTAACATCCTCCAAGCTTGGCAGGGAAGAGGTATCCGGCTATACTTTTTAGCATGGGCCTTTTCTTTCCCCGCCGCATTATCGCGCGTTTTGCTTTTATTATCGGCCTTCTCCTCATGTTTCTGGGCAGCGGTTTTCTGCTGGGAAATCTGGCGGGCATATCCCGAATTTCCGTCCTGGGTTCTTTTTTTTTCGTAATCGCCGGAAGCCTCTGCGCGTTTCTGGCCATTAAACTGAACAAACGGGTTCTTTACCTGTTTTTCGCCGCCTTCCTCCTGCAGGCCGGGTTTTTTTTGTTCCTCTCCGCCCTGCGTATCCTTCCCCTTCCCCTGTCCAAAAGCTGGCCCCTTCTTTCGATTTTCTGCGGAATCGCCCTGTTTCCCTCGGGCTGGCGCCGTTTCGGAGCTTTCCGGATTACCTATGTCGTACCCTCCGCAGCCTTTGTGCTTCTGGGTTCGGGTCTGCTTATTTTTTCCCTTGATTTGGTTGCGTTCTCGTTCCGTCAGTTCATATTGAACTGGTGGCCCCTCCTGATTGTCCTTGCCGGTTTTGTTCTGGTTCTTGTGTCCTTTGGCGCCAAATCAAACACCGGGGATTCCAAGCGGTGAGGCCGCCGCCTTTAGCCGTTATTTGTCTGCCGGCTTTTCTTTTGTTTTTTTCGTGGCGGATTTTTGGACAGGACTCAAATATAACGCCCCCCCCGGGGGGAAGCGTTACGGAAGAAATTCGAGCCCTTACCGAATCGGGAATCCCCTCCCTTATGCGGCGGGCCCTGGACCAGATCCGGCAGCGGAACCTGAGCGCCGGGGAATTTGGCCGGATTATGAACGCCGTCAACATCAACCTGTTCCGCCGTCTTTATCCGGACATTAAGATTCAGCTGCCCGTCCTTGATCCTCCGCAGTCCCATACCTACGCCCGGATTCTCCGGGACATTGAACACGGCGTTTACGCGTCCCCCCCGGCTTCCACCACCGACTACCTGGAACTGACGCTTCCCTTTTTGGCCCTCCTCAACGAAACCCGGCAGGACCGCCTGCTTCCCAGCCTTCCCGATCTTAGACGCGCCGCTTCAATCAACCCCGGCTCCCCGCTGGCCCCTTTTTTTATGGGCCTTGTCCACGAGCGGACCGGCGCCCCGGACGATGCCCAGGCCGGTTATACCCGTGCTGTGGAAATTTCTGAGGAATGTTACCCTGCCCGGCTGGGCCTGGCCCGGATTCAGGAACAGCGGGGGAACCGGGACGCCGCCGTGTCGATTTTGGAAGACCTTGTCCAGAGTTATCCCGATAATTTCACCGTCAAAAGGCAGCTTGCCATCGCCTACTACCACAAACGGGACTGGTCCCGCGCCCAGGCCGCCCTGAGCGAGTGTCTTCAGCGGGAGGCCCAGGACGGGGAACTTATCCTTATGCTGGCCCATTCCCTGGTGGAACAGGGCAGGTTTCTCCCCGCCCAGCGGCCTCTGGATCAGTACGCCGCCATTAACGCCCAGAATCCCCTCTATCTGTTTTTGCGGGCCCGCGTTCAGGCGGAAGGCATGGGGAACCAGGATTCCGCCCTGAATTACCTCCGTTCCCTTATCCGCGCCGGCGGCACCGGAGACGATGCCCTTGTCTATGCCGCCCGGCTTTTTATGGAATCCCAGCGGATTGAGGATCAAAATGAGGGCCGCGCCCTGCTCCAGCACCTGCTGGAACGGGAGAATCCCTCCCCGGATATTATCCGCCTGGCCGTCCAGGACAGCGTCAAGCGTAGCGACTGGCAGGCCGCGCGGAACCGCCTTGCCCCCCTTTTACGGAACAAGCCCCAGGATCAGGACCTTCTTAACGCCTACACCATAGAGCGGGGCCTGAGAAACAACGCCGCCGCCCTTGCCTACGCCCGGGAACTTTACGAAAGAAACCCCTCAGGCGATGACGGGGCGGTGGCCTACATTTCCGCCCTTATCGAAACCGGCCGCAAGGCCGAGGCGGGCCAGCTTATCGAAAGCCGCCTTGCCTCCGGCACCGGCGATACCCAGAAAAGCCGCTATTACTACCTGCGCAGCCGTATCCGCGCCGGCGACGACCAGATCGTCGCGGACCTGCGGGCCAGCCTGTTCGCCAATCCGCGGAACCTTGATTCCATGATTGCTATGTTTGAATTTTACCACTTCCGCCGCCCGGAAAAGGCCCGCGCCGTCATCTACCTGCGTCAGGCACTGGCCCAGGATCCCGGCAACGCCCAGCTCCGCCGTTACGCGGAAGAATATCCGGAAGTTTTGAAGTAGCGCGCGCCGGACCGGTTTCAAAATCCGGCGCTGGATTTTCAGGAACCGGTTGGTTCAGTCTGAGCTTGTTCCAAAAACTGAAGTTTTGGAACAGCCTCTTCTATTTTTTTTAAGGTTCTTGCGTTGAGACGCGGCAACCTGTTAGGGTACGGAACACTATGCCTATTAAGATACCACGGGAACTCCCGGCCTACCGGGAACTAAGTTCCGAAAATGTTTTTGTTATGACCACCGACCGGGCGGAACACCAGGATATCCGGCCCCTGCGGGTCGGGATTGTCAACCTGATGCCCACCACGCTGACCACGGAGGTCCAGCTTTTGCGCCTGCTGGGGAACAGCCCCCTGCAGGTGGATGTCGCTTTTTTGCGGATGGGCAGCCACGAATCCCGCAACGCGCCGCCGGGGCACCTGGAAAAATTCTACCTGAGTTCCCGGAAGATCATCTCCCTGGGGTTTCACTTCGACGGGCTTATCATTACCGGCGCCCCCGTGGAAACCCTGCCCTTTGAGGAGGTGGACTACTGGGACGAACTGGCGGCGGTGCTTGACTACTCCGTGAGCCACGTCTGGTCCACGCTGCACATCTGCTGGGGGGCGCAGGCGGGGCTGTACCACCGCTACGGTATCGAGAAAAAGCCTCTGGACCGGAAGCTGTTCGGCATCTTTCCCCACCGGATAAACGGGCAAAACAAGACCCTGTTCAGGGGCTTTGACGACGAATTTCTGGCCCCCCAGTCCCGGCATACCGCCAGCGACCGGGACGCCATCGCCGCCTGTCCGGCCCTGTGCATCGAATCGGAAAGCCCGGAAACCGGGGTCTTTATCAGCACGGCCCGCGGCGGGCGGGAAATCTACGTTTCCGGCCATCTGGAGTACGATCCCCTTACCCTGGACCGGGAGTACCGCCGGGACATCGGCAAGGGACTTCCCATCGCCATCCCGAAAAACTACTACCCCGGTGATGATCCGGCGCGGGCCCCGGTGGTCCGCTGGCGGGCCCACGCCCACCTGTTCTTTTCCAACTGGCTTAACTACGTGTACCAGGAGACTCCCTACAACCTGGAGGAAATGGGGAAAGACGCGGAGTTTCCCCCCGCATCCGGTTAGTTTTGGGAAAGCTTTTATGCTATAATTTAATCAGAAGTCCGGCGGCCCCAAAATTCGGCAATGGGGCGGTTTTGTCCGGTTCTGAAATGGAGGAACACGATGAAAGAAATCAAAGGGTCAAAAACATGGGCAAACCTGGAGGCGGCATTCGCCGGGGAATCCCAAGCCCACACCAAGTACCTGTACTACGCGTCCAAGGCGGAAAAAGAGGGCTACCAGCAGATCGGCGCGATTTTCCGGGAAACCGCGGGGAACGAAAAGGAACACGCCAAAATCTGGTTCAAGCTGCTCCACGGGAACGACGTGCCGGCCACCACGGAAAACCTGAAGGACGCCGCAGGCGGGGAAAACTACGAGTGGACCAGCATGTATTCCGGCTTTGCCAAAACCGCGCGGGAGGAGGGCTTTACCGACATTGCCCTTCTTTTTGAGATGGTGGGGAAGATCGAAAAAGAGCACGAGGAGCGGTACCGGAAGCTGCTGGCCAACATCGAAGGGGGGCTGGTTTTCTCCCGCGACGGGGACCAGGTCTGGCAGTGCGCCAACTGCGGCCACATTGTAATTGGGAAAAAAGCCCCGGAACTGTGCCCAGTCTGCAAGCACCCCAAAGCCTACTTCGAGATCAAAGCGCAAAATTACTGAGCCGTAAGGCTTTCCCAAAACTAACCAGGTTTTTGGGAAAGCTCCGGTTCCAAAACTCCAGATTTTTGAAGCGGCCCGTCCGGTTTCCGGCGGGCAGTTTGCGTTTCACGCCCTGCTACAGCCCGCCGGAGGGCGGGACAGCCCGTCAATCCCGCTTGCGTTCAAAATCCGCGGCAGCCTTGACCATCGCCTCCACAACAGGAAGCGTCTCACCGGACAAGGCCAGCAGATTATCCAGAACGCCCTTAAATTTCACGTAGTCCGAGATATCCACCCTTCCCTGCCGCTCCCTTCCGGTAACCAGATACTCGACCGAAATCCCCAGCGTTGAGGCGATCTTCACCGCCACATCCGCCGGGGGTATGGACTGCTGGACCCCCAGGTATCCCTCAAGCGCCCGTTTCTTGATCCCCGCCCTGGCGGCAAATTCCTTCTGAGTAAGCCCGGCATAGTCAATTTCCGAACGCAGTCTATCGGAGAAACTCGACATAAACCACTAAATATCATAATTATGCCATTTTACCCTTGAAAGAAGCATAATAACGTGATATTTTGTAGTTACCACATAATTATGTGTGTTCATCGCGGGTGGACGGCACACAGGTTAGGGTGTATGAAAATTCAGACACAAGAAGTTCTGGTATGAAAACTAAAATCCTGACAACGGGAATACTTGGCATACTGCTGGTATTCAGTTTGATCCTCACCGCCTGCCCCACGGAGGCCGACGATGACCCGCCAACCACGCCATCAGTGACGCCACCGGCGGAAACCTTTACCAATGTTACCGCCAACTTTCCTCTTGCGGATGGGCTGGACGATCTAACTATCGTCGCCTGGAAAAGCGACAAAACCGGCGTTATTGCCATTACCCTGAGCGGTTCCGTAAGCCAGGAGGATAACAGCGGTTTTAACAACACTTTTGGAACCGGTAGTCCGAATAAGCTAGTGGGAAACTACGCTTCTGTGAGTGTTTCCCTGGCAAGCCTTTTGGAGCCGGTAAGCGACCAGGTCATCGCCATCCGGCAGGAGAACGACGCGCTCCGTTACTATCAGGGCCTCACCGATGGAGGCGGCCTGCTCGGCTCGGCGCCGCCAACACCTGTTTTCGAGGGCGCGCTGCCGAACATCTATATTCCCGAGCAGGGTCAGGGTACGCCCGTCAAGTGGAAGGCGTATGACGAAGGCGCGTGGGAGGATACAGAGGATGGGGACTTTTCGTTTCTCGTATCAGACGCTGCCTCGCCCAAGACCGTCAGGTTTGACATAACAACCTGGTCCGCCAATGAGGAAGACGCAACTAAGACCGGCAACGTGGCAACGATCATCATTGACTACAGCGCCGTAACGATTGCGGAAACCTTTACCAATGTTGCCGATGACTTTTCTCTTGCGGATGGGCTGAACGGCAGTCTAACCATTGAGTCCGCCCTAAAAAGCGACAAAACCGGCATTATTGCCATCACCCTGAATGGTTCCGTAAGCCAGGGGGATAACAGCAATTTTGACGACACTTTTGGAACCGCTGGTCCGAATAAGCCAGATGGAAACTACGCTTCTGTGAGTGTTTCCCTGGCAAGCCTTTTAGAGCAGGTAAGCGGTGTCATCGCCATCCGGCAGGAGAACGACGCGCTCCGTTACTATCAGGGCCTCACCGATGGAGGCGGCCTGCTCGGCTCGGCGCCGCCAACACCTGTTTTCGGGGGCGCGCTGCCGAACATCTATATTCCCGCGCAGGGTCAGGGTACGCCCGTCAAATGGAAGGCGTATGACGAAGGCGCGTGGGAGGATACAGAGGATGGGGACTTTTCGTTTCTCGTATCAGACGTTGCCTCGCCCAAGACCGTCAGGTTTGATATAACAACCTGGTCCGCCAACGAGGAAGGAGCAGACAAAACCGGCGACGTGGCAACGATCATCATTGACTACAGCGCCGTAACGGTGGAAGAAAACGAAGAGTAATACGAGCGCCGCAGGGTCCTGACAATCCGGGCGCTCCAGGAATAACCACCGTTCCCGGGGCCTCCGGTTTTCAGTTCCCTGCCAGAGCCAGCGCATAATTCATGGAAAATTGCAATATGCAGCCGGGATCCCTTCCACATCCGCCAAGCCAAAATATCCCTTCCGAGTTGACCTTCCGGGCCTTCGTACAATAGAGTAATGCCACATTCGAATGACGGGTCCGGGAGAGAACAGGCGGGGCATTGTATGTGTGCGGGTCCCTGTCTGTCGCCGAAGGGGCAAGGGCGGAAAACTCTCAGGCAAATGTACCGGACTCTGACGAAACTCCGAAAAGCTGTGGGTTTGGCGTACAAACGCTGCGGCGCCGAAGAGGCAATTTCCCGGCGGCCATTCCGGTTTTCCGGGGAAGAATCTTTCAGGCCGGGACTTGGGCGGATATACCGTTGCGCGGGTCCTCAGAAACGGGGCGCGTTCCGGGATCGGCAGGCTTTCAAGCCGGGCTGTTGAGCAGTCAAAAAAGACGATTCCGGCGGCGTATCTGTCTTTATAGGGCAGGCGTCTTCTTCCTGAAAGAGGCTGAATTGGAAAAGAAAACTCCCCTGTATCAATGGCACCTGTCCCATGGCGGCAGGCTGGTTCCCTTTGCGGGCTATCTTCTGCCCGTGCAGTATGAGCGGGGTCTTATCGCCGAACACTGCGCGGTCCGGGAAAAGGCCGGCCTTTTCGACGTATCCCACATGGGGGAATTCGTTCTTCATGGTCCGGGGGCGCTGGCAGCCCTTCAAGCTATCCTCACCAATGATTTTTCCGGCATGAGCATTGGCCGGGTCAGGTACACGCTGATGTGCGGCAACGGCGGCGGCGTCATTGACGACCTGGTGGTATGCAGGATGGCGGAAGACCGCTATATGCTGGTGGTAAACGCCGCCAACCGGGACAAGGACGCCGCGTGGATACGGACCTGCCTGGGCAGCCTGGGCAGCGGCCTGGAAGTCTCGTTTGAAGATATTTCTGATTCCCTTGCCCAGATAGCCCTTCAGGGACCCCGGGCGGAGGCCATACTCGCCCGTCTTTCGGTAAGTATCCCGGAAAAGTATTACACCCTCATTGAAAACGGCACGGCTGCGGGTATTGCCTGCATCGTTTCACGCACCGGTTATACCGGGGAAGCGGGGTTTGAGCTTTACTGTTCCCCGGCGGACGCGGAAAAACTGTGGGAGGCGCTTCTTGACGCCGGAAAGGACGAGGGGATCATCCCCTGCGGCCTTGGGGCCAGGGACACCCTGCGGCTGGAAGCGGCTATGCCTCTGTACGGTCACGAGATGGACGAAACCGTAACGCCCTTCGAGGCGGGCCTGGGCTTTGCCGTCAAAATGGACAAAGACGACTTTATCGGGAAGAAGGCCCTCCGGGGAAAGGAGACGCCTTCCCGCGTCAGGGCCGGCCTGCGCGTTACCGGCAAGGGCATAGTCCGGGAGGGGGCGGCTCTTTTTCATCACGGGGAACCGGCGGGAAAGACTACATCCGGGACCTACTGCCCCTATTTGAAACAAGCCCTGGCTATGGCCCTGGTGGACGCCGGCTGCGCCGAACCGGGAACCCAGGTAGAGGCGGACGTGCGGGGAAAAATGATCCCCGCGGAAATATGCGCTCTTCCTTTTTACCGCAGACCCATACGTTCAATCTGAATTAACCTGTGGTGAGACGAATCAAATAAGAATACATGGAGGAATCAACATGAATTTACCGGAAAACTTGATGTATACCACATCCCATGAATGGGTACGGATACTGGAGGGAGGCCTCATCGAAATCGGCCTCACTGATTTTGCCCAGCAGGAATTGGGAGATATTGTGTTTGTCGGCCTGCCTGAACCGGGGGGCGCCCTGACTGCCGGCGCTTCTTTCGCGGATGTCGAATCGGTAAAGGCGGTTTCGGAAGTCTACAGCCCGCTTACCGGGACGGTAAAAGAAGTCAACGAAGCGGTTGCCGCTTCTCCCGAACTCATCAATGAATCGCCCTACGAAGCCTGGCTCATCCGCGCCGAGGGGGAGATACCTTCGGGGGAACTCCTTACCGCGGCGGAATACACGGCCCAGCTTCCCCAGGCGTAAGGTCAGGGACGGCGATTATGGGTTCCTACATCCCGAATACCAAAGCCGGCCAAAAGGCCATGCTTGATGCCATTGGCAGAACATCCATTGATGAACTGTTCGCGGCTATTCCCAGAGAGGTTCTGGTTAAAGAACTGCGTCTTCCCTCCGGTATGTCCGAACTGGAGACGGAGCGGAAAATACGCGCCCTGGCGGGGGAAAACAGGGTTTTCCCGGTATGTTTCCGGGGCGCCGGCGCGTACCGCCACTATATCCCCGCGGCGGTTAAACGCATCGCCGCCAACGAGAGTTTCATTACCGCCTACACGCCGTACCAGGCGGAAATCAGCCAGGGCATACTTCAATCTATATTTGAATACCAGAGCATGATCTGTGAACTCACCGGCATGGATGTTTCCAACGCCTCAGTCTACGATGGGGCAAGCGCTGCGGCGGAAGCGGTGAATATGTGCCGGGACCGCGGCGGAAAGGGCGTGTATGTCTCCGCCGCCGCCCATCCCCAGGTCATTGAAACCATTAAAACCTACTGCCGCGGCTATGGCGTTCCCGTAACCCTTGTTCCCTTTGGCGAAGACGGTAAAACCGATCTTGCCGCCCTGGAGCAGGCCCTGGCCGGAGCCGGCAAAGCCGCGTGTTTCTACCTTCAAACCCCCAACTTCTTCGGCCTCATCGAGGACGCCCCCAAAAGCGCGGAAATCGTACACGCCGCGGGCGCCCTGTTCATAGCGGGGGTAAACCCCATGTCCCTGGGAATACTGGAAAGCCCCGGCTCGTGCGGCGCGGACATTGCGGTGGGCGAAGGCCAGCCCCTGGGCCTACCCCTGGCCTTTGGCGGCCCCTACCTGGGCTTTATGGCCTGCAAGAGCGCCCTTATGCGTAGGCTCCCCGGCAGAATCGTGGGGGAAACCACCGACTCCAGGGGGGAACGGGCCTTTGTGCTGACCCTCCAGGCCAGGGAACAGCATATACGGCGAGAAAAAGCCTCCAGCAACCTGTGTTCCAACGAGGCCCACTGCGCCCTTACCGCGGCGGTATACCTTTCGGTGATGGGAGAAGCGGGATTCGCCGAAGCGTCTGGACAATGCCATGCCAAGGCGGTCTACGCGGCGCGGCGGCTTTCTTCCCTCCCCGGCTTTTCCCTGGTCTACGACGGCGAGTTCTTCAACGAATTCGTTACCCGCTGTCCCGCCCCGGACAAGACGCTCCGCCTTCTTGAAGAACACGGCATCCTCGGCGGCTATCCCCTGCCGGGAAACCGCATCCTCTGGTGCGTCACTGAAATGAACGCCAAAGAGGAAATCGACGAACTCATTAACGTGATACGCGGGATGTGAAGATCGGTATGCCCGCCGCAAAACCAACCGGATTTTTGGAAAAGCTCTACCTGAAAAAGCTCTACATTCAAGGAGATTTTTATGAAGCTGATTTTTGAAAAAAGCAGGGAAGGCGTAGGCTGCGCCATCCTTCCCCCCTGCGACGTACCCGCCGCTCCCCTGCCCGCGCAAATGGCGCGGAAAAAACCCGCCCGCCTTCCCTGCCTGGACGAAAACCGGCTATCCCGGCACTACAGCGCCCTTGCCAAGCGGGTCTTTGGAGTAAACGACGGGTTTTACCCCCTGGGGTCCTGCACCATGAAGTACAACCCCAAGTTACATGAAGAACTGGCCGGGCTTCCGGGCTTTACGGACATACATCCCTTACAACCGGAACATACCGTGCGGGGCTGCCTCAAAGTTCTGGACATAGCCGCCCGGTATCTCCGGGAGATAACCGGCATGGACGCCGTGAATTTCCAGCCCGCCGCGGGCGCCCACGGGGAACTCACGGGCCTGCTCCTCATCAAGGCCAGCCACGAAAGCCGGGGCGATACGGCGCGGAAGAAGATCATCGTCCCTGACAGCGCCCACGGCACCAATCCCGCCAGCGCGGTCATGGCGGGCTTTTCGGTGGTGAATATCGCCTCAGGCCCTGACGGCTGTATTGACCTTGCGGCCCTAAAAGCGGCGGCGGGTCCTGATACCGCAGGCCTCATGCTCACCAACCCGAACACTCTGGGCCTCTTCGATCCGAACATCCTGGAAATAACCCGCATCGTTCACGAGGCAGGGGGACTCAACTACTATGACGGCGCGAACCTCAACGCCATCGCGGGCATAGCGCGTCCCGGCGATATGGGCTTCGATGTGGTTCACCTGAATCTCCACAAAACGTTCTCCACGCCTCACGGCGGCGGCGGGCCGGGATCCGGCGCAGTGGGCTGTAAAAAGGCCCTGGCCCCCTTCCTGCCGGTCCCTGGGGATGTCATGGATTCCGGCGCCGGGGAACACCCGCACAGCATAGGCCGCGTGCGGGCCTTTGGGGGCAGCTTCCTGGTGGCGGTGCGGGCTGCCGCCTACCTCCTTACCCTGGGCAGGGAGAACATTCCCGAAGCCGCCGGAAACGCGGTGCTCAACGCCAATTACATGATGGAGCGGTTGAAGGCAAAACTGCCCCCCGCGTACCCCGGCCCCTGTATGCACGAGTTTGTGGTATCCCTGGAGAAGCTCAAAGCCGCCCGCGGCGTTTCCGCCCTGGACTTTGCCAAAGCCTTGCAGGATCAGAAGTCCTGCCCCATGCACCCGCCGACGATCTACTTCCCCCTCATTGTTCACGAAGCGCTTATGATAGAACCAACGGAAACCGAGTCCCGGGAAACCATTGACGAAGCGGCGGACGCCTTTCTCGCGGTGTACGATCAGGCCCTGGCGGACAGCGAAAGCCTCCACGCCGCGCCGCGCACTGCCGCCATAGGCAGGCCGGACGAAGTAAAGGCCGCCCGGCAGCCGGTTGTACGCTGGGGAAACTCACGCGGTGATTAGCGGGAAGCCGCCAGATTAAAGGCCGGCGGGCCGGCCCGGCTTTCCTGCGCTAAATGAAGATACCCAGGAGCAGGCCGGGATATGTACCCAACCTTCCAATCACGCTTCCGTGTCTTGCTTATAGCTTACAGACATCTAACAACATAGCATTTAGTTTATTCCAAGATGTAATATTACAGCCCGTTTTTTATTATCAACAACCCGCATCGCTATTCGCGTGTAAAGCCCCAGCTTTTTTGAAAGCAGTTTTCTTGCATCGGTGAAAAACACACGCTCTTCTATCAAAACGGCGCCGGTCTTACGGGCAAAATCAATACCATCATTGACGTAGAAGCTCATAAGCGCATTGGTGTTCCCCGTTTTCTTTACATACTTATTCGCATATTGTATGCCTGTCTCGTTAGCAGCGTCAAATATCAATTCAGCGTCGTTAAGATTGGCCCGTATGTTTGTTATAAACTGCATGACCTTATCTTCCGTAAAATACTGAAAAACACCGGATGCAATGAGCAACGAAGGGAAAGACGTATCGATTTTATGTATCCACAGGGTATCAAATATATCGCCGCCTATCAATATTTCGTTTTCGTGTTCCCCCAGTATTGAACGCCGAATATCAATTACTTCAGGTAAATCCACCTCATAAAACAAAGCGCTTTGATTGTTGAGGCGAAAATATGCGGTCTCAAGCCCGGCGCCAAGATACACAATAGTGCACTTTGGGTTTTTTGAAATAAAAGCTTTTACCATATTGTCCAGATTGTAATATCTGGCAACGGAAGCCATAAAAGAATATTCGGATGATTTTTTTTGTATGCTATCGCCCGGAATATATTGTTCCAGTGCGAGTGATTTTTCATCATAAAAATATTCAGGGAATTTTTTTGAGGCAAAAACACGGGCAGCCAGGGGGATAAACAGCGTATTTGAGACGCCTTGTAAACTTTCCACGATAGTCCTTCCTTGGGGTATACAATTCTTCTTTTGTTAGAATAGCATAACATATAGCATGTTGTCAAGCGGCCAAAAATTGCCAGGCAGCAGCACTTACGCACCGGGACTTAAAAAACATCATGTAAATCTATTGAAGAATTTTTAACCACGAAGATGCGGAAGGCGCACAAAGGAAAGAAGAATTGGCGCTTGATGTATCCTTGGTGGTTAAATTCCGTATCCGGGCGCGGCGCCGGCCACGGGGTTGACGCGCTCAATTTGAGCGGTTTCAGCGGCTTCTCCGGCCGGTTCCGGCTCCCGGACGAGGCACATTTCGTCATATTCCCGCATCCGGGCTTCGGAAATACCCCCAACTTCAAAGTTTGCAACCGCGTCCTGGTGTATTACTTCAAAAATTTCGCTCTTGTATCTCACTTTTGGCCTCCTAAAGAACCTCTATTAAGGTTCCCTTTGATATACGGGCTGAAATTTCCACATCAGTCAATGAAAAATCATCCTTGGCGTCCCTTTTAAATCCTCGTTCTTCTGCCTGGTTAATGTTTGCCCTTACTGACTTCTCAAATCCGTAAACAAAAAAAGTACGAAACTGACTCTTAAAGAATACGATCACCCGATAACCGCCTGATTTACCTTCGCCGGAACGAGCCACCCGCACCTTGTACACGCCCCCGCCGAGACCGGCCTCCGCCTGCCCTGCCTCAAGCACATCATTGACGATAGCCTTGAGTTCACTGTCCTCTATGCCTTCCTTCCGGGCAAATCTGGTGAACCACGTATTCTTGAAGATCCTCACCTATAAATGATAACCAAAAACCGGGCGGATTACAAGCCGGGCGCAGGGTTGACGCGCTTTGATTTGAGCGGTTTGAGCAAATAAGTCGAAAAAGGAAAGAAAAATCGGCGCTTGATGTATCCTTTGTGCGCCTTCGTGGTTAAATTCCATCAAACCTTACGGCTGCATGTGTTTGGCGGCTTCCAGGTACTTGGCCACGAATTCCGGCTTTATCCGCAGGAGCTCGTCCCGGGGGATCTCGTTTAACACCATCCAGCCCAGGTCCAGGGTGCGCTCTATGCTGCGGTCTTCAAATTCCCCCTGGGTGAGGAAGAGGGCCTCAAACTTTTCGCCGAACTTGAGGTACTGCTTGTCGGCGTCGGAGAGCTCTTCTTCCCCGATGATCGAAGACAGGTTCCGCACCTGCTTGACCTTTGAATAGGCCGCAAAAAGCTGGCTCGAAACGTCCTTGTGATCCTCCCTGGTCATGCCTTCGCCGATGCCGTCCTTCATGAGCCGCGACAGGCTGGGGAGGCCGGCCACAGGGGGATACACCCCCCGCTGGAAAAGTTCCCTGTCCAGCACTATCTGGCCTTCGGTGATGTAGCCGGAGAGGTCGGGGATGGGGTGGCTTATGTCGTCATTGGGCATGGTGAGTATGGGGATCTGGGTTATGGA
>JAISLX010000064.1 GCA_031277045.1 Treponema sp.
ATCAACATCGCCATGAAAACCTGGTGCGAACAGCGGAACATCACCTTCACCCGGTCCCGCTCCTACCATAAAAACGACAACTGCTATGTCGAACAGAAAAACGGGGACGTGGCCCGCAAGACCTCAGGCTGCGCCCGCTATACCAACGAAGAGGCTTTGGCGGCGGTGTACCGTTCCCTCGCCATGATGGGGCGGGCTGACATCCGGCTCGCGGACAAGTACCTGACCGGCCTGCTCTCCGGGAGAACGAAAACTTCGTGCTGACGGATTCAACCCATGTCATGAGCGCCTCGGATCGTTTGGGGATAAACGCGAAAGGGTGTATAACGGGGCGGGGGATCTCGGGAAGCATTTCAGGCTGATGTGCCTGTTTCAGGCGAAGGTTTCCCGGCCGATCTATTACCGCCTTATCAACGGCAACATGACCGGCATATCCTGTATGTCTTTATATGTATCAAGGAAGTAGGCATCAGGCAGGCGGTATTTATCGCGGATAAAGGGTTTTACGGCGAAAAGAACGTCAAAGCCCTGGATGCGCAAAACCTGTACTATCTGATACCCCTGCGCCGGAACAACCCGGCGATAGATTACCGGCCGGTATCCCGGAAGGGTTTCAAAAAGGCCGGGCGGTTTTTTATGTGGCAGGGGCGGATTATATGGTATTATCAGTACAAGCGAAACGGGAAAAGCCTGGCGACGTATATGGATGAACGGCTGCGGGCAGAAGAGGAAGAGGGTTATCTGGAGAGGATACCCACGCATCCTGAAGGATACAGCGAGGCGGGCTGTTATGAACGGCTCAACCGCTTTGGAACGCTGACGCTTATATACCGTACTGAAACGCCGCAAACCGCCCAATACTTGTATGAAGCCTACAAACAACGGAACGAGATCGAAATGATGTTTGACAGCTATAAAACGTTTCTGAAAGCGGGCCTGCTTTATATGCAAGACCGGCACGTCCTTGAAGGCCGGCTTTTTGTTAATTTTCTGGCAATGCTGGGGTATTACCAATTATACAACCGGTTGCGAAAGGCCGGCCTGCTGGCGAAGGAGTCACCCAATGATATTATTGAGCCGGCAAAATCGATATATCAAGTGCGGATACAGGGCGAATGGAACCGGAGCGGGATAACCCAAAAGAAAAGAGCAGAAAATTGTTCGAAAAGTTAGAAATAAGCAGCTTAACTTGAGCGGAGTTAGGGATCAAATAGTGAATAAGAGCGACCGCCGCGTTTCCGGCTTCCGGTATTGCGCCAGATCATCGGGCAAATGGATAAAGCTTATACGGCGCCATTCGGCGCATATACTGGCGGGAAGCCCCGATGACGGGTTTATGGTGAGAAGGAAAGTATGGGAATCCCTGCGTAACTGTATGTTAAAGGCTCGCGGTAATCTTGACATGGCGTCATGCTCCTTTGCAAAAATAATTGCACGATTATTGCACGATGCCTTTCGTTTCGGGTTTTTTTGATTTTTACGACCGATGGGGTTTGGCGTAATTCCTTACAGGATAAGGAGTTACGCCACGCCCATTGTCAGCGGCTGAAGGGAGTCGAACCCTCGTCTCCAGCTTGGAAGGCTAGAGTAATAGCCGTTATACGACAGCCGCGCTGTTTTATACTAGCCGGAAGTAAATCAAATCGTCAACTCCTCCCGAATCCGGTAGATTCCCCCGCGCTCAGCCACCAAGTGTTCTTTTTTCAGGGTCTCGAGTACCCGGTACAGGTCTTCCCGGCTGCCAAGACAGCCGCGTTCCAACAGGTCCGCCGCCGCCGTCTGCCCATCAAGGGCGAGGGTTTTAAGTACCGCCCCCCGAAGCTGCCGGAAGGATCCCTTAAACGGACTCTGCCGTGTATAGTGGGCGCTCCGGCGGTTCGGGTTGCCGGTAAGTTTTTTTAAGGCGGCCCCGTAATCCATAAGGGCGTAATACCATCCGCGGGGATTGGTCCGGTCAAGGCATGTTTTCAGGATGGGAATAAGTTCTTTGTCCTTTACTCCGGTTTTGTCCCTGAAAAAGAAATGCAAGAGCGCCGCGCGGATATTGGTTTCAATAAAAACCGCGGGAACATTATACGCGAAACAGGGCACCGCCCGGGCGGTATAGGGGCCTATGCCGGGAAGCTGTTCCAGTTCTTCCGGCTTGTCCGGTATCCTGCCGCCGTGTTTCGTGATAATTTCGCGGACGCAGTCTTTAAGGTGATAGCAGCGGCGGTTGTAACCCAGTCCATGCCACGCGCGCAGGGCCTCTTCCATAGACGCCTTGTCAAAATGCGCGAGGGACGGCCACTTCTCCATCCACGCGGCCCAGTACCGGACAACCCGCGCTGTTTGTGTCTGCTGGAGCATAAATTCCGATACCAGCACTCCCCAGGGCCGGGTATCATTGCGCCAGGGAAAAACACGCCCGTTTTCTTTATAATGCGAGTAGACCGCGTCCTGAAAAACGGCAATATCCCCGGCTGAAACATCTATACTCATTTTTTACGCGGCCCTTCTCCGGCATTCGCGCTGTTGATGATAAGCTGAGCAATTTTACCGGGGCTGAGATCGTCCGTATCAATGATCAAATCCGCGAAGCCGTAATCATCATTGTCAATCCGGTAAATTCGCAGATACCGTTCCCGGTCCTGGCGGTCCCGTTCAACGGTAAAGGCCGTTACGTCCTCCAGGTTTCCCCCTTCCCGCCTCAATATCCGTTCCGCCCTGGTCTTTGCCTGGGCGCGCAGATAAACTTTCAGATCCGCTTCCGGCAGCATCCATATTGCCAGCCGGGAACCCAAAACGCAGCCCTCCCCTTCCCGCGCCAGGGCGATCTGACGGCTGTCGACTTCCCGGTCCCAGCAATCGTCCCGGGAAGCCTTTTCCAAAACCTCTTCCAGGGTAATTCCCCGTTCTTCCGCCAGGCTCCTGAAGGTAAAATTAATAAGACGCAGGCCCATTTTTTCCGCAACCAGTCCGCTTACGGTCGTATTCCCGCAGCCGCTTTTCCCCGAGATAGCGATTCTAAAAGATTCACGCGCCTTGTCCCCGGACGCCGGCAAATTACCTCTATTCAACATTGCGAAGCTCCTCCCTTACATTTTCCAGGGCGTTTTTCATTTCCACCACCGCGCGGCTTACCTCGATCTGGGGCGCTTTGGAACCGATGGTGTTTATCTCCCGGTTCATTTCCTGGCTGAGGAAATCAAGCTTTTTCCCGGAGCCGGAATCCCGCCCCGCCTCCGCCCGGAATTCGGACAAATGCGACGTGAGCCGGGATATTTCTTCGGAAATTGTGTACTTCATCAGCAGAACCGCCGTTTCCGCGAGGATACGGTTTTCATCGATTCTGTCCCCAAGGAGTTCCAAAAAACGGCCGCGCAGATTTTCTTTTATAACGGTTTCAAGTTCTCCCGCATGAAGAGCCACCTGCCGTAACGACGCCTCGATTACGTCAATTTGGGAAAGAATATGTTCCAGGGTATGCCGCCCTTCCCGAACCCGTTCCGCGCCGAAAAGATCCAGGGCCGTTTTCAGCGGCTCCTCGATTCGTTCCCAGTAACGGCCTTCGTCCCGCAGCCATTCTATTTCCAGCACTCCCTCCAAATTCATAAGGGTTTTAATATCAGGCTTTTCATCGGCACGCAAAATTCCGGCCAGGCTGCCGAACGCCGCCGCGTAAGCCGTTACGGCCTCGTGGTTTACCGTAACCGTAAATGGGGCGTTTTGATCCCGGTAGCGCACCGTTACGTCAATCCTTCCGCGCGCGCAGACCGGGGTAATTAATTCCCGCATACGCTGTTCCAGCGGTGAAAAATACGGGGGAACAAAAAAATTAATCTCAAGAAAACGGCTGTTGTATCCCCGCAGTTCAACCGAAAGGCTGTAGAATTCTTCCCGCCGCTCCTGGCAGGCGTAGCCGGTCATGCTTCGCATTGGCCGTTCCCCTCTTTTCCGCGATAGTAATTGTACAACTTTTCCCCCAGGGGCCAGTTGTTTCCCGCGCCCATAGTAATAAAAATATCCCCCGCCTTTAGCGCGTTTTTGACCGGTTCCTCAGCGTCCTCAGGCTCTTCAACGTAATAAACATTATCACTTTTTTCGCGGGTTTTCTCAAACAGGACCCTGCCTGTAACGCCGCCAGAGTACTGTTCCCGCGCCGACGCGTATATTTTATGAAGAAACACAATATCCGCCTTTGTAAGGGATTCGGCAAAGGCGTCCAGCAGAGACGCTGTTCTGGTATAGGTGTGGGACATAAAACTCACAATGATTCGCCTGCCGGGATAAAACGCCCGCAGGCCGTCCAGCGTTACGGCGATTGCCGTGGGGTGATGAGCGTAATCGTCCATAAAAAGAACACCCCCCGCTTCCCCCAGAATCTCCTGGCGGCGTTTGGAACCGGCGAATTCTTCCAGCGCCTTCCTGACCTGTTCCCGCTTTTCCTCCGTCCAGCCGCTCCCCGCCGTTCCGTCGCCGAATTCCCCGGCAACCAGGGAGGATGTAAGGGCCAGGGCGGACGCGGCATTCAATGCCTCGTGCCGGCCGGGAATACGCAGCGTAAGTTCAGGCGGAAACCCCGCCAGCTTCAACTCCGCCCGCCCCCCCCCCGGAACCCGGTAGGAAAGAATCCGGTAGTCCCCTTCCGCCGTAAAGCCGTAAGGGACAAGGACCGGCGGGGAAGATTTGTTTTTAATTATCGCCGCCACTTCCCGCGCCCCCGGATCATCGGCGCAGTAAATAAGCTCCCCGTCAGGGGGCAGCAGCCCGCAGTATTCCACAAAAGCGTCCCGGATCGATTCGTAGGTTGGGTAGTAATCCTGGTGGTCGCTTTCCACCGCGGTAAGAACGATTCTGCGGGGATGGAACGACAAAAAATGCCGCCGGTATTCACAGGTTTCCGCGATAAAATATTTGTTCCCCAAATTCAGCGTGGACCGGCTGTTAAAACCTTTAACGGCGCTTCCCGCGAGAACCTGGGCCGGAATTCCCGCGGCCCGGACAAGCTGGCCTGCCAGGGCGGTGGTGGTTGTTTTTCCATGCACCCCCGCGATACCCGAAGAATCAAAACGGCGCGAATAAAGCCCCAGCGCGTCGGTATATTTTATGATGGGTAAACCGCGTTTCCGGGCTTCCGCCATTTCCGGGTTTCCCTCAAACGTGTAGGCCGCCGAATATATAACAAGATCAAAATCATCGCGGATATGGGAGGGGGAAAAACTTTCATAATACGGGATTCCCAAATCCGCAAGAATACTGCAGGTATAAAAAATACCGGCCTGATCGGAGCCGGACACGCGGAACCCCGAGCCTGACAGTAATTCCGCAAGGGCGCACATTCCGGTTCCCTTGATGCCGATAAAGTAAACTTTGGAACCGGGGGCCGCGAAGAATTCGGACCGGCTGAGCTTACCGTGATCCATGATGGAAGCCATAAGGAATCATACTCCAGTCATTTCCCCTTTTGCAACTCATCCTGTTACCGGACGTATAAGCCAGCCGCAGGTGTTGTTCCGCAAACGCCTGTCCTTGCTTTGGGGCGGGAAAACATGCCATGATGCGGAACCGTTTATGAACAAAAGTGGAAATTTTTCCGGTTCTTCCGGCGTTTTCGCGTGGATAAGCCGGTTTATCAACATGGGACGGGGGCAAAGCTACAAAAGCTTTCGTCTGGACCGGATGAGGACGCTGTGCGATCTCGCCGGCAATCCCGAACGGAGCGCCCCGGTAATCCACGTAGCGGGATCAAAGGGAAAAGGTTCGGTTACCGGGATGACAGCCGCAATCCTGAACGCGGCGGGCCGCAAAACCGCCTGCTACAGTTCCCCGGACGTGATGGAAAAACGGGAACGGATCACCTGCGGGAACCGTTTCTTTGACGAATCAACATACGTCGAAGCCGGCGGCGAACTGGCGGCGGTAGTGGAAAAATTGCGCGGTTTAAGGGGGCCGGAAGGGCGACTGTTTGATCCTTCCCGGGACGAAGGGGAGCCTGTTACGTTCTTCGAGCTTATGACCCTCTACTTTTTTCTGTGCGCCCGGCATGCCCGCTGCGACATCATGGCGGTGGAAACCGGCATGGGCGGGCGGCTGGACGCCACCAATATCGTAAACCCCCTGGTAACGGCAATCACCCTTATCGAACTGGAACACACCGAATACCTGGGAAACACCCTGGGAGCCGTCGCCGCGGAAAAGGCGGGGATCATCAAACCCCGCGTGCCGCTGGTCCTTGCCGCCCAGGAAGAGGAAGCCCTGGCAGTATTCCGCCGGGAAGCCCTGGCGAAAGACGCGCCCCTGCTGTACTTTCCCGATACCGCGCAAACGCGGGACATCAGGATAAGCAAGACAGGGACCCGGTTTAGTCTGCGTGTGCCAGGCGGGGATCCCGGGGAACTGCGCCTTTCGGTAAAGATCCCCGGGGAGGTACAGGCCCGTAACGCGGGGCTGGCGGTAGTGGCCGTGAAACAGGCGTATCCCCGGATTGGGACGGAGGAGATACGGAAGGGCCTTGAGGATTTTAGCCTTCCCGCCCGGTTTGAACAGATTATGGAGGAGCCTGAACTGGTGATAGACGGCGCCCACACGCCCAAAAGCGTGGAGCAGTGCCGCGACACGTTCCTGTCCCTCTACGGCGGCGGAGGCATTTTGATTTTCGGCTGTACCTCGGGAAAAAACGCCGGGGCTATGGCGGACGCCCTTGCGCCGCATTTTTCCCGCGTCATTATCACCACTCCGGGTACCTTCAAAAAAAGCAATCCCGAAGAACTGTACCGCGTCTTTAGGGAAAAAACGCGGGAAGACACGGAATTACTGCTGATTCCCGGCACCGCGGAGGCGGTTGAGCGGGCGCTGGATAAAAACCGCGCGCTGCCTATCCTGGGTACGGGGTCGTTTTACCTGGCCGCGGAAATCCGAAAGTACATAACAACATTGAAGAATTTGTAACCACAAAGTCGCGGAAGGCGCACAAAGGATACTGCGGCGGACACTTGACGCTCCCTTGTTGACACCTGTCCCAAAAAACAGTACGTTCTTTCGCAATATGCTCATAAAGCTGGGGGGGGGGGGGGGGGGGGGGGGGGGGGGGGGGGGGGGGGGGGGGGGGGGGGGGGGGGGGGGGGGGGGGGGGGGGGGGGGGGGGGGGGGGGGGGGG
>JAISLX010000082.1 GCA_031277045.1 Treponema sp.
CCGGGTGATCCGGGTTATAATTGGAAACAAATCGTGAAAGGTAGTAATAAAACAGTATCTTTAGCGCTTCGTCGTTCTCGAACCATTTAAGGGTAAGCCGGATCCATTTATCCGCGCCGGTAATGTGGATCGCCGTACCGCCGCTTGTGTTCCGCACAAATACCGACACGGTTTTCAGGTTCTCCACCGTAACAAAGCCGGGGCCCCTGGTAGTAATTACCGTCTCTCCGCCGCGCATCTCTCCCTGAGCCCTGCTTATATTCCAATAGACCTTTTTATCCGTAAACACCACGCAGCGCTTAAGGTTTTTAAAAGGAGATTCGTCCAGCACAATTTGAATCGTTTCGTCCTCGCCAATAGAAAAAATCTTTTTTACCCTGGCCGTTTCACCGGCATCAAGATTGACTATGTAGCGGCCGCGCCTCAGCATTTTTAAAAAGCCAGTCATCGTACAACGCTCCTGTTCCGGTTTTTCCGCCCGCCGGACCGGTTTCCGGCCCCCTTCCCCTCACCGGACACACCATGATATATCGGTTTAGTGGCTATGACAAGTCTGTCTGTTGGCGCGGATGACGGGGGCCGCCGTTTGGACCGGGTACTGCGAAAAGCCCTTCCGGCCCTTCCCCTTTCCCGAATCTACCGCCTAATTCGGGAAGGCGGAGTCCTCGTGGACAGGCAGCCCCGGGACGCCGCTTTCCGCGTCCAGGCCGGGCAGGAGATCGCCCTTCCCGCCGGGGAAGGCGCTTTTCCGGCGATGTCTGCGGCGCCGCAGGCCGGCGTGAAAACGTCAGCGGCGCGAACAGCGTTCGGCACGCTGCCCATTCTCTACGAAAGCCCCGATCTTCTGGTCCTCAACAAAGCGGCCGGCATCCCGGTTCACGGACCGGACGGAAGTCTGGATTCCCTGGTACGGGCTTATCTGGCCCCCAGGCTGTCCCCCTCCCTTTCGTTCCGGCCCGGCCCCCTGCACCGCCTGGACAAGCCCACCAGCGGCATCGTGGTTTTTTCCGCAAGCCTTAAAGGGGCCCGGTATTTTAGCGCCCTGTTGCGGGAGGGGAAGATTCGCAAACAGTACTTGGCGCTGGTAGAAGGCCGCGTGGACGGGCCGGGGCGCTGGGAGGATCTCCTGTTTCGGGACCGGGAACAGCGCGGGACCATCGTGTCGGCGGGGGGGAAACCGGCCCGTACCGGATATGCCCCGCTGGCCTGGTATCCCGGCGGGAAGAGCGGAACGGGCGGTTGTACCCTCCTCCTCCTGAAACCTGAAACCGGCCGCCACCACCAGATCCGCGCCCAGGCCGCGTTCCACGGCCACCCCCTGGCCGGGGATTCCGTGTACGGCGGCCATTCCCTGCTGAACCTGCCGCCCCTCCGTCGTAACCCGCCCAAAGGTCCCGTGCCTCCGTTCCTGCTTCACGCCTGGAAACTCGCCGGAGACGGCTTGTTCCCTCCCCTGGACGCGCCGCCGCCCGCCTGTTTTCTGGCGCTTGCCGAAACACTTTTTGGCCCAAACGTCCTCCCGGGACATGGCTAAGCTCCGTCATTAAGCGCCCGCGCCAGGATCATTGCGGTCTATGCGGGCCCTGCCCTGTTTGAACCTACTTGGTGAATCCCCGGACCCCGGGTATAGTGGACCATACTACGCGACAAGGAGTGGGTTCTATGACGGATATACCACGGCCCGAATATCCAAGGCCCCAAATGGTCAGGAAAGACTGGGAAACCTTGAACGGTTCCTGGGAATTTGAAATTGATTACGGGAAAAGCGGTTTTGAACGAAAGCTTTACGAAGCGGGTAATTTTTCACGGCGCATTACCGTCCCCTTTTGTCCTGAATCAAAACTGTCGGGGATTGGGCACAAGGATTTTATGCCGGCGGTCTGGTACCGCCGGTCCTTTGTCCTGCCCAAAGACCGGCTGGCGGGCCGGGTACTCCTCCATTTCGGCGCGGTGGACTACAAAGCAAGCGTGTATGTAAACGGGCGGCTTGCCGGAACTCATTCCGGCGGCTACGTCTCCTTTACGCTGGATATAAGCCATCTGACCGCAGAGGGGGCAAACACCCTGGTACTCTGCGCCGAAGACGATGTCCGCGGCGGCAACCAGCCGCGGGGCAAGCAGTCCGACCGCTACGAATCCTACGGCTGCCTCTATACCCGGACTACCGGGATTTGGCAGACCGTCTGGCTTGAATATGTTCCGGACCGGTACATAAAAAACTACCGTATCATACCGGATCCGGAAAACGGCCGCGCCCTGCTGACGGTACAGTTTGCCGGGACCCCCGCCTCGGACAGGGCCGGCGAAACTCCGCCCGTGGAGGCCGCCGTGTCTTTTGAAGGCCGGGAAGTCTGCCGCGCATCTGCCCGCGCATCGGGAAACGCCGCCTGTCTCGTCCTCCCCGTCCCGAACCCCGCGCTGTGGGATCCGGGAACGCCCAACCTCTACGATCTCGATATCGCCTGGGGGCAGGACAGGGTAAAGGGCTATTTCGGCATGAGGTCCGTTTCCCTGACGAACAACACGATTTGTATTAACGGGCGGCCCGTCTACCAGCGGCTGGTGCTGGATCAGGGCTTCTACCCCGACGGCATCTACACCGCCCCCAGCGATGATGATTTACGAAAGGACATAGAACTGTCCCAGGCCGCCGGTTTTAACGGCGCCCGGCTGCATCAGAAAGTTTTTGAAGAACGGTTTCTCTACTGGGCGGACAAACTGGGGTACATTGTGTGGGGCGAACACGCCAGTTGGGGACTCAACATTGACCGGGAGCAGGCCTACCTGCCCTTCGCCACCGAATGGCGGGAAATTGTGGAACGGGACTTTAACCACCCCGCCATCGTAGGCTGGTGCCCCTTCAACGAAACCGGAAAATCCCAGGTGGACGGCATACTGCGGGGCGTGTACGACCTAACCAAACAGCTCGACCCCACCCGTCCGGTAATCGACGCTTCCGGCTATGTCCACGTGAGTACCGATGTCCTCGACACCCACGACTACGAACAGGATCCCGCTGTATTCAAAAAAGCCTACGCGGGCATGACCGGGGAAAACGTCCACTATCCCTGGGACATTAACGGCCTTTTTTCCAGGAACATCCCCTACTTTGTCAGCGAATACGGCGGAACCTGGTGGAACGCCGGGGAAGCGAAACAACAGGCCGCCGGCTGGGGCTACGGCAACCGTTGCAAGACCATCGAGGAAGTCTACACCCGGATAGAGGGCCTGACCAAAGCGCTGCTCGACAACCCCCGGATCTGCGCCTTCTGCTATACCCAGCTTACCGATGTTGAACAGGAACAGAACGGCATCTACACTTACGACCGCCGCCCCAAGTTCGACATAAACCGCGTCAAGGCCATCTTTGGCGCCCCCGCCGCGATAGAAAAAAGCTCTACCTGACCGGATGGTGGAAGAAAATGGACTTGTTCGATAACCCGGTTGGTTATCTCACAAGTCTCCCAAAAAACGCGGGGTTTTTGGCAAAATCCGCGTTTTTTGTTGTTTTTAAGCGGCTGTTGTTCAGAAACTGAAGTTTCTGAACAACTCTAATAAAGAACCCCGTGGTAAACGGATACTACGGAACTGTGTAAAACATACTATGGCTTTTTTTGATATTTCCAAAGCATGGGTTATTCTGGCGCCTTTCCCGGCGCCGGCCGCGGCGGAGGATCTGGGCCGCTGCATTGCCGCGCTTCGCAAACGGGATGGCCTGGGCGGCGATATTCCCGCCATTTTGGACAGCGCCGGTCCCGCTCCCGGGGATTCTGTTCCCATTTTTGTGTTGAACATGGAACATTCATGTAATGACCGGGGAGGTTACACCTGGCGGACCAGTCATGACCGGGTGGAGATTTACGGCGATTCGCGGCGGGGTTTCTGCAACGGAATCTACAGTTTTCTTGCGGCCCTGGGTTTCCGCTGGCCCGGCCCCGGCCAGGAACTGCCGCCCCTCGTTCCGGCGGAGACCAGTCATACCGGACCGGGGATTTATCCCCTCAGCGTTCCGGGGGCCTATGTCCGCTCCAACCCTTCCCCGGAACACCGGCGCCGCTTGATTATTCCGTCCCCGGTTCCGGACAGGGAAATGCCCGCTCTGTGCCGGTGGGCCGCCCGGAACCGTGTGGATGCCCTGGTGTTCCCGTTACAGGACGCAAAGTTCAGGAAGGGCCCAAAAACCACGGCGGCGGAAGCGGAAAAAGACTGGGGCTTTATCATTGAGACGGGGACCCCCCCGGACAGCGGAACCACGGGGGAAGACCCCGCCCTGTACATCTACGAGAACGGCGCCGTCAGAAAGCTGTAAAGCCGGAAGACTCGCTTGTTCCGGGACAAAACCGCCGCGCCGGATTCCGCTTCCAATTACCGGTTGCAACCCGCGATTGTACATTCCGGCGGAATCGTGTATACTTGACACAAGGAAAACATGGATACTTGAGCTTGTTCCAAAACCAACCGGGTTTTGGAACAAGCTCACTTAACTGGTTTTTCCAAAAGCGCATTTCAACACAATTGATTTTGAAACGCGATTACTATACAAGGGGCAGATTATGCTGGAAGCAAAACAAATCGACAGAGTTATCAGGAAACTGGAACGCTTTTGTAAAATGTTGGAGGGGCGGGTCTTCGTTAAGGCGGCGGATCTTCCCATGAGCCGTTTTGAAACCCTGGAACGGTTCCACCAGGTGCCGGACGCGAAGCTCTTTACCGCGTTTAGCCCCGGTGAAAGCTGGGGCGGGGAAGGCAAATTCTGCTGGGAACGGGGAACCTTTACCCCCGGCGGGGAACTTGCGGGCAAACGGCTTTACGTGTACCCCCGCACGACACGGAACGAAGGTATGCTCTGGGTCGCGGGGGAACCGTTTGGTATCTTTTCGGGAACCAAAGAGCCCCACGCCGATCATTACTGCGCCCTTATCACCCTTAAAGCCGAAACGGGCAAACCCATCGACATTGCTTTTGAATGGTACGCCGGCCACGAGATTCTCGGCACCCAGCCGTTTGAAAACAACAAGGTCAGTTACGCCTGCACGCTGGGCACAACCGAAATCTGCGTCAAAGATGAGGAACTAAGCGATTTTTGCGCCGACCTTGCCGTGGCGGTGGACATGGAAAAGGCCCTGGACAATGACAGTTTCCGCCGCGCGGATATTCAGAACACCCTCCTCAAGGTTCATCAGATCGTCTACGCCGATCCTGACAATGTGGCGGACGAGGAATTCCGGCGCGCCCTGCGGAAAGCGGCGCCGCTGCTCAAAGATGTATTAAAACCCGCAAACAGCGGAAGCGTCCCTTTCGCGGGCCTTGTTGGGCACTCCCACCTGGATACGGCATGGCTCTGGCCCATTGAAGAGACCCTTAAAAAATGCGCCCGGACCTATTCCAATCAAATTTCCCTGATGGAACAGTACCCGGAGTACCTGTTTGTGCAAAGTTCGGCCTACCACACGGAACTAATACGGCGGAACTACCCGCAGCTTTTTGAGCGAATCAAGGAAAAGGCGCTGCAGGGCCGTTACGAACCCAACGGCGCCGTATGGGTTGAATGTGACTGTAATATCGCGTCCGGGGAAACGATGGTCCGCCAGTTCCTCTGGGGCCAGCGTTACACCAGGGAACACTTTGGCTTTACATCGGACGCTTTCTGGCTGCCCGACACCTTTGGTTACAACGCGGCAATACCCCAGATTATGCGGCTTGCGGGGGTGCGGTATTTTCTGACCACGAAAATTTCCTGGAACGACACGAACCAGTTCCCCTACGACACGTTTTACTGGCAGGGCATAGACGGAAGCCGGGTGCTGACCCATTTTAACCAGACCCACCTGTGGCCCCTGCCTTCCGAACTGATCCGGCACACAACGGAAAACATCCGCGAAAAAAACGTAAGCCGGCGGAAACTCTTTTCCTTCGGCTTTGGCGACGGCGGCGGCGGCCCCTACGCGGAAATGCTCGAAATCGTCCGCCGCATTGCCGATACCGAAGGGGTTCCCCGCACGGCCTATACCACGGTGAGCGCCTTTATGCAGGAACTGGAAAAAGAAATAAGGGAACCTTCGGTCTACGCGGGGGAACTGTACCTGGAAATTCACCGGGGAACCCAAACCAACCAGCATCAGATAAAGCGCAACAACCGCCTGGCGGAAATCGCAATCCGGGACCTGGAATACGCCGAAGTCCGCGCCGCCGCCGCGGGTAACCGGGAAGCGTCCGGCGCGGAGATCCGCCCCCTGCTGGAAACCCTGCTGGTAAACCAGTTCCACGACATCCTTCCCGGAACCTGCATCCCGGCAGTTCACAAAAAATCAATCGCGGACACTTCCGCGCTTATCGCCGCAAGCCGTTCCCGCACGGCGGAACTTCTGGGAAACAGCGGGCAGGGATATACCCTTACCAACACCCTTTCGTTTGACCGCAGTGATGTTTTTTATCTTGACCAGGGGGATTACGAACTGCCCGCCGGGGCGCGGCAGCAAAAAACCAGAAGCCTTTTGGGCGGAAAAAAAACGGCCATCGCGGGTTTTGTTATCCCCGCCCTGAGCAGCCGGGCTATAGCCCCCGCCGCAAAACCGGCGGGAGCAGGGGCAAGCCCCTTTAGTTTTTCCGGAAATAAACTGGAAACCCCCTTCGCGCTGATCCGCTTTGCCGAAAACGGAACTATTGATTCTTTCCTGGATAAAACCGCGGGAAACCGGGAACTGCGGGGCGAGGGCTTTCCCCTGGGAACCCTGCTCATGGCCGAAGACGTATCCCTAAGCTGGGACAACTGGGATATTGACGCGGATATCGAGTATAAATTTCAGGATGCTTCGGAACTGCTGGAACGGAGCGTGGTGTCCGATGGGGAAGTAGAATTCCGCATACGGAGCAAATACCGCATCTCCCCCAAGTCAACGGTGGAGCAGGACCTGGTGTTCTACTCAGACTCGCCCCTGGTCCTCTACGAAACCAAAATCGACTGGCACGATCAGCACCGTTTTCTCAAGGCAGCCTTTGACACCACCGTGTTCACACCCGAGGCGCGGCACGAAATTCAGTTTGGCTACATCAGGCGGCCGGCGTTTCACAGCACGTCCCTGGAAAAGGCCAAATTTGAGGTAACCAACCACAAGTACACCGACCTTTCCGAATCCCGTTACGGCGCGGCGGTTCTTAACGATTCCAAATACGGCGTGTCGGTAAAAGATTCGCGCATACGCCTTTCGCTTCACAAGGGGGGGAACCGGCCCGATTACACCGCCGACGAGGGCCTGCACGAATGCCGTTACGCATTCCTGCCCCACAACAGTCCCTTCTCGGCGGAATCCGTAGTTCATCCGGCCTATACCTTTAACCACCTGCCGGTTGTTACTTCCGGCAAGCGTGAAGCAGATTCCCTTTTCCGCGTTGACGCGCCCACCGTCATTGCCGAGGCCGTAAAACCCTGCGAGGACACCCAGCGGGCCTACATTGTGCGCCTGTACGAGTGTGAAGGTTCCACTACCCCGGCTGTGCTGGACATACCGGGGGCAAAGGAAATTACCGAAACCAATCTGCTTGAGGAACCGGCGGGCGAACTAGCCGGAGGCGTCCGGGGCAGCCGCGTTACGCTTTGTTTCCGGCCTTTTGAGATCAAAACCCTCAAGGTTTCGTATTAAACCGGTTTACGCCGGAACGTTTTGAACAGCGCTATAAAAAAACGCATGGTTTTCGCGGGAACGCAGCATATCGTCCACACCATAGCCCCGGTATACGATTCCCGGTCCAGGGTATTGATACTGGGGACCATGCCATCCCCCCAGTCCCGCCTGTCCGCGTTTTATTACGGGCACAAACAAAACCGCTTTTGGGCCATTCTTGAAGCCGTGTTTGGCGAAACGGAGAGTTCCGGGCGGCGGGGGGCAACGCCTCAAAACGTGCCGCGGGAAACGCCGGCAGCCCGCAGGCTTGCCGGTTCCAGCGCGGCTGTAAAAAAACAATTTCTGCTGAACCACCGTATCGCGCTGTGGGATGTTCTTGCCGAATGTGATATTACCGGGGCCTCCGATGCGTCAATACGAAACCCGGTTGCCAATGATTTCAGCGTCATCTTCGGCGCGGCGCCGGTACGGGCGGTTCTGACCACCGGAAAAACGGCTTATACCCTGTACCGCACACTCTGCGCGGCGACATATCCTGTCCCCTTTTTTTACCTGCCCTCCCCCAGCCCCGCCAATTGCGCCATGAGCCTGGAGCGGATCACCGGGGCATACCGGGAATTTTTGCCGCGCCTTGTTTCCTGACCGGCAATTTAACAAGGCCGGGATATACGAACAGCGCTGGTATCTGATAATTTACCTGCACTGGGGGTATGTATGAACGCGCTTATTATCGGGGGCACCGGAATCATTTCCACGGACGTGGTCAGCCGCGCCATAAGCCAGGGCTGGGACATTACGCTGCTGAACCGTGGACAGCAAAGCCTGAGTATCCCGCCGGGGGCCCGGCTTATCCAGTGCGACGCCCGGGACGAAGCCGCCATGAACAAGGCTCTGGAAGGAAAATATTTTGACGCGGCAGTCAACTTTATCGGGTTTTTACCGGAACAGATCGAACAGGATATCCGCGTGTTCACAGGCAAATGCGCCCAGTACATCTTTGTTTCTACCTGCTGCGTGTATCAAAAGCCGGACAGCCACTACCTGACCACGGAATCCACCCCGCTGCGGAACCGCGATTCCCTCTACGGCCGGCGCAAAATCGCCTGCGAGGAAGTTCTGAACCGCGCTTACCGGGAGCAGGATTTCCCCGTTACCATTGTGCGGCCCAACTGGACATACTGCCTGGGAACCATTCCGTTTATTTTTACCAGTTGGCGCAAACCCTGGACCCTGGTAGACCGGCTGGAGAAAGGACTCCCCATCATTGTTCCCGGAGACGGGCAAAGCCGCTTTACCATTACCCACGCCGCGGATTTTGCGCGGGGGTTTGTGGGGCTTATGGGGAATTATCACACGCTTGGCCACGCCATTCACATCACCGGGGAAGAAGCCCTTACCTGGAACCAGTATCTTGAACAGATAGAACGGGCAGTGGGCACAAAAGCCGCGGCAATCCACATAGCCACCGATACCATCGTTAAACTGCTGCCCCATCTGCACGACGATCTTGTGGGCGACAAAACGGCGAACTTCCTTTTTGACAACACCAAGCTGCGCCGCTTTGTTCCGGACTTTGCCGCCAAAATATCGTATTACGAGGGAGTTAAAGCGTCCGTCGAGTACCTGCGGACCCGCCCGGAATTACAGACCGTGGACACAGAGTACCTTGTCAACTACGATAAAGTTCTGGCGGCCAGCCGCGTTTAATCGCGGCTGGCCGCCTCAGGTATGTTGCAACGTGCACTAGCCATCATTGTATATTATAAAACAAGGAGTTTTTATGGCAGTTTCAACGGTAAATATATCTTTTCAAGAGGATTTATTGGAGCAGATTGACAGGATTGCCCAAAATGAGGCCAGAACCCGGTCTGAATTAATCAGGGAGGCGGCAAGAGTATATATAGAAAGAAAAAAGAAATGGGAAAGTATATTTTCCTATGGGGAAAGTTTATCTTCAAAATATAAATTCACTGAAGACGATGTTAATGATGAAATAGAAAAATATCGGGAAGAAAAAACCCGGAAAAATAAATGAAAATAGTATTGGACGCCAACGTGTTTATATCTTCATTTTTCTGGGGTGGCAATCCAAGAATTGTTTTAAACCGGGCTATAGCCGGAACAGATGAGTTATTTATCACCAAAGAAATTTTGGATGAGATTTATGACGTGATACGGCGGCCAAAATTTCATGTGGATGAAGATGAAATAAATTATTTCATAAATTCTATTGAAGAGATTGCTAATAAAATTGTCCCAAAGGTACGAATTAGAAATGGCAGTAGAGATAAAACCGACAACAAATATATAGAATGTGGAATAACCGCTAATGTGGATTATATAATATCCGGAGACATTCATTTGTTGGAATTAAAAGAATATGCTGAAATGAGCCTCCGCGGAGCAAGCTCCGCGGTCTCTTAAGCGATGCCTGATTCGGACCGGAGGCTCGGGCGAATAGGAAGTTTATTATACCGTCTGGTTTAATACCCAATTTTTGAAAGCGTTGGCTTGTTTGAGCCGGAGCAAGCTCCGGGGTATAAAACCAGACCTTGCGAATAAAAATCACAACGATAAAAAATTATTTAGAAATAGTGAAATAGCACAAACTTTGTATACCTTGGCAGCTTTGTGTTTACGTGCCCCAGCATAGCTGGGGACGCCGCTGGCAGGCGGCGCGGCCTTCGCAACGGCTAGTAGGCTGTAACATTTAAACGACTGGATATAAGCCGTGAAGTTTTATCCGGGCGTCTTCCGTGGTAAACTGCCATTTCACCGTTTTATGGTTCCGGTTCCTGTCTTGTTGCCATGCCGCAAGTTCTCCCTGTAGTTTTTC
>JAISLX010000039.1 GCA_031277045.1 Treponema sp.
TGGGCGCGGGGGTCTACACGCTGGAAATCGTAACCCAATACACCACGGGGAGCGCTTTCCTCAAGGAACCGCGCACCCTCACCCTTGCCGGGAAACTGACTGTCGCGGCGGCCTCGGAGTAGGGGCAATTCCAACAAGGAATAGAGGTCAATTCCAGCAAGGAATAGAGGTCAATTCCAGTAAGGAATAGGGGGCAATTCCAGCAAGGAATAGAGGTCAATTCCAGTAAGGAATAGAGGTCAATTCCAGTAAGGAATTGAAGGTAAAACAGCCCGGTGCGGGGGTACTGAAACGTCCTGTTTCAGCCTGCTGGAACAGGGCCAACGAAAAGGTATTTTCAGGCAGGTTCTGCCGTGAAGATAAAAGAGGAGACCCAAGACCGGCTTTCTGCCAAGAATGTTCCCGGTCTTGGGCTGCGCTAAACGCAAAGCCAGTCTAGCCCATCCGGGCGGGACAGGCAACGCGCTTAGTCCTCTTAAATCCCCACAATGGGGAAAAACTATTTTAGGAGGACAGTTATGAAGAAAAAACTGTTTCTCGCGGGACTGCTCAGCCTTCTGCTGGCAGCCGGCCTGGTTCTGACGGGGTGCAAACAGGAGGCCGAGGAGGACCCGCCTCCCCCCGACACGAGCGCGCTTGTGGGCAAGTGGGGTGTTAACGGGGAAGTCTTATACGAATTCACGTCTGCCGGAAAATTGATTATTCCTTATGAGGAGGGTGAGGATGACGACGAAGTTTTCGACTACAAGGGGACGGATGCGGATACTATTACTGTATCTCTCACTGAAGATGGCCAGACCGTGAATGTGGGAACCCTTGATTGGGCAGTTTCCGGGACTACCCTTATCCTTAGCAACGGGACAGATGCTTTCTCCGATCTCGTTAGTGTTGCGCTTGTTAAAATACCGTAACGCATAGACCCGCGCATCTGCCGCCCCGTACACGCGCTGCGACACGCACCGCGTGAGGGGGCGGCTTTTTTTGTCGCCGGATTATATGCGGGCCGGTGAGTCCGGGCCGGACTGTGGTTCCGGGATTTCTCCGGGGGCGACTTTTACCGCCTGCATCTGGGCTTTGACGCATAACTCCGCCGCCTTAAAAGCGTGTTCCTGGGTCATGGCGTTTTCAGTGCGGTTAAGGCAGTCCAGAATAAGCCTGCCAAAATAGGGATAACCCACTTTGCCGCTTACGTTGTAGTAGCGTTCCTCGTGCCCGTTGGCCAGGTACAGGTGGCCGCCTCCTGAATTCTTAATCCCCAAGTTCAGGTACTTTCGCTGCTCAATGAAACCTTCGGTGCCAAGAATAAAGATACGGCCGTCGCCCCAGTTTTGCAGGCCGTCGGGGGTAAACCAGTCCACCCGGAAATACTGGGTGGCGCCGTTATCCCCCACCAGGCAGGCGTCCCCAAAATCATCCAGTTCAGGATAAGCGGGGTGGTTGTAGTTGCCAATCCGGCTGTGGGTAACAACGGCGTCCTTTACCCCGGCGTAAAACAAAAACTGCTCAATCTGGTGGCTTCCGATGTCGCAGAGGATGCCGCCGTACTTTTCCTTTTTGAAAAACCAGCCGGGCCGGGTGGAAGGGTGGCCCAGCCGGTGGGGACCCATGCCAAGCACCTGAATAACTCTGCCGATGGCGCCTTGGGCGATAAGGTCCCCCGCGAAAACGGCGCTTTCCACATGGAGCCGCTCGCTGTAGTAGACCATGTATTTTCTGCCCGTCTCTTTCACCTTCGCTTTCGCCGCCTCAAGCTGCTCCAGCGTGGTAAGGGGGGCCTTGTCGGTAAAGTAATCCTTTCCCGCGGACATTACCCGCAGGCCCAGGGCGCAGCGTTCCGATGTAACCGCCGCCCCCGCCACCAGCTTTACGTCCGGGTCGGAAAGAATTTCTTCCTCGCTGCGGGCGGCGGCGGCTTCCGGAAATTTTTCGCGGAAGGCTTTCACCTTTGCGGGATCAGGATCGTAAACGCTTTTTAACACCGCCCCGGCCTCGATAAGGCCGTTGCACATGCCGTAGATATGCCCGTGATCCAGGCCGGCGGCGGCGAACAGGAATTCGCCTTTTTTGACCACCGGATTGGGTTTTCCTGTGGGCGCGAAATTCATTCCCTCGGATTGTTTAGCCATGATACTGCCTCCTAAAACGGCTTTACAGTTTGGCCGGCGCCGAAGCCCGGCTTACCGGACGCGGACAGTTTTCCCGGTCTTGGCGCTTTCCCGTATGGCGTCGATTATTTTTAGGGAGGGGAGTCCTTCCACGGGGTGGATATACCAGCCCCCGCCGGTTTCCACCGCCCGGTAAAACATGTCGATCAATTTGACGTGGCTGTTGCCGTACACGGCCTTGCCGGCAAATTCGGTCTCGTCGGCGGCCAGAAGTTCATGCCCGCTGTCCCGCAGACGGAAAAGTTTTTTATCGCGCAGAAGAAACGCGCCCCTCTTGCAGCGAAGGGACAGTTCAACATTTTCGTCGGTGTAATTCGCCACAGACGCGCTAAAGAACCCGGACGCGCCGTTCTCAAAAACAAAGCGCGCAGCGGCGGTGTCTTCCACATCAAGGCCGTAATCAAGAAGCTGCGCGGTACTCCCCCGGACAGTAACAACAGGACTTCCCGCAAGGTACTGCATCAGGTCAATCGTGTGGATTGCCTGGTTGATCATACAGCCGCCCCCGGCCTGGGCCATTTTGCCGCGCCAGGGACCGGCTTCGTAGTACTCTTTGGAACGGTACCATGCCACGGAACCCCGGATACCGGTAACCGCGCCGTACTCACCGCTGCGCAGAAGCCGGTAGAGCGTTTCGGTGGCGGGGTTAAGACGGTTCTGCAGGCACAGGCAGATTTTAACGCCAAATCGGTCTTCAAGCTTCAGGTACTCCGCGGCCTCCTCCCCGTTCATGGCCAGGGGTTTTTCCGCGAAGATATTACAGCCTGATTCGGCGGCTTTTTCCGCGGCCGGGTAGTGAAGAACATGAGGCAGGCAGATATGCGCCACATCGGGCCGTTCCCGCTCAAGCATTTCTTCATAATTGGTATAAAAGACGGCCCCGGCGGGAACGGCGGACTCCTTCGAGGGGTCCGTATCACAAACCGCCGCAAGCTTTGCGTTTTGAAGCGATTCTATGGCGGCACTGTGAACTTTGCCGATTACTCCCAAACCAATAATCGCCGCGCGTATCACGTACATTCCTTACAGACAAGGCTGTTTCAAAGTTTTGGAACAGCGGCTTTGATTGAATGTATTTGCCAATCAAAGGCTGGTTCCTGGTTTTCGAACAACTCTATGCTGAACTTTTCCCAAAAACTGAAGTTTTGGAAAAACCTCTGTTTAAGCGGGTTTTACGCATGTGCGCAGCCCGCCGGATACACAAACACAATACTGTCTGTTCTCTGAATATACAAGGTCTTCCCTGAAGCCGGGGGTTGTATTGTTCCGGCGGGATTGGTTACGCTGGGGCGTGCGCGGGTTTTGCGTGGAGGAACGTCAAAGACGATCTCCGCACAAGGGTACACATAAAACCACTGGTTTCTGGAGGAAATATGCGCGAGGCAATTGAACTGCTCAGGGAATCCGGGGCCATGCTGGAGGGGCATTTTCTTCTTTCATCGGGCCGCCATTCGGATAAATACTTCCAGTGCGCCAAACTGCTGCAGTACCCGGACAAGGCGGCGCTGGTTCTGCGTCCTGTGGCGGAGCGGATACGGGCGGATATTGCGGCGGGGAAGATCGCCGTTGACGCGGTGGCAGGTCCCGCGATGGGGGGCATTATCGCCGCTTACGAACTGGGCCGCCAGCTTGGGCTTCCCGCCTTTTTTACCGAGCGGGACGAAACGGGGGCCATGACCCTGCGCCGGGGTTTCACCGTAGAACCGGGGCAGCGCATCCTCATTGCCGAAGACGTGGTTACCACGGCCAAATCTTCCGGGGAAAGCGCCGCGGCGCTGGAAAGCCTGGGGGCGGAGATTACCGCCCTAAGCTGTCTGGTGGACCGCCGGATGGATGGAATACAGGTCCCCTGGCCCCTGTACGCGGCCGCGAAGGTTTCCGCCGCAAGCTGGGACGCGGACAACTGTGAACTCTGTGGAAAGGGCGTTCCCCTGGTTAAACCGGGTTCCCGGAAATTTTAGCCGTTTGTCAGGCATGGGATACGGCGCTGTCGCGCCGCAGTTTCCGCAGTTCAAAGCTGATCATCACGGCGGTAATGATAAAAGAAAAAGCGTCCGCCACGGGACCGGCGGCAACTACCCCCCAGAGTCCCCAGACCTTTCCAAAAATAAGTATGCAGGGAATAAGCACGATAAACTGACGCAGCATGGAAAGAAAAATTGAAAATTTGGGCCTTCCGGTAACCACGTACATGTTGGTGGACACAATTTGAAAACCGTTTAGCGGCATCATGAGTACCGCGATCCGCATGGCCAGGGGGGCAAAAGCCAGCAGAGCTTCGCTGGATTCGGTAATAAAAATACCGACCAAAAAATTGGGAAACAGTTCCACCACCGCGAAACCCACGACGCAGATGGCCGTCGCGGCCCCGGTAGCCAGAATATAGGCCCGCAGCACCCGGCTGTAACGTTTTGCCCCGTAGTTGTAACCCAGAATGGGCTGGGCCCCCTGGTTAATGCCGAACACGGGCATCAGAATCATCATGATGATGGAACCGCCGATGGTCATGCCCGAAAGGGCAATGTCCCCGCCGTTTTCCACCCCCAGGGCCTCCGCGCCGTACCAGCCCATACTCATATTGTTAAGGAGCTGCACCGCGGACATGATAAATTGCAGCAGGAACTGGGCGGAGCCAAAGGCCATAATCTGGCCTATCATGGACAGGGAGGGCTTAAAACTCCGGAGCTTTAGTTTAATTACCGCCCGTTTTCCCAGGCTGAACGATACAATCCAAACGGCGCTGGCACATTGGGAAATGATTGTCGCCCAGGCGGCGCCCCGTACTCCCCAGTCCAGCAGAAAAATAAAAACAGGGTCCAGGATTATGTTCAGCCCGGCCCCCAGGATCATGCTGATCATCGTAACGGCGGGAAAACCCTGAGCCCTGGTACAGTGGGAAAACCCAAAACCCAGCATGGAAAAGGCGCTGCCCAGCAGGATGATCCTGAAATATTCGCGGCTATACAAGAGGGCGGCGCTGTTTTTCTGGGCCCCCAGCAGGGACAGGAGAGGTTCCATAAAAATCAGGCCCAGCGCGGTAGTGAGGACCCCCATAAAGAGAAGCAGGAAAAAACAGTGGTTCAGGGCGTTTTCCGCTTCCCCCCGGCGGCCCTGGCCCAGACGCATGGAGATCATGTTGGCGGAACCTATGCCAAAAAGCATGGCAATGGCCATATGTATGGTCATCAGGGGCAGTACCAGGGAAAGGCCGCCCAGGGCAATTTCGTTTACCCCCCGGCCCACGAAGATCCGGTCCACCACGTTGTAGAGGGCGGCGACCAGCATACCGGTAATGGCCGGCAGGGAAAATTGAAACAGCAGTTTCCCTACCGCCACGGTTCCCAGGCGGTCCGCCGCGTCAGGCTGCGCGGCGTGGGGCTGTATGGAACCGGCGGACACGGCCCCCTGTCCGGACGGGGAAACCGCGCCGGTCTGTTTGCTATCCAAAGACATTGTGCCAGTGTCCTATAACCGGCACGATTGTGTAAAGGTCCGGTCCGCGGCGCGCGTTACGGGACTTCGATGGTTTTTCCCGAACGGCGCCGGGCGGCGTTTTGCGCGGTTAGAACGGGGAAACCGCCGAAATCCTGGTCAAGGACATCGTCTTCGTCTTCTCCCGCGAAGTAGCCGGGAAATTCTTCCCGCAGCAGTTTTGATTCTTCGTCAAAAAATTTATAAAGATGCAGGTGCAGAATGGCCCGGGCCCTTTCCAGATCGTTTTCCCTGGCCGCCGCAAGCAAATTCTCGTGCTGTTCGAATTTTTCTTCCCCAATACCCACGATCCAGATAGACAGCAGACGGACCCGGTGGTAATGACCGCACATGCGGGAAAGAATCTTCCAGCTAAACTCCTGGCCTGAATCCTCAAAAAAAACCCGGTGAAAGGCGTCATCGTAATCGATAAAATCCGTGAACGATTTATTGTCCAGCGCCTGTTTTTGGAGTCCAAGAAAATGTTCCAGCCTGGCAAAACTTTCAGGCCCGGCGTTCCGCAAAAACAGTTCCATGACGGACTCTTCCAGGCTTTTACGAAGAAAGAATTCCTGCCACACCCTGCGAAGATCGATGCGGGAAACGCGGGTTTCCCGCTGGGGAATTACCTGTACAAGGCCATCCCTGGAAAGGTGAATAAAAGCTTCCCGGACCGGAGTACGGCTTACTTTAAACCGCAGGGAAATTTCTTTTTCGGAAATTGCCGCGCCCGGGAGCAGATTCAAATTAACAATACTTTTTCTGAGGATGGAATACACCGTCTCTTTCGCGTTGCCGGTTCTGGACGATTTATCACTGCCGCTGTACATCAGTTCCTGTTCCTCAAAGTTCGTGAACGCTTCCCAAAACCACGGCTGGTTTTGGGAAAGCCGCGTTTTTCAACGTATCCCCGCTGGTCCGGTTACCCAAACACCATATTGGGTATCCACAGCACCAAACCCGGAAGGAACACCAGAATAGCCAGTTCCAGCAGCACCGCCGCCAGGAACGGCAGACTCGCCTTGGTATAGTCCTCAGGTGGACAGTCAATAATCCCGCATACCGTATACAGGGCCGAACCAATCGGCGGCGTCATTACCCCCAGGGTAACAACCGTGGCCATCAGCACGCCGAAGTGTACTGGGTCAATGCCGACACTTTTTACCATAGGCAGGAAGATTGGCGTCAAAAGCAGGAAGTTGACATTACTGTCCACAAACATCCCCGTAACAAAGAGAAAGCCCAGCATGATAAGCACCAGAATCTGCGGATTATCGGTAATCCCGAAGATAAGGTTACTCATAGCCACCGGCAGTTTTACCCAGGTAATAGCGTAACTGAAAGGCCCGGACATGGCGATGATCAGCATGATGGCCCCGTTATCTTTCAGGGTAGTAACAAGCGCCTGTTTGAAATTCTTCCAGTTAAGTTCCTTGTAGACAAATTTTCCAATAAGTATCGCGTACACCACGGCGAACGCCCCGGATTCCGAAGGGGTAAATACTCCAAACCGGATACCGACAATCAGGATTACCGGAAAGAGCAGCGCCCAGATAGAATCCTTCAGGTTATTCCCAAGTTCGCCCAGGCTCAGTTTCGGCGCTTCAGGCCGCGGCGGATCGTACCGTTTAATCCGCGAGGTAATGGTCGTAGTCGTCATTAAAAAGCACATCATCAGAACGCCCGGAATAAGGCCCGCCGCGAAAAGCCGGCCGATGGAAACCTCTCCCACAAAGCCGAAGATGATAAGCCCCAGGCTTGGCGGAATAGTCGCGGTAATAAGCGCGGTAATACAGTTTACCGCGCAGATATACCCCTTGCCGTAACCGACGCGCATCATTTCCGGGCCCAGTATCCGGGTCTCCATCGCGGCATCGGCGGTCGCCGAACCGGACACCCCGCCCATCAGGGTACTCATCACCACGGAAATCTGCGCCGTGCCCCCGTACATACGCCGGGTCAGAAGCCGCGCAAGGCTTAACAGCCGGTCGGTAATCCCCGACACGTTCATCAGATTCCCCGCGAAGATAAAGAACGGCACGGCCAAAAACGCGAAAGACTGGCTCTGGGAAACAATCATCTGCGTAGCGGTCTCAAAATTGAGATAGCTCACGGAAGAAAAATACGCGAATCCCGCTATGCCGATTACAAAAGCAATCGGCATACCCAGAATCAGGAACAACACAAAACAGATAAGCAGTAAAGTCATTTCGCGCCTCCCGTTTCACCGGAATCTGAATTAAAGTTCACAATATAGCGCCGTATCTTGAGGATAGTGGACACCACCATCGACATGGAGGCCGCTACAATACTCAGCGTAACCAGCGAATAGGGGATTGGTATGGACTGGTAGGTCCGCACCCATTCGGTTGCCGCCAGCCTGATACCGAAAACAATGATAAGCGCCAGGGCGCAGAGAATAACGATATTGATCAGTATCGTTATGATCTTTTGAAATTTCCGGGGGAAACGCCGGGTTACAATGTCAACGCCCACGAGCTGCCCGCTCCGCCAGGCGATATCCGCCCCCAGGAACGCCGTCCACGCCAGCAGAAACATGGCAAGATCGATGTTCCAGGACATGGAAACCCGGAAAAACCGCAGAATAGCGGACATAAAAACAAAAAACACCAGAAATATAAAACCGACTCCGCAGACAAGTTCTTCGGCTTTGCAAAGGGCATAATATATTTTCCGCATAAAACATCTTCCTTTACAAAATTGGAAATTAAAGAGGATAAGGGGGGAAGCCTCCCCCCGGCTCTAGCCCGCTTCGCGGTCTTCCGCCTCCCCCCTCAAGCGGGGGCGAAGGGCCGGCCGCTTTATGCCCCCGCAACGCCCCCAGGACAGCGCCGGTCTCCGCTGAATTACGGCGCCGTTGTTCACACGCGCAAGGCCGCCCGGCACATAAGGCGTACTGTTTCAAAATCCGGTGTTGTGAAGCGGCCCTGCCTGTGGGACATATTCAAGACCCGGCTGGTTATCCGTTCAGCCAACGGCTGAAACTGGCTAAGCCACGGTCCGGGGTCTTTAAAAACGTGGATTTCTTGACGAAATCCACGTTTGACGTTGTTTGTAAGCGCGCAGCCGGACAACCGCGTGATTACAATCCCAGTTCTTTGAACAGCCGGTCCTTGAGGCCCGCAGAGAACTTAAGATCGTTGTTGGTGTACAGCGGGGCAATGGCATCCTGGAATTCTTGCAGGTTTACCTCGGTAATGGTCATGCCCTTGTCTTTCATCTGCTGATAGTAGCCGTCTTCCTCTGACGCGATAATCTTGCCGTATTCCTGGGCGGTTTCGCGCATTGTTTTAAGGAACAAAGCCCGGTCCGCTTCGGGCATCGAGGCGAGCAATTTGGAGGAACAGACAAAGGACGTTTGAAGCATATAGTGCTTGGTCAGCGCAAGGTATTTGGCCACTTCGTAAATAGCCGCGCCGTAGGCGGTAGCGACCTGTACCTCGCAGCCGTCCAGGGTTTTCTGCTGGATGCCGGGGAGCGTTTCACCCCAGGATATGCCGATATTCGCAAAACCGAAGTACTTGGCCAGGTTATTGCCGATGTCGTTGCCGAAACCGCGGATCCGCAGACCCTTGAGGTCCGCGACGGTTTTTACCGGTGTGGCGGTGTAGAAACTGCGGAAGCCGTTGTACATATCCGCCACAAAGGTAATCCCCTGGGTTTCAAGTTTGGCCTGCCACTCCTTGAAGATAGCCGTATCGGGCAGTTTGGCCAGCGCGTTGATATCCGTCAGCACATAGGGCGCCATCAGGATGTTAAGATCCGGAATATTGAACTGGCTCGCCAGCCGTCCGGGGTCCGTGGGAACCACCAGGGGGATACCAGTTTTCGCCTGGGTTACCAGGTTGTCGGTATCGCCCGACAAGGCGCCGTTGACCTGCACATCGACCTGGAAACGCCCCGTGGCGTTCAGCTTGTCCGCCACCGCCTGCATCATCCGGCTCTGGCCGGTGGTAGCCGCCTCGGTTCCCGCGAAGGTAAAGACGATTTTTGCCGCCGGAGCGCTGCTCCTCGCCGGAGCGTCGCTGGCGGCCTTTTCACTTTTCTTGCAACCGCCGAAAAAGCCCGCGGCCGTAACAACCAGGGCCGCAATGAAAAACACTTTGAACATCTTCATACGATGTTCCTCCTCATAAAAATTGAATAACCGGCCCATTCCGAACCGCAGAAATATACTAGCATACTTGGGTAACATATTCAAACAAAAAATATTAAAAAGGGCGGTTTTTTCACCGGGCTGAAACAGTCCGCGCCGGGGCTTCGCGGCGGGAGTTTAGCCGTTATGCCCCGTTTTTGGCGGGGCGGCGTAACCTTCTTCCAGGGCTTCCGCAGCCAGATCCGCGGTACGGACGCCGCGGCGGGAAGAACGGCCCGCGGCCAGCCGGGCCTTCGCTGCGGCGGAATCTTCCAGGGCCAGGCGCGCGGCGGCCCGCACCGCACGGGCGGCGGCCTCGCCGATGCGGCAGCGTTCGGCAATGTCCCGCGGCTCCGCGGCGGCTATGCCGGCGACGCTTTCAAATGCCCTCATGATCCGCGCCGCCCGCCGGGGCCCGATGCCCTCCACCGATTCCAGCGCCGGGAAGGACAAATCCCCTGAACGGAGCCGCTGGTTCAGCCCCGTAGCGAAGCGGTGGGTTTCGTCCCGGACAAACTGCAAAACTTTAAGGGCCTCGGAATCCCGGGAAAGCCGCACAGGTTCCCGCACACGGGGAAGCCAGAGTTCCTCGTCCCGCTTGGCAAGGCCCACAATATCGCTGTCCATCCCCAGTTCGTCCAGCGCTCCCTTGGCGGCGTTCACCTGGCCGATGCCCCCGTCAATAAGTACCAAATCCGGCAGTTCCCTGCCTTCCCGGACAAGCCGGGAATAACGGCGGAACACCGCCTCCCGCATGGCGGCAAAATCGTCCACCACGCCTATCACGGTACGCAGTTTGAAGTACCGGTAGTTTTTTTTGTCGGGCAGTCCGTTTTTGAACGAAATGAGGGAGGCCACCGGGTGTTTGCCGTCCAACTGGGCAATGTCGAAACCCTCGATTCGTTCGGGACGATGGCGCAGCGACAGCGCCCGGACCAGCTCGTCCAGGGCCGGTCCCGCGCCCCGCTCCTTGAGCCGTTTCCGCAGATCCTCCAGCGCGTTTTGGCGGGCCAGGGCCAGAACCGCGCTGTGGCGCTTCTCCACGGGGACGCTGATCGTTACCTCGTAATGAAACCGTTCCCGGAACCACCTGTCGAGAACCCCTTTCGCTGCCCCGTCCGGGGCGGCGGCCCCGGACACAGTTTCAGGCGCTGCCCCGGACGCAGGTTCCCCAGGCTGCACATAAATAGCCGGCGGCGGGGGCCGGTCCGGATCGTAATAGTAGGCAATAAAGGTTTCCAGGGTTTCCCCCCCTTCCGCGGCGGAACGGGTCCGGTACAGTTCGCGGCCGGTCATCCTGCCCCCCCGCATGGAAAAAACCGTAAAGGTAGTCAAAACCCCTTCGCTGGCCCAGGCAATGTAGTCCCGGCCTTCGGGGTCAAAATCCACCACCAAATTCCCCGCGGAAAGATCCTCAATGGCCCGGATAGCGTTCCGCAGTTGGGCGGCCCGCTCGAATTTCAGGGCCGCCGCCGCCGCCCGCATCTCCTTGCCCAGGTCCTCGATCAGGGTCCGGCACGCGCCGCCGCCGCTTTCCGCGCTGTCCGCCAGAAGCCGTTCCACGCGGCCCACATGGGTTCCGTATTCCTCCGCGCTAATTTTACCGCAGCAGGGCGCCGCGCAGCGGCCAATATGGTAGTACATGCAGGGGCTGTTCCGCTTTCTCAGAGTCCGGCATTTCCGCAGGGGGAACAGCTTTTCCACCAGTTCCAGTACCATGTCCACAGTCCGTACCTGGGGAAAGGGACCGTAGTACCGGCTCCCGTCCTCCACAATATGGCGGGTTCTGAACACCCTGGGAAATTGTTCGCTGGTAATCCGTACTACCGGATACGTTTTCCCGTCTTTTAGGTTGATGTTGTACTTGGGGGAATGCTGCTTGATCAGCGTGTTTTCCAGCAGCAGGGCTTCGTACTCGCTGGCCACGATAATGGTTTCGATAGACCGGGCGTGGCGGAGCAGGGTGCTGGTTTTGATGTCCTTTGCCCCGGCAAAGTAAGAACCCAGCCGGTTCCGCAGAATCCGGGCCTTCCCCACGTAGATGATGGCCCCTTCCCCGTCCCGCATGATGTAGACCCCCGGTTCCCGCGGGGCCTCACGGGCCAGCGCCCTGAGACGCTCAAAATCGGAGTCTGCTGTTCCGGCGGAACCGGGGGGAAATTTTTCGTTCATGCAGACAGTTCCAAAAACAGCCTAAGAGCCTGCTGCGCTTGTGAATTTTTTGCATAGGCATGCAAAACAACCCGATAGCCAGGCTCATTTATGCCGATATAAAAATCAACCACATGAAACCATCCATGCCTGCGGTTAAGCCCGGAATTCAACAAAATTTAGGCATACGCCTAGTGTACCTCCTTTTTTTTGCTTTCGGTAGTCTGCCCGGTCTTTTCCCGGCGGAAGAGCGAATCATCTCCATCGGTGCCGAAAACAGATGGACCGCTGCGGAACACCGTTCCGGGGTTACGGAGATGACCGCGATCCGGCCCTGGCCGGTCCTGGTTTTGGACAGCGCCCGGCAGACGCGGGGGGCCGGCGGTCCCGATCTGGCCCTTTCGTTTGACGAAGGCGCGCCGGAACGCTACTCGGGGGGCGGGCGCTACTCCGTAAACGCCAACATGGAAAACAGCGGCGGCGTTGTTTCCCCGGCAGGCCCCGAATGGGCGCGCATGGGGGCCGGCGCGGCGTTTTTTTCAAGTCAGGCCGATTCCCGGTCCGCGTCGGCAGGTCCCCTGCGCATCGCGGCCCTTGATCCCGGGGCCCTCTTTGCGCCGGGCTCCTGCATCCAGGATTTTAGCCTGGAATTCTGGCTTTACCCGCTGAACATGGAAAATGGCGAGCAGATCCTCGTCTGGACCGCTTCCCGGTTCGAGGTTCCCGTCTCCCAGACATTTCAGCGTATCCAGTGTTCGGTTATCAGGAACCGGCTGCAGTGGAGTTTTAACAACTTTTTTATCTCCCCCGGCGGGAAGGAACCCCTGAACATCACGCTGAACGGCGAAAAACCGGTAGTCCCAAAAACCTGGAGCCATCACCTAATCCACTTCGACGCCGGCACGGGCCTTATAGAGTACCTTGTGGACGGCCGCGTGGAAGCGTTGAGCTATGTTACGGCGGGAGGCACAGAGGGGGGGGATGTTTACACCCCGGTCATCGGCGAGGGCGAATTCATCCTGGGAAGACTTTACACAGGGCTGATGGACGAATTCCGCATCTACAACCGTTACGCAAGCCAAACAGACAGTGAATTCAGTACAGAAGGGAAAATCCGGAAGTACCTCCCCGCCGGAGGCAGAATGGAAACGCGAACCTTTGACCTGGGGGAAGGGACAGGCCGCGTCCTCCGGCTGGAAACCCTGGGGGGCAGAATCACGGCGGAGGGGAGCCGGATCCGCAACGACTACGCCGGGCCGGGGACCCTCCAGTTTGCCGGCAACGCGGAAGTGCAGTTTTTCATGCGGTTTGGGGATAACCCCTACCGCTGGACCAGCGAAGACTGGCAGGTAATACGCCCCTGGGCGGATCTGTCCCAGGAATTCCGGGGCCGTTACGTACAGGTAGCGGCAGTGTTTTACCCCGGCGCGGACAGGGAAACCAGCCCCTACCTGGAGGAACTCCGCATTGTCTACCGTCCCGAAGATCCGCCCCGGCCGCCGGCCAGATTAAGCGCCACAGCGCGGGACGGAGCGGTGGAACTAAGCTGGCGCCAATCCCCCGGCGCCGAGGTTGACGGCTGCCTGGTGTATTACGGGACGGCGCCGGGAGAATACTTCGGCGTTGACGCGCTGCAGGGGGCGTCTCCCATTGACGCGGGAAAACGCGGAACCCTGCGCATTGAAGGGCTTAAAAACGGGACCCTCTACTACTTTGCCGTAGCCGCCTACCGGAATTCAGGCGGAACCGAAACAGCGCGGCTGCCCGGACCGGGGGCGGGAATCCTGATAGGGGAATTTTCGCAAGAAACGACGGGCCGGCCACTTGCGGAGTATACACTCGGCAGGTATGAAAACCCTTAGATTCAAAAAGCTCCGGGTTTCAGGAAAAAAGACCCTTCCCCAAAACTTTTAGATCACTCTCCAAAATGTTCGGACCCTTCCCCAAAGTTTTTGGACCATCCTCCAAAATATTTGAACCCTTCCCCAAAACTTTTGAACCGCTCTCCAAAATATTTGGACCACTCTCCAAAATATTTAGATTCGGGGTTTTACGGCAAATTTCCTGTCCCTCTTGTATAGACCCCAAAATTTATGGTATAATTTTTAAGTCCGGCGGAAAACGGCGGGCGAAAGAGGCTTTCCCAAACCTGAAGTTTTGGAACAGCCTCTATTGTTTATACAGGAGCGGGGCATGTTTTACACCCGTTTTTGGGGCGTCCGGGGCTCGATCCCTACACCGGGACCGGCAACTGTTATCTACGGCGGCAACACTGCCTGTTTGGAGATTCGCGCCGGCGAACGGCTGCTTATTGTGGATTTGGGGACCGGGGTCAAACCGCTTGGCGACTGGCTGGCCGCCAACGAAACCAAAAAGCACCCGATTAGCGCGGATGTTTTTGTTACGCATACCCACTGGGATCATATCATGGGTTTCCCCATGTTTACTCCCATCTTTATCCCCGGTACCAGGCTGAAGATATGGGGTTCCGTCTCCTATGACGATGATCCGCTGGAAAAAGTTATCGGGGCCCAGCTTTCGTACCGGTACTGGCCCGTCCGCCTGAGCGAGCTGGCCGCCCATATCGAATACGGGGAGCTGCAAGAGGGGTCCTACGATCTGGGCGGCGGCCTTAACCTTGTTACCAAGTCCTTGAACCACCCTACCCCGTGCCTGGGCTACCGCTTTGAGTACGAGGGTAAGTCTATCGTAACCGCCTTTGACACCGAGCCCTATTACAATCTTTCCCCCGCGGACAAGGACGGCCCTGCCTGCAATGAGGTCCGGGAAGGGGAGCGGGCGGCGGCCCTGGAAAACCAGCGGATGCTGGAATTTATCAAGGGGGCGGACGTGCTGGTGTACGACACCTCGTACACCGAAGAGGAATACAAAAGCCACAAAAGCTGGGGGCACAGTTCCTACGAGACTGCCATCGACAACAGCCTCAAAACCGGCGTAAAAAAGCTTGTCTGCTTCCACCACGAGCCCCGCCGCAGCGATGACGAACTCAAGTCCCTGGAAGACGGTTTCCGCAGGCGTTTCGCCTCCGGGCCGCTGGAAATCCTCATGGCCCGGGAAGGTATGACCGTCGAAGCGTAATTTGCCGAATTTTTCCTGAAAATCGAATCAAAACCCCCTTTCCGCCCCTATATAGAGTTAGCGGCCCGTCAGGACCGCCGAAGACAACGTTGCCGCGCATACCCTGGCGGCGTATAGTTTAGTGGGTGAAAATCTAAGGAGGCTGTTCCAAAAACAGAAGTTTTGGAACAGCCTCGGGTATCCGCGCAAAACAGATCCGCCCGGATTTAGAGGAGACCGGTTATGGGGAATACACGCGCACGGGGGCGGGAACCGCCTAAAGGCGCCACTTTTGAAAGCGTTTGGGCTTTGCTCCAGGAAAACGCCCGGCAGCAGGCGGAACAAAAAAAAGAAATTGACCGGATCGTTCAGGAAAACGCCCAGCGGAAAAGAGAAATTGACCGGCAGATGAAAGAAACAGCCCAGCAGATGAAAGAAACGGACCGGCGGCTCGGCGATCTGGGTCTCCGCATGGGGGAAATGGCGGAGTACCTGATGACCCCTAAACTCCACAAGAAATTTAACGCGCTGGGTTTCTGCTTTAACCACAGTTCCCGCAACCATGAGCTGCGGGATCACGGCGGCCAGCGGCTGGCGGAAGTAGACCTGCTCCTTGAAAACGGCGAATACGTTATGGCGGTAGAAGTGAAAAACCGCCTCTCCGCCAAAGACGTGAAGGACCATGTAAAACGGATGGAAACGCTGCGCAGGGTGGCGGACGAACACAGCGACAAACGGAGTTACCTGGGCGCTGTCGCGGGCATGGTTGTTACCCAGCAGGTTCTGGATTACGCCGTAAAAAGCGGATTCTACGTGATAATCCCCTCAGGCAGCACGGTGGATATAGCGGTTCCCGGGGATTTCAAACCAAAGATTTGGTAACTTGGCCGGCGGTCTGCCGCCCTTCCGGCCACAAAAAAGCCCGGGATTAAAACCCCGGGCTTGATTTGGAAAGCTGGGTACATACCCCGGAGCAAGCTCCTGGGTATCTTCATGTGCCGTTTTACCTGAACGGCCGCTCAGCCGTTGAACACCCTCCGCTGGGAGGGCTGCCCCGCCGCTGAACGCCGTCCGCAGCGCGGCAGGCTGCTAGAAGGGCCGTTCGGCAAGGTACTTGTACTCTTTCCAGACGCGCTCGCTTTGGGCCTTGGCCTTGGCCAGCAGGGCGTCCGCCCGGTCAGGGCTGGCGGCTTTAAGGCTCTTGAAGCGCACTTCCTTGTACATAAAGTCCTCAAGGCTGGTCGTGGGGTCCCGCGAGTCAAGCTGGAAAGGGTTCTTCCCTTCGGCCTTGAGCCGGGGATCGTAGCGGTACAGGGGCCACAGGCCGCTGGTAACCGCTGCCTTCTGCTGGTCAAGCCCCTTGCTCATGTCAATGCCGTGGTTGATGCAGTGGGAGTAGGCAAGGATAATCGACGCCCCCTCGTAGGATTCCGCTTCCCTAAAGGCCCGGATGGTCTGTGCCATATTGGCCCCCATGGAAACCTTTGCCACATACACGTAGCCGTAGCTCATGGCGATGGCCCCCAGGTCCTTTTTGGCGATGTCCTTCCCGGCGGCGGCGAAGCGGGCGATTGCCCCCACAGGGGTCGCCTTGGACATCTGGCCGCCGGTGTTGGAGTACACCTCGGTGTCCATGACCAGGATGTTCACGTTCCGGTTGCTGGCCAGTACATGGTCCAAGCCGCCGAAGCCGATGTCGTAAGCCCAGCCGTCTCCCCCCAGCGCCCAGACCGACCGCTTGATAAAGTGATCGGCCAGGGAGAGGAGAAGCTTCGCGGTAACGCCGGTATTGCCCTTGAGGGCCGCCTTGAGTTCGTCCACGTCCCGCCGCTGGGTTTCGATGGCGGCGTCGTCCTTCTGCTCGTTGGACAGGATCCGGTCGATGATCGCGGCGGCGATTCCCTCGCCTTTGGCCTTGACGGCTATCTCCCGCGCATGTTCGGCCAGCTTATCGCTGGTAAGCCGCATCCCCATGCCGAATTCCGCGGCGTCCTCAAAGAGGCTGTTGGACCATGCCGGGCCGCGGCCGTCTGCCCGCTGGGCGTAGGGAGTGGTGGGCAGGTTGCCGCCGTAAATAGAGGAACAACCCGTGGCGTTGGCGATAACCGCCCGGTCGCCAAAGAGTTGGGACAGAATTTTGACATAGGGGGTCTCACCGCAGCCGCCGCAGGCCCCGGAGAATTCAAACAGGGGCCGCTTGTAGGCCAGGCCTTTCACCGTGGAAAGGTTCAGCTCTTCCGCCGGAACCTCCGGCAGTTTGAGGAAGTAGTCCCAGGCGGCGGCCTGTTCGGCGTGGTAGGCCGGGTCGTTGGCGTAGGGCTTCCAGGAAAGGGCGCGGGGCTTGGCGGGGTCTTTGGACATGGGGCAGATGTTCAGGCAGACGCCACATTCCATGCAGTCCTCGGCGGAAATAACCAGGCAGGTTTTCTTGCCCTCAACCGCCTTGGGTTTAATCGCCGTGGTCTTAAAGCCCTTGGGGGCCGCCGCCGCCTCGGCGTCGCTGAGGTTCTTCATGCGGATACAGGCGTGGGAACAGACCGCCGCGCAGTTGCCGCACTGGATACACACATCGGGGTTCCATTCGGGGACCCGCTCGGCCACGGCCCGCTTTTCGTACTGGGTGGTGGCGGTGGGGAAGGTGCCGTCATCGGGAATTTTGCTCACCGGAAGCTTATCCCCCTCCTGGATAGAGACGGCCCCCAGAACTTCCTGAATCCAGGGGTCCCGCGCGGTAGCAAAGGGCTTTTTCATGTGAAGCTTGCTGTCCGCGGCGGCGGGGTACTTCACTTCTTCCACGGCGGAAAGGGCGGCGTCTACCGTGGCGTAGTTCTTTTGCACCACATCGGCCCCCTTCTTGCCGTAGGATTTTTCGATAAAGTGCTTCATCTCCTCCACGGCCTGGGCCTCCGGCAGCACTCCGGAAATTTTGAAGTAGGCGGCCTGCATAACCGTGTTGATCCGGTTCCCCATGCCGGTTTTGCGGGCGATTTCCGCCGCGTTAATCACGAAGAATTTGAGCTTTTTGTCGATGATCCGCTTCTGGGCCTCTACGGGTATCTCCTTCCAGACCTCCGCGGCGCTGAAGGGGCTGTTCAGCAGGAACGTAGCCCCCGTTTTGGCGTTGGCCAGCATGTCCAAAGTTTCCATATAGGAGAATTTGTGGCAGGCCAAAAAGTCCGCCTGGTTGATCAGGTAGGGCCGGCGGATCGCCTTTTTTCCAAAGCGCAAGTGGCTGATAGTGAAGCCCCCGGACTTTTTGGAGTCATACGAGAAGTAGGCCTGGGCGGAAAGCTCCGGCTTGGTATCCCCGATGATCTTGATGGAGTTCTTGTTGGCCCCCACCGTCCCGTCGGAGCCAAGGCCGTAGAACATGGCCTCGTTCATGCCCTCTTCGGCAATAAAGAACGATTCGTCGTAATCCAGGCTCTTGCCCAGCACGTCGTCCTTAATGCCCACCACAAAGTTGGCGATTTTTTTGCCGGAAAGGTTGTCAAAGACCGCTTTGACCATCGCCGGGGTGAATTCCTTGGACCCCAGGCCGTAGCGGCCCCCCAGGATAAGCGGATACCCCTTGAAGGGGCTGGCGCCCGCCGCCTGGATTTCCCCAATCGCGGTACGGACATCCTCGTACAGCGGTTCCCCCAGACAGCCCGGTTCCTTGGTCCGGTCCAGCACCGCGATGGATTTAACCGCGGTGGGCAGGGCCTTTACAAAAAGTTCCGCGTCAAAGGGCCGGTAGAGCCGCACTTTAAGCACCCCTACCTTTTCGCCCCTGGCCTGGAGGTACTCTACCGTTTCCTCCACGGTTTCCGCGCCGGAACCCATGATGATAATGACCCGTTCCGCGTCCGGGGCGCCGTAATACTGGAACGCCTTGTACACCCGTCCGGTAAGCTTGGCGTACTTGTCCATTTCCGCCTGGACAATGCCGGGCACCGCCAGGTAGTACGTGTTCACCCCTTCCCGGCCCTGGAAGTAGGTGTCGGGGTTCTGGGCCGTGCCCCGGATAGAGGGCTTTTCGGGGGTCAGACCCCGTTCCCGGTGGGCCCGCACCAGGTCATCGTCCACCATTTTGCGCATTACATCGAAAGACACTTCTTCAATTTTCTGGTACTCGTGGCTGGTCCTGAAGCCGTCAAAGAAGTGGAGAAAGGGCACCCGGGACCGCAATGTAGCCGCGTGAGAGATAAGCGCCAGGTCCATTACCTCCTGGACGCTGTTACTGGCCAGCATAGCCCAGCCGGTTTGGCGGCAGGCCATCACGTCCTGGTGGTCGCCAAAGATGGACAGTGAACTTGTCGCCAAAGCCCGTGCGGCAATGTGGAACACCGTGGAGGTCAACTCCCCGGCGATCTTGTACATGTTGGGGATCATCAGCAGAAGCCCCTGGGACGCGGTAAACGTAGTTGTCAGGGCGCCGGTTGTTAACGCGCCGTGAACCGCCCCCGCGGCGCCCGCTTCGGATTGCATTTCCACAACCTGGGGGACAGTGCCCCACAGGTTCTTCCGGCCCTGGGCGGAAAACTCATCGGAGAGTTCCCCCATCGGGCTGGACGGCGTAATCGGATAAATCGCGATTACCTCACTCAGCGCGTGGGCTACGTGGGCCGCCGCGTTGTTGCCGTCAATCATCACCATGTTCTTGTCAGCCATTTTATTCCTCATTAGGTAGGATTCCGGTCAGTATAAGCGGGTACGGGGAATTTTTCAAGGCAAGGCAGCCGCAAGCGCGGGAATTCGGCCTAGTCCCGGCAGCTATGAAAATGTGGTTTTGCTTCTGCGCAGGAGATTGGACTTGTTCGATAACCCGGTTGGTTATCTGCCAACCAAAGGTTAGTTCCAAGTCTCCCAAAAAACATGGATTTTGGGCAAAATCCGTGTTTTTTGTTGTTTTAAAGCGGTTGTTGTTCAGAAACTGAGGTTTCTGAACAACTCTATTCTATCACACGACAAAGCGCAAAGCGCCCAAATCCACAAGTTTAACCGTGCCGGGGATACTAGGAGTTTGCCGCGCTTCGCGCAGGAAACCCGTAAAAATCGCCTGTCAGGCGGTTTTTTACCTTGAAAACGCCGAAAACGGCCCGGTAATCGTGGGTTTTACGGATTTTTCAACGAAAAAGCCATAAAACCTACAAGCGCGGCAGGCCGCCGGAGGGCGGAATTTTTTGCAAAAATTTGTTTTTTTTTGAAAAAAGGCTTGCGTTAATTTTTTTATTGTGATATGGTTTTTTCATGCTTGAAACAACGCCTGTGGCGAAGGCTGCGCCTTCGCCGGCTCACGGCTCACGGCTCACGGCTCACGGCTCACGGCTCACATTATGCTTTAACAAAACAACAGCGTGTCAAGTACCCGGCGCCTCAGTTCCCGTTTCCTGGTAAAAATCTAACCGGTTCGGGCAGCCGCGCTCTATATTCAGGCGGATACGCCGCGTATTCAGGCAGCCACACCCCATATTCAGGCGAATATACCGCGTATTCAGGCAGCCACACCCCATCTTCAGGCGGATACGCCGCGTATTCAGGCAGCCACGCCCCCTATTCAGGCGAATATACCGCGTATTCAGGCGAATACGCCCCGCGGTCAGGCGAATATACGCCGCGTTCACCGGGGGAAATGCCATGTCAATAGCGCGGGACTGGCTGCCCCATACCAGAGACGGCATTTTGGCGATGGCGAAGGATTGGCTGCCGGTTATGACGGCCAACGCACAGGCGTGGGGCATTCCCCCCGCCGTTATAACGGACTTTACCGCGCTAACAGGCGCGGCGGACACCGCCCTTGCCGCGGCGAAAAACGAAACCACCAGAACGCCCGTAGCGACGGCCCAATGCAGGGAAGCCTTTGACGCTTTGACGGCAAAAATGCGGGACATCAAGAAACGTTATTTTTTGACCCCGCCCCTGACGGAAGCGGACTATATCGCCCTGGGCCTGTCGCCGCACGACCCGCACCCCACACCCTCCGGTGCGCCCACCGCTCAAACAACCGTAGAAACCTACCTGGCAGGCCGCCACGAGCTGGGCGTAAAAATCGTCTACGTTACCGGAAACCCCGCGGACCCCGCCAACAAGGGCTTCAGGATATGGTACAGCGTCATCGCCCCCGGCGAAACGCCGCCCGCGGACCCCGAAGAACTCCGCAAATCTTTTTTCACCAAACGGAAAAAGGACCTAATCGAGTTCGACTTTGGGGATTCAGGCAAGACGGCGTACTTTGCCGTGCAGATAGAAAACGGGGGCAAGAAAGGCCCCTGGGGGCCGCTGGTGAGCGCGCTTATACCATGAGTAATAAGGGCCGCTTTTATATGGGTACTATGCCTGCGGGCGTATACCGGCTGGCTTACGCAGGAAAACCGGCAAAACAACATCAGGAAGATGTTTAACCAAATTAAATTAAGGGAGAAGAACATGAAAACAATTATTAAGGTGCTTATTATTTCATCTTTGGCGCTTATGATTTTATCCTGTAAAATGCAAGAAGAGAGTCATCAAGCTGAAACGTATAGTCTAGATTTATTCCATGATTCTTGTGTTATTTACAGCAATGACTTTGTTAAAGCAGATAGGTTTTTGTTAGGGGATGCATCAAATAAAAAAGAGGTGGCTTTTAGGACCAGGTTTATAGAATCTGATTTATATCAGTATTCTCCAGGTAGAGTTGATTATGGCATAGTTAATGAGGGAGGAAAGACTTATCTTAAGTCTCTTAATACTATGCACGAGGACCCACAGGACTTTATTTCTAGTAAAGGGACGTTTAAAGTTGAGGTCATACAGGATGTTGGATTTTTTAGACTTAAATCTTCATTAGTGGAAGAGGACATTGATGTTAGTACTTTCCCTGGTATTAATACTGTTTCATTAGGGTCTGATGTTTATGCGCCTGCAGGTTCTACTTTTAGTATAAATAGTAGCGGGGAGATTTCAGTTGCTGAGAAGCAATTGGGTGTACCTTCTTGTTATTATGATGATTCTCGTGTCTATATCGTTTTTAACGATAGTTCAAAGAGAATATCATCGATAAATGATATCGACGGCAATTTCGATTTTACTGATAAAAATTTAGCATTGTTAATGGCTAATTATAATATATTTAGTGCTGAAATTAACTCGATTAAATCGGATACGACTGGGACACTAATCAGTTTTTTAGGATCAGACGATTTATCAATGTTTAGTGACGACATTGGAGATTGGTCCAACAAGTGTTGGTTAGCTGTATTTAATTATATTTATTATAAATCTCATTGGCTGCAAACGCATTTATTTTTGAAATCTATTTTGTAATATTTATGTTAGTTGTCAGTTCCCCCACTATTTTTATAGTTAAATCAGGTTTGTTAAATATATTTGAAATGTTTTCCTTGGTTTTATATACTTTTATACAATAAATTTAAAAGAGGAGTAAAATGAATTTTGCCATGTATTATATTTTTGGAAAAGACTCAGATTTTGCAATGTATAAAATGTTAAAATCAGGGCATAAACCAATTTGCCTGATTACAACTATTAATAAAGATAATGGAAAATGGGGTATACTTAAAATTTAGAGCAGCTTTCCCAAAAACTGAAGTTTTGGGAAGGCCTCACTTCAAAGAAGTTTCTTTGAAAGATATTTTTTACGGAGGTTTGTTATGATCATTAAGGACTTAAGTGACGCCGGAATCGATGCGGCCGGCTGTGCCGATGTAAAGGATACCCTAAAGCATCTAAGAGACGAGATAGACGCGCTTAGAAACCACTGTATAATTCATATAACAACAGACGGCAGGGCGCGGGACGCCAAGAGCGGCGCTTATATTTCGAGAACGGAATTGCTGGATCTGCTTGATAATACCAAAGCCTGCCCCAAAACTAATTAGTGTCTGTCCACAAAGTAGGTGCGCAAACCGCGTTTGCGACTTTGCGGACAAACCTTGCATTTTCGCAGCCTAAAGGCTGCGAAAATGCGGTTTTTAAGGAAGTTTGTCCATAATGTGTCTACATTATGGACAAACACTAATTAGAGCTGTTCAGAAACCTGAAGTTAGTGTCGAACCCTTGGTTCGACACTAACGCTCAAAAAGGACTTGTAAGCCAGCCGGGTTATCGAACAAGTTCAATTATCGAAGTCTATTAGATAAGTTCCGCCGCGGGAGCATAGGGAATGCCAAAGGCTTCGGCAACCCCGGCAAAGGTACAGCGCCCTTTGTAGGTGTTGACGCCGTTCGCCAGATGCCGGTC
>JAISLX010000040.1 GCA_031277045.1 Treponema sp.
CTGGGCGCGGGGGTCTACACGCTGGAAATCGTAACCCAATACACCACGGGGAGCGCTTTCCTCAAGGAACCGCGCACCCTCACCCTTGCCGGGAAACTGACTGTCGCGGCGGCCTCGGAATAGAGGTCAATTCCAACAAGGAATAGAGGTCAATTCCAGCAAGGAATAGAGGTCAATTCCAGTAAGGAATAGGGGGCAATTCCAGCAAGGAATAGAGGTCAATTCCAGTAAGGAATAGAGCTCAATTCCAGTGAGGAATTGAAGGTAAAACAGCCCGGTTCGGGGGTACTGAAACGTCCTGTTTCAGCCTGCTGGAACAGGGCCAACAAAAAGGTATTTTCAGGCAGGTTCTGCCGTGGAAATAAAAGAGGAAACCCAAAACCGGCTTTCTGGCAAGAAGTGTACCGGCCTTGGGCTGCGCTAAACGCAAAGCCAGTCTAGCCTGTCCGGGCGGGACAGGCAACGCGCTTAGTCCTCTTAAATCCTCCTTGTACTTGTATATGGGAGAAAACCTATTTAGGAGGACAGTTATGAAAAACAAACTGTTTCTCGCGGGACTGCTCAGCCTTCTGCTGGCAGCCGGACTGGTTCTGACGGGGTGCCCTACGGACGGCGGCAGCAGCAGCAGCGGAGGCGGAGGCGGCAGTGGCGGAGGCGGCAGCGGTGGCGGTAGCAGCGTCAACGCAAAGCTTGTGGGTACGTGGAAGTACAATACTAATCAGAATCTCATAGTTGAAATCACGGCTGGCGCAGAATTCAAATGTCCATCTCTGGGCGTGGAATATGACATTGAGGAGCGGGATGCGGATACTATTGTTATGTTTTCTTCCGGCGCGGAACAGGGAACCATTGATTGGGCAGTTTCCGGGACTACCCTTACCCTTAGCAACGGGACACCAACATTTGCCGGTTTTAACGGCGCGTACACTAAACAATAGTAGACTCGCGGGTCTGCCGGCGGTAGATGCCGGCGGCATCTGCCGCCCCGTACACGCGCTGCGACACGCACCGCGTGTGGGGGCGGCTTTTTTGTGGCGGGGGGGCCTTGCTGTTCTTTTCCCGCAAAATAGTCTATACTGGTTTCATTATGAATGATCTGTCCCAAATCAGGGCGAAACAAGCGTTTATTATTGATATGGACGGGGTTATTTACCACGGAAACCTGCTCCTTAAAGGGGCCGCGGAATTTGTGGAGTGGCTTACGGCCAATAACAAGTCTTTTCTGTTTTTGACTAATTCAAGTGAGCGCTCTCCCCAGGAACTGGCCCAGAAGCTGTCCCGGCTGGGTATTATGGCGGCCCCGGAACATTTTTATACCAGCGCTTTGGCAACCGCCGCTTTCCTTGCCTCCCAGCATCCGGGGGGATCGGCCTACGTGATCGGCGAACCGGGTCTGATCCAGGCCCTGTACGACGCGGGTTTTATTATGAACAACGTGAACCCCGATTATGTGGTGGTGGGGGAAGGCCGGGGCTACAGTCTGGAATCTCTGGAACGCGCGGTAAAACTGGTCATGGGGGGGGCGCGGCTTATCGGTACCAATCCGGATCTTTCAGGCCCTGTGGAAAACGGCATTGTGCCGGCCTGCGGCGCGCTGGTGGCGCCCATAGAGCTTGCGGCCAAGACAAAAGCCTATTTTGTGGGTAAGCCCAATCCCCTGATGATGCGCCACGGCATGAAGCGGCTCAACGCCCGGCGGGAAGACACGGTGATTATCGGCGACCGGATGGATACCGATATTGTGGCGGGGGTAGAAGCCGATATTGAGACGGCGCTGGTTCTTTCCGGCGTTACCGCCCTGAACGACGTTCCCGGCTATCCTTACCAGCCCAGGCATATCCTGGACGGGGTTTTTGAGATACCGGGGTAAGCGCCGGATTTATGTCCCCAGGCAGGTACCTACCGCCAGGGCGGTGTCCAGCATGTAGTGGTTAAGCGGCACGTTTTTTATTTTCTCCGCGGGAACGGCCAGATCCACAGAACCGATAGAATCCCCAATCAGGGCCACCATGCGGCCGTACGCGCCTTTGGCAAGCAGGTCCGCCGCGGCGGTCCCCAGGGCGGTAGCCAGGACCCGGTCGGACGCGCTGGGGATGCCTCCCCGCTGCACATAGCCCAGGACCGTGGCCCGGGTTTCCATGCCTGTCTCCGCCTCAATCTCCCGGGCCACCCGGTAGCCGATAGAGGGGTTTACTGTTTCCGCCCGGTACTTTTTCCGCTCTTTCTTGTCCATAGCGGCCTCCGCCGCCGACATGGCCCCCTCCGCTACCACCACGATGGAGTAGCCCTTTCCTTCGCGGACGCGGTTTTCCAGGTGCCGGCCAATGGCCTTGATGTCGTAGGGAATTTCGGGGATCAGGATCACGTCCCCGCCGCCGGCTACCCCGGCGTAAAGGGCCAGCCAGCCGGCCTTGTGGCCCATCAGCTCGATAACGATGACCCGGCCGTGACTTTGGGCGGTGGAGTGGAGGCGGTCAATCGCCTCCGTACCGATGGCCAGGGCGGAATGAAACCCAAAAGTCCGGTCGGTCCCCACGATGTCGTTGTCGATGGTTTTGGGAAGCCCCAGCACGTTAAGCCCCTCCCGGGCAAGCAGGTAGCCGGTGGTGTTGGTGCCGTTTCCCCCCAGTACCACCAGGCAGTCCAGGTTCAGTTTCCTGTAGTTGTTTTTGATGGCCTGAACCTTGTCGCTTTCGATCTCGCTGTTGCTTTCACTTTTTCTGCCCTTAAAGGGTTTTTCCCGGCTGGTCCCCAGAATGGTCCCGCCCCGCGTAAGGATGCCGTAGATATCCACCGGCCGCAGGCTGCGCCAGTTTTCCCGGATAAGTCCCAGATAACCGTCGGCAATGCCCACAATATTCATTCCGTAGCGATCATACGCGGCCCGGCAGACCCCCCGGATTGCCGCGTTCAGCCCCGGACAATCCCCGCCGGCGGTAAGGATTCCAAAGGTTTTAGTAACGCTGTAGCGGTTTCCCATCTATCACCCCTGTCCAAACCCAGCCGGGTTTTAGAACAAACTCAAAGCATAATGCGTTTTACGGCAGCCGGCAATCACGCGCGGTTTACAGGCACGTCTATTTATACATAAAATAATTTATGGTCCGCTCAAAAATCCCCGCGTTCTTCCTGCTGTCTTTGTACCTTGGATTATGCGCGCCTGTTCCCGTCCGGGCCCAAAGACCGGCGGAACAGGGGGATGATTTTCCCCTGCTTATCGGTACGGAGCAGGGGCTGTACGGCCTGAGCATGGAGGGGAATCTGCGGCCCCTGTGGCAGGGCGGCGAAGTGCGGAAGATCGTGGCGGCGGGGGATTCCTGGGCCATTCTTTCCGGGGAGGGGGTCCTGTGGTCCGATAATCTTCTGCTCTGGGAGGACCGGAACCAGGGGCTCCCGGTAAAAACGATTAAGGTCTTTGAAAACGGCGTAAAATCTTTTGTTCCCATGCTGCAGGAACTAAAGGACCTCAAGGTTCACCCCGGCAACCCGGCGATTATGGTGTGCGCCACCAAGGACACGGTCTTTTTGTCCCGGGATTCAGGCCGCTCCTGGACCAGTCTGGGCATGCCTCCCTACCAAACCAACGGCATCAAGGCGGTGGCGGCGGCTTTTCTGCCGGACCTGACTGTTTTTCTTTCCCACAGTATCTACGGTATCCACTACCTGCAGCCGGACACGCGGGGATCCAAGTGGACCGAGCTTAACGGCGGAATTGAAACGCTGGAAACAACGAACGACGCCGATGAGATTGCCGATATTCTGGTGGTCCAGGGGCCGCAGGACGCCAAGGCCCATATCTACGTTTCCCAAAGCTTCCGCCGCCGGATCTACTCCCTGGATTGGGACAAAAAAAGCTTCCGGCTCATCTGGGCCGGTGACGCCGCCGTTTCCGGCGGCGCTGCCGGCGGCGCTGCCGATACCGCCGGTACCGCCGCCAGCGGCGCGTTTGGCGCCATTGATTCCCTGGGTCCTGTCGGCGCCGGTTCCTCCCCGCTTGCCGGACTCCGTTTTGTGAGTAACGGCATGGTCGGGGAGTTGACCTTTTCCCAGGATTCCCCGCCGGATTACCGGAGCCGGGAGGATATTCTGGATATTATCCGGAACCTCCCGCTCTACCTGGAACTGGACCCCCTGTGCCTGGTAATCCGTTCGCCGGGCCCGGAAGGCCACAACCTGCCCCTGCCGGAAGGCTCTATCAACCTGAGTGAGCTGTGGCTGCTTGTCAACGGACAGACCAAAAGGCCGGAAACCGCCTACGCCAGGGACAAGGAGGGGCTGTACCTTCCGGTGAATCACGCCATTGAAAACCGGACCCTTCAGCCCTACCTGGACCTTATCGCCGAACGCCGCCTGAACATGATTGTCATCGACATGAAGGACGACTACGGCCGCCTGCGCTTTACCCCCCACAACCCGCGAATCGCCGAACAGGGCCGGGTATTCCGCCCCCTGGACATTGACAGCTTCCTGGCGCGGATGAAAGAACAGGGTATCTACACCGCCGCCCGGATCGTGGTTTTTAAGGACCCGGCGCTGGCGGGCCTGCGCGGGGGAAAGTACGCCGTTTGGGATGCCCAAACGAACAGGGCCTGGGCAGGCTACTACGACACCCGCCGCAAAAAAACAACGCCGGAAGCCCAGGCGGAAGAAAAAAAGGGGCCGCTGGAAATTGAGATTCTCCCCGCCGCCGACGCGGACTACGAGATTCTCCGCACCTACTACGATGAGCGCTGGGTAGACCCTTATTCGGAAGAAGTGTGGGACTACATCGCCGACATTGCCGCGGAACTCTACGCCCGGGGCTTTGACGAAATTCAGTTTGACTATATCCGTTTTCCTACCGACGGGATTAATCTGGGGAACGCCCGGTACCGCTGGCGGGATCAGGGCATGGACATGGAGTCCGCCATCGTGTCTTTTCTGCGGCATATCCGCGCCCGGCTGGACGCCCCCGTTTCTATCGACATTTACGGCGCCAACGGCTGGTATCGCACGGGAGCCCGCACGGGCCAGGAAGTGGAACTTCTTTCCCGTTACGTCGACGTGATCTGCCCCATGTACTACCCCAGCCACTTTGCCCAGGATTTTCTGGCCCAGGCCCCGGCGGAACTGCGGCCCTACCGGATCTACAACCAGGGGGCCCGGCGTACCGCCTATATCGGCAGGGGCAGAATCGTCGTGCGGCCCTACGTGCAGGCCTTTTACCTGAATGTTTCTTACGACCGCACGTACTACAACATCGACTACGTGCGCCGCGAGGTCGAGGGGGTCCGGGACGCGGGCCGGGGGGGTCTTACCTACTGGAACAACTCCGGCCGCTACGAGGACATCCCCCCTCCCGCCGCGTTTCAGGTCCCGGAATATTCCGGAACCCGCTAGCAGCCTGCCGCGCTTCTCCCCCCGGCCCTGCCGCGATTTGCGCTTCCGATTGAGCAAACCCCGGTTTTGTAGTAATGTCGTTTCCATGACAGCCGACGAGCTTCGTTCCAAATACCTGGAATTTTTTGTTTCCAAAGGACACGCCCGGATCCAGGGGAAATCCCTTATCCCCGACAACGATCCCACCGTACTTTTTACCACCGCGGGGATGCACCCCCTGGTTCCCTATCTTTTAGGCCAGGAACACCCCGCGGGAAAGCGGCTGGTAAATTACCAGAAATGTATCCGCACGGTGGACATCGATTCGGTGGGGGACCCCAGCCACCTTACCTTTTTCGAGATGCTGGGAAACTGGTCCCTGGGGGATTATTTCAAAGAGGGGGCCATCAGGATGAGCTTTGAATTCCTCACATCCCCCCGGTGGCTGGGCATCCCCGTGGAAAGACTGGGGGTAACGGTTTTTGCGGGGGATGAAAACGCCGCGCGAGACGAAGAATCCGCGGCGGTGTGGAGGGCCCTGGGCATCGGCGAAAAACGGATCAGATACCTGCCCAAAAAAGATAACTGGTGGGGCCCCGCGGGAACCACCGGCCCCTGCGGCCCGGATTCGGAGATGTTTTACGATTTCGGCAAAGAACCCTGCGGCCCGGACTGCGGTCCCGGCTGTTCCTGCGGCAAATGGCTTGAAATTTGGAACGACGTGTTCATGCAGTACAACAAGACTGCGGAAGGAATCTACGAGCCCCTGGCCCGCACCTGCGTGGACACCGGCATGGGCATAGAGCGGACCGTTACTATCCTAAACGGCAAAACATCGGTCTACGAAACGGAGATCTTCGCCCCCGTTATCGGGGGTATCGAGCGGGCGCTGCGCGTTTCGGCGGCCCCGTACCGCTACGGCGGCGATCCGGAAAAAGACAAATCCATACGGATCATCAGCGACCACGTCCGTTCCGCCGTCTTTATCCTGGGGGACCCCAAAGCGGTCAGCCCCTCCAACGTGGGGGCAGGTTACGTGCTGCGGCGCCTTATCCGCCGGGCGGTACGGCACTGCCGCAAGCTGGGAATCGCGGGAAGCCCCCTCCTCTCGCCGCTGGCGGAGATCATCGTCGCCGGGTTCAAGGGGCCCTACCCGGAACTGGCGGAGAATTTCTCCTTCATCAGTGGAGAGATGGACCGGGAAGAGGAAAAATTCCTGGAAACCCTGCAAAAAGGGGAACACGAGTTCGAAAAACTCCTTCCCAATCTCCTCAAAGACCCCCGCAAAATCATGAGCGGCAGGCTGGCCTTCAAACTGTACGACACCTACGGCTTCCCCATCGAGCTTACGGAGGAACTGGCCGGCGAGCGGGAACTGACGGTTAACCGGGCCGAATTTGACGAAGCTTTTAAAAAACACCAGGAGCTTTCCCGGGCCGGGGGGGAGCAGGCTTTTAAGGGGGGCCTGCAGGACCACAGCGAGATTGCCACCAGGTACCATACCGCCACCCACCTGCTCCACCAGGCCCTGCGTCTGGTTCTGGGGGACCACGTAGCCCAAAAAGGTTCCAACATTACCGCGGAGCGGATGCGTTTCGACTTTTCCCATCCGGCACCCATGAGCGCGGAGGAAATTCAGCGGGTTCAGGACATCGTAAACGAGCAGATCAGGCGGAATCTTCCGGTTACCGTGGACATAATGGACCTGGACAAGGCCAGGGAAGGCGGGGCTATCGCCCTTTTTGGGGAAAAATACGAATCCCAGGTCAAGGTTTACACAATCGGGGGGGGCGAAACGGATATTTTCTCCCGGGAAGTCTGCGGCGGCCCCCATGTGGAACGGACCGGCGTCCTGGGAACCTTCAAAATTCAAAAAGAGCAGAGTTCCAGCGCCGGTGTCAGGAGAATTCGGGCTGTATTAGAATAGGCAGACGGCTGTTTTTTTCGTTATATTGGACACCGTATGGCAGTTTTGCACTGTCGTAACCGTGTCTTTTCGCGCTGGTTTTAAACATAAGGATAGTTTTATGAAACAAATTTTTGCCGGCCTTGTTCTTTGCCTTGGCGGGGCGTTGAGCCTGTTCGGGCAGATTGAAACTCAGGCGGTCGCTATAATCAACTTAATCAGGCAGGAGCCCATTACGGTGCGGCAGCTCAAGGCGGAACTGACTCCTCTGGAACAGGCCGAAGGCCGGACTTTTACCGTGGCCGAGCGGCGGGAAGCTCTGGACATGCTGATAAGCCAGCGGCTTATACTGCAGGCGGCGGAACGGGACCGGATCACCGTGTCGGAAAACGAGATCGACAACGCCCTGAAAAATTATCTGGCCCAGCAGGCGGGCCGGAATCTTTCGGAGGCCGAGTACGCCCAGGCCCTGCGGCAGGCCGGAACCAACGTCCCCCAAATCCGGCAGCAGGCAAGCAAACAGCTTGTAATGCAAAAATATCTGATGGCGAAACGCGGGGACCAGATTAACACCCTTAAAGAGCCAACGGAAGATGAAATTGCCCGCTGGTACAACATCAACAAATCGGAACTGCGCTGGCCGGATATCGTGCGGCTCAGCCTTATCGCGGTCCCATACGGCGCGGATTCCACCACCAAGGCAAAGGCGCGGGAAACGGCGAACCGCCTGGTTCGGGAAATCGGCACGAACCCCAACAAGTTTGACGAAGCCGTACTGAGGGGAATAGCCGCCGGTTCGGGGGTTGCGGCCGCGGGGGGGGACAATTACGTTTCCACCAGGGATTTTTACATAAGGCGGACCCGGGAATTCCAGACGGGCGTGGGGGAAAATTTTTTTAACACCGCCTTTAGCCTTAAACAGGGGGAAGTATCCCCCCTTATCGAAGGCATTTCCGCCTATCAGATCATCAAAGTAACCGATATTTACGCGCAAAAGTTCCTGGGACTGGAGGATATTATAGACCCGGAAAACCCAATCCGTGTTCGGGAATATATCCAGCAGCTCCTGATGGCCGAACAGCAGCAACAGCAGTTGAACAAGGCTTTCGCGGAACTGGTTGAGGAACTGCGAAAGGGAAGAAACGCCGTAACGATTAACGAACAATACTTAAACTGGTAATGGCATCCCGCAGAAAAGGACGAATACTGGCCTTCCAGGCCCTCTATTCCTGGGAAGCGAACGCCGGGGACCGGGCGGAGGGGGCTAAAAATGCCGTTTCTCCCGCGAAAAATCCCGCGGCCGCCGTTGCGCCGGGCCTGCGGGAGCTTTTGGAATTCCCCTGGCTGGAACAAGAAAAACGCGCCGCGATGGACGAAGATATCTCGGATTTTTCCCGGCTTCTTATCGCCGGTACTATCGAAAACATTGCCGGCATAGACCGGATGATCAAAAAACATCTGGAAAACTGGGATTTTAGCCGGCTTAACCGCGTGGACCTTGCCATCTTGCGGATAAGTACCTATACCCTGATGTTTCAAACCGATGTGGCCCCTTCCATCGTGATCAACGAGGCCATCGGCATCTCAAAAGAATTCGGTACCGATGATTCTTACCGCTTTATCAACGGCGTGCTGGACAGCATCCGGCGGACCCTGCGGGAGAAACCGGCCCTCCAGGGCGCGACATGATCCGGCGGGATGGAAATCCAGGGTTCGCCATTAAACTGACCGTTATCGCCGGCGTCCTGCTTTTCGCAATTATCTGCGCCGTCCTCATCTTTTTGAACCTGCGGCCGGACCGGAATTACCTCAGCCCCGCCGTCCCAAAAGACGTATTCCACCGCCTGCTGCGGGATTACGACCTTATCGGCGATACTCCCTTGGATCCGGGACAACTTGATACCCTCAGCGCCCTTTTGGACAAGATGGAGCGGAATACGCAGGGGGTAGAATCCTGGCTGTCCCTGCTCAAGCGCCGCCGGACCCTCGCCGGGGCCTCTCCCCGTATGCTCCTCCTCTACCAGGCCAGCAGCCGCCGGGCCGCCAAGGCTTTCCCCTGGTCCGAACCTCTAGCCGCCGTTGCCGCCGCCGCCCTGCTGCGGGGAACCGCCGTTACGGAGGAAAACGCCGGGCTCCTCCGGGACTACGCGGCCCTTATTAACGAAACCAGCCTCTGCCCCCTTGCCCTGGGCGTTTCTATCCTTGCCGGGGATTTTAACAGTCCTGCCCTGGCCCAGGGCCGCGGGGAAGCCCTTCTCGGCGCGGCCCTTCCCCTTGTCCGCCCCGGCATGCCCAGAGAACAGGGGGATCGCTTTATCGCCAATCTGGCCATACTGCGGCTCTTAAAAGGAGATTACCGGAGCGCGGAGGCCCAAATCCTGGGGATATCCCGGCCGGAAATTCCTGAACTGCGGAATTTTCTGGGAGACTACCACTATGATTTTGGGAATCTCCTGCAGGCGGCGGAAATTTTTTACCGGACCGCGGACGAAAAGGCCCTGCTCCGTTCGGCGGACGCCCTGTGGCTGGGGGGGAAAACCGGGAACGCCCGAAATATCTGGCTAACCCTGGGTAACAGCGCGGAGGCGGTGGAACCGGAGGTACGGCTCCGTGCCCTTTACAACCTGGCCGCCAGCGCCCCAAACGAGGAAGAACGGGAAAAATGGCTTAACCTTTTGGCCGCGAATGGACGCGAAAACCCGGCGCCGGCTGGGGAACCTTCCTATTTTTACGGTCTGGCGGCCTATACCCGGACCCTGGCCCCCTACGACGCCCTGGCCATTCTGGAAATCCCGGAACCGGAGGGCAGGCCGGGGACAGAAGCCATACGGGAACTGGAGATCCTGCGCCGCCGGGGGGAACTGTGGCCCCTTGACCGGACACTGGCGGAAACATGGCTGCTCCTGGGCCGGTATCCCCAGGACAGCCGGCTTTACCAGTGGGCGGCCTGGTATTTTAGCTACCAGCGCTGTTACGGGGAACTGGCCGTGCTGATAAAAACCGCCGGTTACCGGGATATCCGGGGCCCCTGGCTGGATTTAATCGCGGGGCTTCAGGACATGGAGACCGGCAGCTTTGACCAGGCGGAGGAACGGCTGCGCGCCATAACCCTGGACCCGGCCAACCGCGCAATCTGGCAGGCGGCGGCCAATCTGGGCCTTATCCTGGAAAGCCGGCGCGCGCCCTTCCCCGCTCTGGAATACTACGAAATCGCCGCCGCCGGGGTACACGACAAGCGGACCGCGAGCCGCCTTCAACTGCGTATCGCCGGCTGCCTGCGGGCCCTGGGCCGGACGGAAGACAGCCGCCGGACCCTCCTCTACAGCCTGGACCTTAACCCGGACAACCTCGCTGCCCGGCTGGAACTCCGGCGTCTGGAAAGCCAGTGAGCTTCCGGGGGGCATAGCCCCTCCTTCCAATCAAGCTTTATCGAACAAGAATTTTCTTGACCCCGGTATCTGGTTTTTGTATATTCAATACGTAAAATCTTAGATCTCAATACTAGAACGGAGGATCATATGAAGGTAAAGCCCTTGGCAGACCGGGTCATTGTCAAGCTGGAAAAAAGTGAGACAAAATCCGCTGGGGGAATCATTATTCCCGATACCGCCCAGGAAAAAACCCAGAGCGGCGTGGTAGTAGAGGTTGGGGATGATAAAGAAGTCATTAAGGTAAGCCCCGGCCAAAAGATCCTGTACGACAAGTACGCCGGTACCCAGATCAAGATCGATGGTATTGAACATCTGATCCTGAAAATGCAGGACATTCTTGCGGTCATTGAATAGGGAGTCCTGTCCGGTACAATTCGGATCTGAAAAGCCCGGGCATTGGTGTCCGGGCTTTTTGTGTCATTATGACGCGGTTTTTTGGCATATATGAGAAAAAGGGTCATAATAGGACGTATTCCCAGCCCGGCGCCTTTGCATGTCTCATTTAAAGGCGGCAGGTTGTTTTTTTGGACACCGTCTGAGCCTGCGGAAGGCGCGAAACGGACCGCCAGAGCAGGTTGTTGTACTCTATGCCGTACGCTATAACACAAAAAATCACTAATTTTCACCACATATCAAGGTTTTTCTAAAATTTCAAAAAATTATCCTCTTCTTGGCACGGTTTTTGCAACGTTATAGGCAAAACCCTGAGGAGGCGTTAATGACCGCGATGACGATGAAACGAACGAAGACCAAACGGGAGAATTTCGGTGCCGGCGAAAACATTCTTTCCACGTATTTAAGGGAAATCAATCGGATTCCCCTTCTCTCCCGTGAAGAAGAAGACGAAGCCGCCCGCGAAGCGGCAAAAGGCAACAAAGCGGCCCGCGACAAACTGGTCAACGGAAACCTGCGTTTTGTGGTGAACGTAGCGAAACGGTACCAGGGCCAGGGCTTGGCAATCATGGACCTGATCAGCGAAGGCAATATCGGCCTTATGAACGCCGTGGACCGGTACGATGTAGACAAAGGATACCATTTTATATCTTACGCCGTCTGGTGGATTAGACAGGCCATACTAAAGGCCATCTGCGAAAAATCCCGCATGATCCGCCTGCCCCTGAACCGGGCCAATGAGCTGGTCCAGATCCAGAAAGCCCGTAAATTAGCGCAGGACAGCCAGTCCTCGGAAACGGAGATTCGGGAAGTGGCCCGGCTCCTCAATATGGACGAGGACCACGTAGCGGAGCTGCTGAACATCAGCCGGGAGCATGTCTCCCTGGATAACTCGTTCAACACCGGGAACCGGGAAGCCGCCGCTCTGGAAGACTTTATCGAGGACGAGCAGCACGAGGCCCCGGAGGATTACGCGATGAACAGGGCCTTAAAAAAGGATATTGAAAGTGTGCTGGACACTCTGAACCGCAAAGAGGCGGATATTATCCGTTTCCGTTACGGCCTGGGCAACTGCCGTCCCCTTTCCTTAAAAGAAATCGGCAGCCGCTTCAACCTGACCAAAGAACGGATCAGGCAGATTGAAAAAAAGGCCATCAAACGGCTGCAGCACCCCACCCGCCAGCGGGTACTTTGCTCCTACATAGCCTAATTCATAAACGGAAAGGGCAGACGCAATTCGTGGCAGACGATAAACCGTTTTTACCAAAGGCCGTCATATTCGATATGGACGGCCTTTTGCTTGATACCGAGCGGCCGGCCAGGGATATGTGGCTTCAGGCCGCCCGGAACACGGGCTGGGAAATAAGCGTGGAAACCGTACTCCGCACAACCGGTGTGGATGAAAAGAGCACCCGCCGCATCATGACAGAGGAATACGGCCCGGAGTTTCCCTACGAGGAAATTCGGACTGAAGTAAAGCGGCTAACCGTGGACATGATCGAACAAAACGGCATTGCCTGGCGGCCCGGACTCCCCGTCATCATGGACAAACTGAAACAACTTGCCCTTCCTTTTGGGCTGGCTACCTCCAGCGCCCGGAAAAGCGCGCTGTGGAAGCTGGAAAAAGCCCGGCTGCCGCCGGAGCGCTTTACTGTGCTTGTCTGCGGGGACGATGTGGAACGGGGCAAGCCCGCGCCGGATATCTTTCTCCTGACCGCCAAACTGCTGGGAACGGCTCCGTCTGACTGTTTGGGCCTGGAAGACTCACCTGCGGGACTCAGCGCTCTGGCGGCGGCGGGGATTCCTTCGATTTTTATCAAGGACATGCTGGAACCTCCGCCGGAGATCCTGTCCGCAATCTGGCGCCGCTGCGAAAACCTGGCGGAAGCCGCCTCGCTCATCGGGTAAAGCCTGGGAGCCTGCCGCGTTTGCGGACATTCTTGGGACGCTAAAAGGCGCTCTCTTTGCAGCTTGAGAGAATCATCCCCGTATTTTTTGCGTCTTGTAAATTTACCGCGTAAAAGTTCTGTGGGGCATTGTCCGTTACCGTCTTACATGGTAATGACCTGGCCCTTGTCGTCTTTATTCCGGTTGAAAAAGCCGATTTTGTAGCCTACCCCAATGCCAAGGGTAAACCGGGTCCAGTGCAGCCGGGAAGGTTCAGGCCGGCTTGGATCAAAACGGTTGGCCGTTACCACGTCCCCGACGTAGTGAATGTAGTTGACATCCACAAAAAAGGCCCCCATTTCCCCGCCTTTGACGCCCAGTTGAACACCTCCCCCAAAACCAAAGACAGGGAATTTAAACGTATTTGCCGAGGTGCTGGACGGGAAGGACACAACTCCGTAGGGTTCAATCATAAAGTGGCGCGATGGTTTAACCGGGAATTTAAAGGCCGTCTCGATGGCTGGAATAAAAGAAGTGGCAAGCGGTTCGCCAAATGTTATTTTAAAATCCCCCTCGACGCTCATCCAGTTGAAAAATTGAAATTCAAGGCCCAAAGTAAGGCCGGGGAAAGGGCGGACCTGGTGATCCAGGCGGGCATGATCTTCTTTTTGGGAAGGATTGGGAGTGTGGATGCTGGTGTTTTCCGTACTCACGGCGTAAAAAGTAATGGGATAATCAAAGGATCCCCGCAGGTAAACCCACTTGTTCCGCCAGTGGCTGGTGTCCGCAACGCCGGTAAGTTTGGTCAGGGGTACGTTGGCCATAGCCTGGTAGATAAGGTGCAGATTCCACTCGTACATTTCCTCCAGGGTTTTAAAAACCCAGGAAAACTGCAGAATTTCCCGGGCGTCTTTGGTAGACAGCAGGGAAACTGTAAGCACATTAACGATCTGTTCGGCAGCGCCGTATTCGTCCGCGTAATCAGTTTCAACGTCTTGGGTGATGGAAAGGTTCATCGTATAATCGGAATCCACCGGAGTATCTACCACAGTATAATTGGCGCCTATAAGTTCCATTCTAAAATTTTCCGCGAAAAACATCTGCTGTTCCGGCATTCCTCCGGAAACCGGGGAAACATACACTTTAATATCTTCCCGTAACTGGGCAGACAGCGCCTGGGCGGAAAACAGGTATCCGGCAATTACTATACAGATTATTAAATATTTTTTCATTTAGGTCCTCTACACGCGGACGGGCTTGACGCCAGGGGCAGTTTTCTTCCACGTTAATGTTAAACGGCGGCCCCGAAGGGCCGCCGTGTTTTACCAGCCGTTAGAAGTCGCTGAGGTCGTGAACGGGTTGGGCATTCTCGGCCTTAGACTTCATGATGCTGGTCGTGTTGTTCCACGAGTCGTAGCCTACGGGAATAACCCGGCGGAAAGCCGTTGTTGACGGGTTTACTTCTTTGTACCCGTCGGTCTTGGTTGTACCCATCGGCAGAAGGTAATTGTCGTAAACATGATCCGGGCGCAGGAAGAACAAAAAGTTCTTGTCCTTGGCCGGGTCAAGGGTTCCGGGATTAACATAACCCCGGACTCTGTTGTCCCCTTCGATAAAGAAGACGTGATAACCGGTAACATTACCGTCAGGCCAGTCTATAGCTACATCCACCCAGTCTTTTTCCTTGGCGAAGTTAGCGATGCTGATGGTTTTAGCGTCAGGGTACTGCTTGAGCAGTTCCATGAAGGAGTCCTTGAAAGACGGATCCGTGCCCTTGTGTACGAACTGATGGGCCCACTGAATCTTGGTGTGTCCGGTGCCGTGCATGGCCCGTGTATAGTTGTCTCTCATTACCGGTATCAGAACAAGCTGGGTTACCGAATCGCTGCCCCCTGTTTTGATCAGCCGTATGGTCATCTGCGCGGGATAGACCGGAGCCGGCATGGTAACAGTGATCTGTCCCTGGGCCGTAACCGTGGTACCGCCGATAGCTTGACCGTTCTTGGCCGCCGGCAGGGTTGCCCGGACATTCACGGTCCCCGCCGCTATTCCGGTAAGCTGGGTTCCAAAGAGTTTTGCGCTGCCGCCGCCGCTTATGATTTCCCAGGTAAGATCGGCCGCCGTTATGGCGCCTTTGGAGATCAGGGGATCGGGCATATCAACATGGGCGCCGGACGGCAGAACAGCGAGGGTATTCAGGTCGATACTTTGACCAATCTGGATAGCCGCCGCCTTTACGCTTAGTTCACCCGGGTTGACCAGTCTGGAGTTATGTTCCTCCAGCGTAACGTTGAATTCGGCAGTAAAAGGCTGGTTGCCGGTTTTGGCGTTCGCGATAACCGCCTGTACACGCACAGTATTGTTGTGATTTGCCGCTCCGGTAACAGTCAGCCACTGGCTGTTTTGAATCTCGACCGTGTTGGCGGGCGCGTTGCTTGAAAGCATCCGCCAGGAAACGGGGGACTGCACTGTCGCGTTGGCCGGCTGGATCACCGTGTAGGCGGTAAGGTTCATCTGGTAGGATGTCCCAACCAGACTCCTGGCCCCGGAAGAACTGGTCTGGGTGTAGAACGGCAGAATTAGGGATCCTGTGGTCGTTGTTATGCCGGTAACAGGGACAAAGGGCTGAGCCGCCTGGACAACACGGATGACCGTGGACGCGGTTATGTTGGATCCGCCGCCGTTCTTGCCGGCGGGCAGAACAGCCTGAATAGTAACGCTGCCAACTGTTCCCGCGGTAAAGGTGGAGCCTGAGACGGACGAACCGGTGGAAGTAGTAGGACTGATGATAGCCCAGTTAAGATCGTCCCTCGTTATGGGCACGCCGTTGATATTGGCCAGGGGCGGATTCAGGGATGCCAGAGCCTTCAAATCCACCGTGTGGCCTTCCTCAACTTCGGTAACCGGGTTGGTAACAAGGCTGATAGAGGTAACTTTTTGGCTGCGGATCATATTCCGGTAGGTCAGGCGGATCGTAATATCCCTGGAAAAATCCGTAAAGGCCGTCCAGCTTCCCGCGGATTTTTCGATAAGGGCGGTAAGAGTAACCGTATTGTTGGCCGGGTCGGCGATTCCGGTAACGGTAAGAACTCCGTCGCTGTTAAGATTGACAAAGCTTGTAGCCCCCGATTTAAGAGACCAGATAATCGGTGTTTTCTTGCTCGCCCCGGCGGGTTCAACCGTTACGGCGTGATTAAGGTTCAGAGCGCCGCCAAGCCTGAGGGATTTGTTGTTCCCGTCAAGATCAGACTCCGTAATGGACAGCAGTTCGTAGGGGCTGGGAGAAATGGTTATGTTTGTAACCGGCACAAAGGTTTCGATAAGGCCGGGAGCCTTGTTTCGCAAATCGTCCTGGGTAAGAGCAAGATACCTGATATGGGAATCCGGCGTTGTGCTGTAAAGCAGATCATCCGAGGAAAATTCCTTCTCGATTACCCCGGTAAGGCCGTTGCCGTAGACAATAAGTTTAGCCCCGTAATGGCCGCCCTGCACAATGGGAAGGCCGATAGTGCTGAGAACGTAGACAGGCGCTTCCTTGCCGGGAGGACTGGAAATATCCAGAGGGTAAACCGCCATAGCCGCCACATTGGCTTTGTTGTACACATAGGCGCCCAGAATGGTTGTGGGGGTCGTGGTTTTGTTCTGCACCAGCACTTTGGAACCCTTTCGTCCGCCGCCTGATTCGCTTGTACCCAGTTTGCTCTGGCTTATTTCAATGGTAACGATATTACCTCTGAGATCGGTTACCTGCTCAACTACCACAATGCCATCGGGTGTTTCCAGAACTACCTGGACAAGCTGGTTCAGGCCCGCCGTCAGCGGGAATGTGTCGCTGCCGATTACCGGAATCAGGCCCACTTTGCCGTACTGGATGGTCCGGGGCGGATTAAAGCCCGTGTAGCCAATGGACATGGATTTTGAAAGATCGTTCTTGTCGTAAATAACGGTGCTGGTTACTACGCCGGTAGAGTTGTTGATTACCCTGATAAGGCCCGATCCATAGCCGGCATCCTCCGGGAACGCGAAAGGATTGCCCATATTGTTGGTGTAGGGCAGCGTAGTAACTTTTCTGGGCCGGATATCCCTCATGCTGACCTGGCCGTAATACTGCTGATCCTGGGGCATAAAAGAAACATGGACAGGTCCCACATCGACAATATATCTGTTAATCTCTCCGGGGGACATATAATTCCCGGTGTAGACGCTGTTGGGGTACTCAGAACCGTTGATATTTATTCTGGTTATGATGTCATGGGCCAGATGCGGGGTCGCGTTATTAACGATCTCCAGAATGCCCTGATTGGCGTTAAGCGCGTCCTCCGGCTTGTTCACATCGGAAGCGTCGTTGGGAATGGGGGGCCAGACCTGAGTCAACTGGTAGTCGCCGCTGATGGTCCTGTAAAAGTACAGATAGTTGGTCCTTATCGCCATGCTGCTGTCTTCTTTGGTAACAATGGTGTTTTTTACATTGGTCGCGTAACGGACCCCGCCTGTTGTATAATAGGCCTTGGTATCATAAGAACCGGTGCCCAGCAGAATCATTTCCTGGTCTTTGGCCCTGGGTTCGCCGTTTATGACATAGGTAGAGGGGTTTTTTACGAATTCCACAGTATCAATGTTTTGATCCGGCGTTACGTTTATGACTACGAGAGTCTGGGCATTGACGGAAGAAGGATGAGGATCAGGATAATTGGCGTCTGGATTTGGCGGCAGTTCCTTCATTTTGTCTTCGTTGACAAGGACAATATCGCCTTCAAGCGTCCGGTACAGGTAGTATTTGTAATCCTGCGCCCGGGGAAACTGGACATCAAAAGGTCCAATAACGCCGTTTTCGTTAGGATTGAGGGGGTTCTTCCATACCACGGTTATTGTATAGGGGTTCTCCGCGGGAACATGATAAGAAGCCAGACTTTCCCCATGAGCGGGTTTGCCAGCGAAATTCTTGGGATAAGTGTACTGCAGGTCGGTCTCGTTCGATGCCTTGGGCCGGGTTATGGTAAAGCCGGTAACATCCACCGTTTTGGTACGGTTGATAAGCCACATAACCGCCACATCGTCAATTTTGATGGAACCCGAAACATTAACGTTAAGTTTAAAATTATTCGGGTTAAAATCAATCGGGTTCAAACAGGAATTGATTAGGAACGCAAAGACTGCCGCTGCGCCTAAAAACCACGATAGCCGAAACAGAGGTTTCCGTATCATAAAATTCTCCTCGTTATTCCCTGGTACGCGGCCAGACAGTACCCGCGGTACTGTCGATCTGCGTGTTTTCTCTCCTAAAACTCAAGTCTCGTCCCGATATTTGGCGGCGTGAAACGACCGGAATAACTAAACTTAATTTAGTACCTGGCCGCCATATATTTCAAGAAAAATTTAAAATATTTTTCTTTTTTTTACCTGCGAATACATTTAATAAAAACTAAAAAAACTTACTTTGTACGAATAGTAAAAAACCGCATAGTTTTTTGTATTTTTTTAAAATAAAATAAAAATAGTAACACTATATCTAAAAAAACTACAAATGCCGGAAATTTTGATGCGGGACAGCTTTTCTGAAAGCACACGTCTTTGAGGAAAATTCATTAAGAAATTATCAAGTTCCAGTATGACGCAGAGAGCAGCAGCGGTAACAGTGGGCGGATAAGACTTTAGAAACCGGTGAATAATGAGTTTGCCCCAGAACCAGCCGGGTTTTGGGAAAGCCGCTAGCAGCTTGATATAGAATCCGGAGTATTACCAATCTTTACAAAAGTATAACCCATGATATATGAATAGGATGATTATACGAACAAATGACGGAAGAAAATCCCCGCTACTCTGCACTAAACTTGACCCACAAAATCAAGTGAGGTACTCCCGGTAGGCCAGCAGGATATACAGTTTCATAAGGGACATGTAACAAATTTTGTGTAAACGGTGATACTACGGTAAGGAGAAAGTATGGCCTTTACGAAAGAAGTTCCGGATGAAATCCTGAAAGACGCGCCCATCATCGTACTGGACGAGGCCACCGCCAGCGTGGACGCGGACAACGAAAGTTATATCCAGGAGGCGATAAGTGAACTGTGCCGGGGCAAAACCCTGCTCGTTATCGCCCACCGGCTCAACACCATACGCCACGCGGACAGGATACTGGTCATCGCGGACGGAACGGTCGCCCGGCAGGGAACCCACGATGAGCTTATGGCCCAGCCTGGCATATACCGGGATTTTGTCAGGGCCCGGGAATCGAGCCGGGGCTGGAGCGGAAGAAAGGCGGCGGGGTAGGGGACGGTACGGTCCTGGGTGTGGTGTTACGGCTCAGCCTTCCCGGGGCAAATTTTTCGCGATTGCAGAAAGCAGGGTTCCGGCAGGATCGCACTTGTGTTCCCAATAAAAAATGCCCCCATAGCCCTGGTCTTTGATATACGCGCATTTGTGGGCCAGGGATTCCTCATCGTCATAGCTTAAAAAGGTAGAGCCGTTGAACAGGAAGGGCGCCTTGGCCTCATCGTCCCAATAACGGACGTAACCGTTTTTGTTGATATACTCTTTCGCCAGGATTCCGTAGTCGGGCCCGTAACCGCCGCCGGTTTTGGAAATCTGCAAAAACCCGTGATTCCGGTCCTGAATATTTTCCCATTTTCGGGAATAAAAAGCCGCCCCCATAAGAAGCTGGTTTTTGGGAACCCCGGCCTGGTGAAACAGCCGCAGCGCCTGGTCGCAGCTGTTCCTGAACACATCCCCGGTGGAAGAGTAAAGCTGCGTATGGTGTCCGGCCAGGGCATGGAAGCCGCACTTTAAGTCGTAGGTCATCAGGCAGATATGATCCAGCACTTTCACCAGTTCAGGCAGTTCCACGCTTTCAACGTAATAAAGATCCGCGCCGGCCGCAATCGACACCAGGCGGCCCGGCCCCAGGGTGTTCACCGCTTTTCTAACTTCACCGCACAGGAGAGTAAAATTACGTTTATCCGCGATAGTACAGTCCACGCCGTTGGAAGGGACGCAGGGATACTCCCAGTCAAAATCGACTCCGTCGAATCCGTATTCGGTAATAAGTTTTTTACAGGATTCCCCCACGGTTTCCCGCAGCGCGGGACTGGCGGCGCAGACGGTAAAAGCCTCCGGTTCCTGGGGTACTACCGACGCTGCCAGTTTGATAGTCCGGTTCCAGCGGCGGATATCCTGAAACTGTGCCGGAATATCCAGGTGATCCGCGTCTATGGCCCCGTTATTCCGGAGCCGCGCAAAGGCTACATTGATATGGGTAAGTTTTTGTACTTCCCCCTCGCCAAGTTTGGTAGAACCGTTCACATACGCCAAAATCTTCATGATTTGTCTCCTCGTCGTTTCATTGTTTTCCTGCGGGACACCCCGCCGGCCTTTGGATTGAACGCCGCGGCGGGGTTCTTCATTGGACCTGTTCGACAACCCGGCTGGTCATCTGCCAAGTCCAATACTATTTTTATAATTGAGGCTGTTCCAAAACTTCAGTTTTTGGAACAGCTTCCTTAAAATTAAAAAAAGCGTTCCCAAAATATACATTCTGAAAACGCCTTTTATGCGGTTTTCAAGGAAGTTTGTCCATAATGTGTCTACATTATGGACAAACACTATGTAGTTCCTCCGAAAACCATTACGCAATCACCACGCTCTCTATCCCGCCGGGCTGGCCCAGATGGCCCTGCTCGTTCTGCCAATAGGCCGCGCAGGAAAGGCGCGAACCCGATGTTTCAGGCGGCAGAATCAGCGTGAAAGGAAGGCGCGTCATCAATTTGCTTTGCGTAAGCGCGGCGTAGTCGTTAATGCGCTCAGGCCCCCATGCGTATTTCAACAGGCAGCCGTTGTACCCGTAGGGAATGGCGCGGCTGTCCGGCGTGGCTTCGTCATGGACGCGGATTTCAATCCGGCTGTTCCCCAGCGGGCGCAGTTCCGCGATCACCGGCACCGTCGCGGGGTCTCCGATGGGGGTTTTTACCGGATCGTGGGGGTGCAAGCCGCAGCGCACCCGGTCGGCGTTGGTGATCACCGGGTTTTCAAAACGGAATTTCACCATAGCGCGAACTTTCGCCTTGAAAGCGTCCCGGGCCTCGTTCTTTTCCTCGATGATTACGGGGCTCCGCTCCGGGCTGACCGCCTGCGCGTGCAGGGTCTTGAACGCCGCCAGCGCCGTGGTTACCCCCGTAGCCTCCGCCGCGGGAATTTCCCACTCCGTGCCGTGGGCCGTAATCTCCGCGGTAAAATTGTCGCCCCAGTCAATGAGCGCCGCTTCCTGCTGGGGCAGATAATCGCCATGTGTAGGCATACATACCTCCGTGTTTTTAACCCGATGGGCCGTTTACGCCTCGTAATGAGCCGCTTGGTAAAGCCATTATACCCTCCATTGAAGCCGATGACTACTTCATTAAAGCCGATAACCCGCTCCCTAAAGCCAATAAGCGGCTTCCCCAGGCCGATGGCTGCTTCATTAAAGCCAATAACCCGCTCCCTAAAGCCAATAAGCGGCTTATTTAAGCAAATAATCCGCTTATTAAAGCCAATAAGCGGCCGGCGGGCTTTCGGGGAATGGCGGCGGTTATGCGCGTTGCCTTGTCTCCGCCTTTTCTGTGGAAGGCGGGTATACCGATCCGTGAACCGGCGCTATTGACGCCGCTCCAGCGCCTGAATCTCAATGCCGTCCGGGTCATGGAAAAAAGAGAAGCTCACCGCCGGGTCAGGCGAGACGGGCCCCCGGACAAGCGGGTACCCGGCCTGTTCCGGCTTGGCGCTTGCGTCTTTGAGGGACTCCGCCTGAAAGCCCGGAGAAAATCCGCTGTACACCGGTTTTGCCTCCCCCGGATAGTATATCAGCTCGACAGAGTTGTTCAGAAATTTCAGTTTCTGAACAACAGCCGCTTAAAAACGCTTATCTGACGAAGTCCGTTAAGATTTTTTTGTTCTCAGGCGCGGTAATTCCGTTTTCTTTTCCCAGGGCGATACATTTCAGCATCCACGCCATGTTTTTCCCGATGTTGTACATGGTCATCAGACCTTCTTTGTCTTCCGAAACATCCTCAGGCTCCCGGCCATAAACATGGTTCCAGTAGGTTGAGGATACCACCGGCATGGAGGTAATCGTAAAATATTTGTTGATTACATCAAAGGATGCGGTTGTTCCCGCCCGTCTTGCGCTGAGTATCGCCGCGGCGGGCTTAAAGGCAAAATGCCTGCCGCCTGAGTAGAACGCCCTGTCCATTACCGTTAGCAGCCGCGCGCTTGGATGGGCGTAATAAACCGGGGATCCGAAGACAAAGCCATCGCAGTCTTTCGCTTTTTCCGCCAGTTCATTGACAATATCGTCAAAGGCGCAGCGCCCGGTTTCCCGGCATTTATGGCAGGCGGTACAATCCGGCAGCGGTTTGTTGCCGATAAAAACAAGCTCGGTTTCAATGTTTTCCTCATGCAGAGAACGGACTACTTCATTGAGCGCCGCGCCGGTACATCCGTTGTTTCTGGAGCTGCCGTTTACTAATACTACTTTCATCTGTTTAATTCCTCCGTTAGTAAAGTTATATAGAAACTTCAGTTTCTATACAACTCTAATGGTTCCTACATTTTTACCGAACCGGACGCGAGCCCGGCAATGAACTGCTTGGATGCCGCGAAAAAGGCAAGCAGCAGGGGGACGCTGACTATGCAGTATCCTGCCATGACAGGCCCCAGGTTCTTTGTTACTTCCATGATCTTCGCCGTAAAGGGCTTGAGCCCGATGGCAAGGGTGTACTGATCGGCGGTCTGAAGGGCAATGGACGGCCAGATGATGTCGTTCCAAAAAAAGAGAATGCAGAGGATCGCCACGGTTGCGAGGATCGGCTTTACCAGCGGCAGGGCTATGTTAAGAAAACTGCGGCCCATACCCGCGCCGTCAAGCGCCGCGGCTTCAAACATCTCCTTACTGATGCCTTCCATGAAAGCCCTGGTCAGAAACACCGCCATCGGTATCTGCGCCCGCAGCCCCGGCAGGATGATGGCAAGCTTGGTGTTGAGGATACCAAATTTTTCAGAAAGAAGAAAGAGGGGGACCAGGGTAAGAACCCCGGGCACCATCATCAGGGCAATGACAGCCATATAGAAAAACCCCTTGCCGGGAAAATTGTACCGGGCAAATACAAAGGCCCCCATGGCCGAAAGGATGATGATGAGCAGGGTACCGGCCGTGGTGATGATGACGGTGTTCATAATGTAGGGGCCGACCCCGGCAAAGGCATAGGCGTAATTGTCAAAGTGCAGGGGCAGAGAAAGGCTAAACGGGGCGTACAGATTCTGTTCCGCATTCTTGAAGCTCTTAAAGACCATAACGGCAAAAGGCGCCATGGTACATATAAGGAAAAAGACCACAACCAGGTGTTTAATGGCTTCAGGCAGGTTTCGTTTTGATGTCATTTCCGTTCCCCCTACGTGTTATCGGTTTGAATGAATTTGATATTCAGGTAACTGAAAAAGAGAATTACCAGAAACATCACCACGCCGATAGTGGATCCGTATTCAAAATCGTTGAACTGAAAAGCCCGGCGGTACATCCACAGCCCCGGCACCATAGTCGCGTAAGCCGGATCGCCGTTGGTGGTCATGTACTGGAGCTGGAAACCCTGGATGCCGCCGATGATCCCCAGCACGAGGAGCAGTTTGATCTGCCCCAGGAGCAGGGGAATGTCTATCATAAAAATGCGGCGCAAAATTTTGGCCCCGTCCAGGGTGGCGGACTCAATGACGCTCTCGGGAATATTCTGGATCCCCGCCAGATAGATGAGGAGATTGGTCCCTGCCACCCACGGAAAGCCGATGAGCATGAGCCCCGGCAGGGCGGTCTTGACCTCCCCCAGCCAGCCTAAAGGGGCTATGCCGAATCTGATCAGTACGGCATTGATAAGACCGTTCATGGGATCCAGCATGAGATACCGCCACAACAGCATGATTACTGTACCGGGTATCATCATGGGAATAATAAAAAGAAAGCGGTACATACTGCTTATCCGTTTGCTCCTGATGCCGTAGAGCAATTCCGCCATAATAAAGGCCGGAATATTTGCCGTAGCCATACCGGCCAGCAGCAGATACACCATATTGAGGGTGGATTTGCTCAGGATATTGTCGGTAACGAGGAGAAAAAAGTTTTCAAGACCGGTAAATTTTCCCCGTTCGGATATGATGCTCAGGGAAAAGGCCTGAACCGCCGGTAGATACCCAAAGATGATAATGGGAACCAGCAGGGGAACTAAGAACAGGTAAACAAATTTGTTCGCCCAAATTGCTTTTATCAAACGCGCCATAAGTTCTCCTTAAAACAGGTGAGGAACCGGAGCGGTCAGGTTCCTCACCGCATGATAAACTGTACTACACCAGCTAAAAGAGAAGGCTTACCACCGGGACTTGTCCCAGTCTACGTTCCGCTCCATTCTCTTGATTGCCGCCTTAGCGCCTTCATCAAACTGATCCTGGAACTGTTCAAGGGTAATTTCGCCCAGCAGGTAACCGTTGTACAGATTGCTGTAGAGATCGCCGAACTCGGCGTCAAAGCCGCTTTCAATCGCGCTGGCATGCCAGTCCTTGAAACCCATCTCCATGTCCTTTGCGGCAATATCGTTCAGGGGTTTAAACAACGGAATAGATTCGGCGCCGACAACAGCCGGGGTAGTCGCGCTAAGGGCATTAATCAGCCGGGCGTTATTTTCCGGCGTTGTACAGTACCGGAGGAAGTCCACGCAGGCTTCGACTGAGCCGTTTTCAACGGCGCTATTGGTAATCTGCCAGCAGGTGCTGTAACCGGCGTTGCCCCGGATAATGCCGCTGGTTCCGAACTTTGAAGTCCCGGCGGTTACCAGCGGGAAGGGGAAGGTGCCCACTTCAAACTTCCGGTTCTTGTCGTCGTTGATCATCCGCATGTGGACGCCCACAGCCTCGATCATGGCGATCTGGCCCTGGACAAAGGCGGTAATGACATCGGCCTGCTGCCAGCCGGTTGGATAGTAGCGGGTACGCTCTTTCATCAGTTTAAGCCAGTCGCTTATCCGGGGATCCTTCATGGAAAGCAGGCCTTTCTCAAACCCCCGGGCGTACTCCTGGGCGTCAAGAACGCCGTCTTTGGTGAGCACGTCAAGTTCGTCCACCTTGTCCGCCATGAGGGAACCTTCAATAAATATGTCGTACCAGTGGTAGATGGGGAGGTACGGGGTAACCCCAATGGCGTGCAGTTTATCCAGGGCTTCGTCAAATTCCTTGTAGGTTTCAGGCGCCTTCGCGATCCCCGCTTTTTCAAAAAGTTCTTTATTATAAATGATACCGATGGGAATTGAATCGATAGGCACAAAACGGTATTCCCCGTCCATGGACTGGGTTATCTTAAACCAGGGGCCGATGAAAAGGTCCGACCACTTTTTGTTTCCCGGCACATAGGGGTTAGGCTCATTCAGGTACTTGGTTACCGGCACAATATAATCGGTACCGACTTCCGCGTTTTTATAGAGCCCCATGTTCTGAAAGATGATCTCCGGGGCCTTTTTCGATCTGAGCAGCGGCACCAGTACCTCCCGCTCATTGGTCCGGGAGACCTCGGAAATCTGCACCACCACCCCCGGATGGGCGTCGGAGTATTCCTTTGCCAGCTTTTCCAGTTCATTGTAAGGATAGGGATTGGCATCGCTTTTTACCATGGATGCGGTGGAGTTGTAATTTACCTGATCCCCGCCGCCGTCCACCACGATGGTGATGGTCTTTCCGCTGCCTGCGCCGCCGGCGGAACCGCTTGCGGCGCCTTCCTGCTTTTTGCAGCCCGCGGCTGCGAACAACAGCAGGAGACCCGGGAGTAAAAGCCCCAATTTCCTAATCGTATTCATAGAATCCTCCAAAAATTTAGTGTATATAAACGCCCATACAGGCATTTTTTACGGTATTACTCCGGATTCTGAAAAATCCGGGACAGATTCTTAGAGAACCGGCGTGTTTGTGTTGGGTATAGGGATTATGTTTTAAAAAGCCCGCGGAGGTGTCCGGAGGTAGAAAGAGTCTGTTAAGAAGCTGTGTTACAAATTGTGCGGGGGGGGGGGGGGGTACGATTAAGTAAAGATTTCAAGCTTTTCAAAAGAAACGCCCCCATGCTTGCAATGATAGGATCAGCCTACCATGTCCTCCCGGCCCTGTCAACAGCAAAGAGCGTAAAAAAATATCCGTAACTATGATTCAGTCGTATGAAAATTTTACCGGAATTCCTGCGATACATGTTCAATCAAAGGCGGCCCGGATTGTTCCGCCTCCCAGTACCAGATCGCCGTCATATATTACCGCCGCCTGCCCCGGGGTAATGGCCCGCTGGGCTTTGTCAAATTCCACTCTAAGACTGTCGTCTCCGGTTTGTTCCACCGTTGCCCATTGTTCGGCCTGCAGGTAGCGGGTTTTTACCCTGGCCCGCAGGGGCCGCTCCAGCCGGGGCAGGGCGATAAGGTTGATGCGCGCCGCCGTAAAGGTCTTGGAGTAGAGTTCTGTCTCCGGCCCCAGCGTAAGGGTATTGGCGGCCAGGTTTTTGGCGGTAACGTAGACCGGTTTGTTCCCGGCGACCCCCAGGCCCCGCCGCTGCCCGATGGTATAGCGGACAATGCCCCGGTGTTTCCCCAAAACCTGCCCTGCGCTGTCCACGATGTCGCCGGGGGGGTAGGATCGTCCGGTCCAGCGTTCCATAAAGCTGCCGTAGTCCCCGTCCGGAACAAAACAGATGTCCTGGCTGTCCGGTTTTTCCGCGTTGACAAAGCCCAGCTCCGCCGCGATTTTCCGGACCTGGGTTTTGGTTTTGTCTCCCAGGGGGAAACGGGTCCGTTGAAGTTGTTCCTGGGTTAGGCAGTAAAGGACATAGCTTTGGTCTTTTTTCTGGTCCAGCGCCTTTTTTAGAAGAAAACGTCCGCCGCCCCGGTCCTGTTCAATCCGGGCATAGTGGCCGGTAGCCAGAATGTCAAAGTCAAGTTCCCGGACCCGGTAGAGAAGCCGTTCAAATTTAATATAACGGTTGCAGTCAATACAGGGGTTGGGGGTCCTGCCGGCCTCGTAGGTTTCCACAAACCGGCGGATTACCTCGTCCCGGAACGTTCCGGTAAAATTCATTACGTAGTGGGGCAGGGCCAGTTTATAGGCTGCCTGCCGGGCGTCGTTTATGTCTGCCAGAGAACAGCATGTCCGGGGCGGTCTTTCCTTCGTCGGCCCGGCGGCGCGGGATTCCGCCGCGTTGTTGTCATCAATTAGTTTAAGGGTTACGCCGATACAGTCGTAGCCTTCCCTGAGCATCAACGCCGCCGTTACCGAACTGTCCACCCCCCCGGACATGGCGATTACCGCCTTGCGCTCCATAATGTTAGGCTAACTTGTCCATTGTCGCGGCAATCTCTATTTCGCAGGAACGCATGGCCAGGATCGTTTTTTCAATCAGTTTGTCCAGGTCCCAGTCCAGCATGGCGGCTCCCCGCTCAATTACTTCGCGGGAGCAGCCCGCGGCGAAATTCGCCGCCCGGTACTTCTTTTTGACGGATTTTAACTCCATGTCCATCACGCTTTTGGAAGGCCGGATAATCGCCGCCGCCCAGATCAGCCCGGACAGTTCGTCCACCGCGTACAGCACTTTTTCCATCTCGTGTTCCGGCCGTATATCCACCGTCAGGCCGTAGCCGTGGCAGCATACCCCGTGGATCAGGGCCTCGTCCGCCCCCGCTTCCCGCAGCAGGTCCGCCGCTTTAACGCAGTGTTCGTCCGGGTACTGTTCAAAGTCAATGTCGTGGAGGAGTCCCACAATACCCCAAAAATCCTCTTCCCCGGCGCGGCCCAGTTCCGCGGCGTACCAGCGCATTATCCCTTCGACCGTCAGGGCATGTTGAATGTGGAAGGGATCCCGATTGTACTTTCGTAACAGTGCCCATGCCTGGTCCCGGGACAAGGCTGATGATAAAACGCTCATAACTTATTGTAACAAAGGGCGCCGTAATAGGGTAGGGGATTGGAACCGCGGGGCCGGCGCGTATACCGTGAACTTCTTTCGCCGGGTTTTAGGGTTCAACGCGCGCGGCGCGGCAATTCGCCAGTTCCCGCACCGCGTGTTCCGCCTCGTCCCACTGGCTGTCCATTGAACGGATAAGGGCAATCTGGCTGCGGCAGCGGTCAAGGTTGTGGAGGGGTCTGTCTATGCGGTAGTAATGATCCCCCTCCAGATAATCGGTGAGGAAGCGCAGGGCCATGATCTGGGCCATGCTTCTGCCGGATTCACAGACAAGGGCGTATTCTTCGGGGGTAAAGAAGGGGCAGGCTTCGGAAAGGTAGCCTTTCACAAGGGCGCGGAAGAGGACCATGTCGAAACCCGCTCTGGAAAGATCCCGCTCATCCTCTCCGGCCCTGGTAGCGACAGTGCGGATAAGATCCCCCAGATCGAAAAGGCTTGTGCCGGGCATTACTGTGTCCAGATCGATGACGCAGAGGGCTTCTCCGGTGGTTTCGTCCAGAAGGATGTTGTTCATTTTGGTGTCGTTGTGGCAGATCCGTTCGGGGATGATCCCCTCCCACAGGGAACGGATCAAAACGCCGCCCCGCTTCTCGTTTTCCAGCAGAAAATCTATTTCTTCCCGGCAGCCGCCGGCCCTGCCGGATTCGTCCCTTTGCAGGGCTTCGTGAAACCGGGTATAACGGGTTTCCATGTTGTGAAAACCCGGAATTGTCTCGAAAAGCCGTTCTCCCCCTATGTCGGCAAGCTGGTTCTGAAAGCGGCCCACGATTTTCCCCAGAAGGGCCGCTTCTTCCGGCGACGAGGCCAAATCCCCGCCCCGGGCGTTTTCGATAAAACAGTAACTGCGCCACCAGCCGCCTTCCGCGTCCCGGACAAAGGGTTTCCCGTCTACGGCGGGGACCACGGTTAAAACCCGGCGGCTCCGGTCTTCGACGCCGGCCAGTTTTTCCCTGATATGGTGTGTTACGCGCAGGATATTTTCCATTACTTCGCCGGGCCGGGTGAACACGCTTTCGTTGATACGCTGGTGGGTGTAGCGCGTCCGGGTCCCCCCCTGGTTCCACGTTGAGACAAACGTATCGTTAATATGTCCTTTCCCAAAGGGAACAACGTTTTCCATATCCCCGTAGATGGCGAAGCGGTCCAAAACCGTCCTGAGTAGTTTTTGTTTTGGGTTATGTTCCGGATTGGTCATAAACTAGAGTATAGTTTTTCCACCCGCTTAGTCAAATTCCCCGCCGGCGCGTACGACCGCTTAAAAACGGCGAAAGCACGGATTTTGGCAAAATTCGTGTTTTTGAGGGTTCTATGCGCGGGGCGCGGCAAAGCGTTAGAATATAGTGATGAGACAATCCGTTTTTGCCCGCTTTTTTGGTTTTCTGGGGCTCTATTTTTTGATATTTGTGGCGCTTGTAAGTTTACAGTTCTCGAAAAACGGGACCTTTTCTCTGAGCGTGTTTAACCTGCTGGTAGAAGGCAGCTACCGCGTCCCAGGCGAGGGGGAGATTGTTCCTTACCAGGGGGCTTCCCCCCTTAGCGGGGATTTAACCGTTGTGTACGGCGGTCTTGAATTCCCCCTCCCCGGCGATTCCCGGCCGGGGAATGGTCTTTACCTGCTGGACGAAACGGATAACCGCCAGTCCTGTTTTCCCCAGTACATGGCGGTTGAGGAAGCGGGAATCCGGTTTTACCTTTCAGGCGGGGCGGATATTTTTTTTACCACCGGCGGGGAAGGGACGGAACTGCAAATATCCGGAAATTTTGACGGGGACACGTTTATGGGCCTGGAAATTCCCTACCGGCTCCTAAAAAATCCCCGCCTGCCGGACGCGGCGGTTTTTGCCGGGGGCCGTGATTATCGCGTTAACCAGGCCGCCGCGGAAAACCGCGGCGCGATAGTTTTGTCGCGGGGCGGATCGTCTGTTTCCTACGGTCTGGCGGGGGAACGCCGGGAATGGAGGGCAGAAGATTATATCCTGGAAGAAGGGAAAACGGTTGAGGCTTACCGTGCGGCCGTGGCCCGCTGGGTCGATAAAAACTACGATACCTGGGGCCGGCTTGTTCCTTCCCGTAACGAGGAGGACATGGTTATTGCCTACGGGGGGGAAGCCCTGCTCCGGGGCGTTTTTAAGGAGGCCCTTACATCGGCATCCCGGGTTTTTACTTCCGGATCCCGTCAGGCATACGAATCGTCTGTGTACATGGGCGGTATGAACACGGCCTACCAGGGTCTGGTGGATGCGGAGACGGAACAACTGGCCCGGATCATGGATAGTCTTGCCAGAACCTCCCCGGATCTTTTTACGGACGATAATGTCTTTGAATTTCTGCGTGTCCGGGGCCAGGAGGAACTTTTGAACCGGGGGATAACTCTGATGCGCGGTATGAATTCCCCGGCGCTGGCCCAGCTTCCGGGGCTGCTGGAAGCCCAGGTGGATCTGCTCACGTACAGGCCCCAGGCTCTTGGGGGCTTTTTTGCTTCCATCGCCGCCCGGCAGCAGGACATCCTTTCCGCGGCTTTACGGTACATTGTTCCGGGGGAACGTTACCATAACGGCCTGGTTCTGGCCTTTGGGGAAGATAAGGCCGATGTGGAATTAAACCTGCGGCTGGGGAAAGCCCTGACGGACTGGGGAGAGGCCACGGGCCAGGAACCGTGGGCGGCCATAGGGCGTTCTCTGGTCCTTTCGGTCCTGTCCCTGGAAGGCGGGGAGGGGAAAGTTGTCTCCGCCCTGATCATGAACAGCGGCGAAATTTTCCCCGACGAAAGCCGCGCCTATATCAGCACCGCGCGGCTCTACCGGCTCCTGAAAATTGGCGGCTACCGCCCGAAGCTCATCGCCCTCGGTCCTGAGGGATCCGGCCTGTGGGCCTGGACCGCCTCCCCGGATATTCGACTGACCCAGGAAGACCAGGTTTTGGATATTGCCGTAGAATTTCCCGCCGGGGAAAGCCACTACATACTTATCCGGGGGATTAGTCCCTTTTACCGGCTGCAGTTTTACGAGACGGACTGGAGATCGGACCCCAACTTTGAACGTTACGATTCTTCCGGCTGGGTTTATCACTCCCAGGAACGAATTTTGGCGCTCAAGGTAAAACACCGGACCGCGGTGGAGCATGTCAAGATTTATCTGGGTTTGGCGCCGCCGGCCGGGTAACGGTCTGCCGCGTTTCGCGCGCGAGACCCCAAAAAGCCGGTTTTCAACCGGGTACCCCGTCCCGGCTGGTTTCTGGAACAACTTCCTTAAAAAAATAATGGCAAATTTGACCGTTTAATTGTATACTAGGGAGAAACCGGGGATTTTACCGGTTTTTCGGGAAAACGGTCTAATGCCCGCTCTTTCACGCGCGTCCGGAAGGCAAAGCCTGCCTTGACGCCGGGCGCGGCTGGCCGCCTGCAAACCCCGGGTAACTTGTAACGTGGTGTGTAATAGAGTAGTCTCGATTGATTGTAATTTTTCAAGGGAGATAAAACGAGTGACCAAGAGGGATTTCCCCAAAATTCACTTTTATGACCAGGATTTTGTCGATATCTACGACAAAACCTGGGCCTGGATACAGGATTTCTGGAATGGGATCGGCGAACAATGTACAGCCGACGATCATTTTTTTTCCTACCCCGGCAGCCCCGTGGTTCAGCAGATCGACGCCATTTTTTCCTCCTTTTTTTTGGTTTACTCCAACCGGATTTACCAGGCCCACCCTACCCTTGACATGTTTTACGGCCGGCAGGAACCCGACGGGGCGATCCGCTGCGCTTACAACATCGAAACCGGCCAGCCGGTAAGCGATCAGGGAAATCCTGAGGGCCTGGGGGTTCCCCTTTTCGCCTGGGCGGAATTTAACCTGTACCACAAGTCGGCGAATAAAAAACGGGTAAAGGATGTTCTGCCCATTCTGCACCGCTATACCGGCTGGATAGACAGGACCTTCAAAATGCCCAACGGCCTGTACCACGTGCCCCTTTCGGTAACGGGAATGCTGAACTCCCCGCGGGAGGCGGCGGCCTACCCGCTGGATTTTAATACGATGATGGCCATCAACGTTCTTTACATGTCCGCCCTGGCGGATATTCTGAACGACAAGGAATTCAGCTTTCAGTACAAGAAACAGTATTTTTCCCTTAAAGCCCGGATCAACACGCTGATGTGGAGCGGGGAAGACGGTTTTTACTACGACATCGACAAGAACGAACAGCGGATACCCGTTAAGACCATCGGCGGTTACTGGCCCCTGCTGGCGGAGATACCCAACGACGATAAGGCGGAGCAGATTATCGCCAAACTGCAGAATCCCCGGTACTTCGGCGCCCCCCACCCCTTTCCGTCACTTTCGGTAAGTGAGAAGGGCTTTGACGAAAGCGGCAACGGCTACCTGGGCTCCGTATTTCCCCATCTGACTTTTATGGTTATCAAGGGCCTGGAACGGTACCAGCGCTGGGATCTGGCCCGGGAAAACGCGATCCGCCACCTCTACTTCATGCTGGATTCGATGAGCCACGACGGGAACCACCACAAGGGGAACCTGTGGGAAGCCTACCTTCCCATGAAGGAAGGCCCCGCCCGCTGGCAGGACCGGCCGGAATTCCCCCGGCCCCAGTACCTTACCTACGACGCCCTTTCCACCATCTGCCTGACTATCGAGAACATCGTGGGCCTCTTTATTTCCCTGCCCCGGAAGACCGTGGACTGGATTATTCCCAGCCTGGAGATCATGGGGGTGGAGAACCTTTCCCTCAAGAAAAACATGATCACCATCCTGTCCAACAAAAGCGGCCGGGGCTGGGAGATACACATGGAAAGCGAAAAACTCTATTACTTTACGATCAACATTCTGGGAAAAAAGAAAAAAACCCTGCCTATCCCCTCGGGCAAGTGTTCCATGCTTATTGACAAACTCTAGCGGGCTGTTGCGCTTTCGGGATTGTGCCGCGGCGGCGCGGCGGGTTACCGCGCGCTCACGGCCCCAAGAATCGCAGCTCAGGCGGTTTTTCCCCGCACGAACGGCGGCGGACGCGGCTTACTCCTCCTCTTCTTTTACCTGGAAGGCCGCCGCCGCCTTGATTATGTCCTCGGCGATGCGGCCGGAAACCGGCGCGTAGTGGTCGAAGGCCACCCCGAAAGAACCGGTGCCGCTTGTGATGGACCGCAGATCGATGGAGTAACGCAATAGTTCCGCGTGGGGAACCTCCGCCCGTATTTCCGCGATGCCGCCCCCCACATCGTCTTCGCCCAGGATTTTGCCCCGCTTGCCCGACAGATCGCTCATCACGTCCCCCAGGTGCCTGTCTTCCACAAAAACCGTCAGGTTCATAATGGGTTCCAGCAGCGTGGGGCCCGCCTGCCGCATTGCTTCCCTAAAGGCGTTTCTGGCGGCCAGCTTAAAGGACAGTTCGGAAGAATCCACCGGGTGGTATTTACCGTCCACGATGGCCGCTTCCACGTCCACCACCGGGTACTGCGCGATGGTACCGCGGGCCATGCCTTCGGCTACGCCTTTTTCCACGCCGGGGATGTAGTTCTTGGGTACCGCCCCGCCGAAGATCTTGTTTTCGAATTTGTAGCCCTCCCCCCGGCCCAGGGGGGCGATGTCCAGCACTACTTTGCCGTACTGGCCGTGGCCGCCGGTCTGTTTTTTGTGGGTGTACTCGGCGCTGGCCTTTTTGGTGATCGTTTCCCGGTAGGCTATCCGCGGCACACGGGTTTCCATCTCGATTTTTTGAGTTTGCCGTATCTTATCCAGAATAATGCCGATCTGGAGTTCCCCCATGCCGGAGATCACGGTTTCTTTGGTTTCGGTGTTGAAGACATAGCTGAAGGTACGATCTTCCTCGGCGGCCCTGACCAGGGCTTCGCCCAGCTTGTCCTCCTCTTTTTTTTGGACGGCGTTGACTGCCACCGAATGAACCGGCTCGGGAAGCCGCAGGCGCAGAAAGTTTAGACCCGCCTCCCCGGCGGTAATCGTGTCGTTGGTTTTAAGGCTTGCGGCTTTGGCGATAATACCCACGTCCCCGGCGTAAAGTTCCCGTACCTCTTCCAGCTTTTTCCCTACGCAAAGGTAGAGTTTGCCGATCCGTTCTTTTTTATTTTCCGAAACGTTCAGGGCTTCGGTATCGGACGAAAGTTTTCCCGTGATCACCTTGATCCACGAAAGTTTCCCGGAAAACTGGTCGTAGGTGGTTTTGATAACCAGGGCCGCGAGGGGCTTGTCCGGGTCCACCGCCACCTCGTGTTCCCTGCCTTCCCCGTCCAGGGCAAGGTCCTTTGCGGTACCGGGCAGGGGGGCGATGTCCGCCATAAATTTGAGGAACGGGAAAAGGCCGGAGTTCTTGAGGGCGGTCCCGGCAAAGGCGGGCACGTATTTGTGGTCTGCCATAGCCTCGATAAGCCCGTCGTGCATCTCTTTGGCGTCCAGGGAGCCCTTGTCGATGTAGTGCTCCATCAGCGTGTCGTCGCCGTCCGCGGCGGCCTCGATAAGGCGCTCACGGGCCGCGGCGGCCTCCTCCCGGTATTCCGGGGGAATGTCCCCCTCTTTTTCCAGGGCCGCTCCGCCGTCCTGCACAAACCATGCCCGCTCGTTCAGCACGTCGATAACGCCCCTGTAGTCCACGCCCTGTCCCATAGGCAGGGTAATGGGCACGGGCTCCACCTTAAATTTGTCCTTGATGTCTTCCAGAATTTTTTTAAAATCCGCCCGCTCGTCGTCCATTTTGGTGATGTAAAAGCCCCGCGGCTTCTTGCGGCCCTCCAGGTTGCGCCACAGTTTTATCGTCTCGATCTGGACCCCCACGCGGGCGTCCACCGCGAGGACGGCGAATTCGCTGGCCCGGAAGCTTAGAATCACGTCCCCAATAAAGTCTGACGATCCGGGCGTGTCGAACAGGTTGATCTTTGTGCCGTTCAGTTCCACATGGGCCAGGGCGGTATGGATAGATATTTTTCTCTCGATTTCCTCGGGAGAAGAATCGGCCACGGTTTTTCCCGAATCCACGGTTTCCGGCCTGGAAATTACCCCCCCGGCAAAGAGGAGGTGTTCAAAAAGACTTGTCTTACCGGTCCCTCCATGACCCGCGATGGATACATTCTTGATACTGTTTGTGCTGTAACTCATAGGGGCTCCTTTCCGGATTGTTGTTGGGCTGTTAAAATATGATGGAACGGACATGAACCAATTGTCAAGAAAAATGTCTTTAACTTATAATAAAGATAAATGGATGAGCGAAAACAGACTATCAACGATCTGGAACTTAAAAAAAAGGAAGCCCGGCGCTCCCTGGACCTTTTGTACACGGATTTTGGGGAGACCCTGTTTGGCCGCTTCCCCGGTCAGGAGACCCTTTTAGGCGAACTATCTGAGGAATATCTTAAATTTCAGGCCGAACTGGCGGATTCCCAGAGCTTGATTCAGCTCGCGGAAGCGGATATCAGGCGAATCGGCGAGCTGGAAACGGAAATTCGCGCCAAAGAGCGGGAAAACGCCGTTTTTTCGGCGGAAATTCCCAATGCCTGCGCCGATGTGGGGCGGGACGCCCTGGGGGAGGAACAGTTCGCCGTCCTTCTGGATGTCTACCGGCAGCAGGCTGACCGCCTTGTCCCCAGACTGGAAGACGCGCGGGACAAATTGGAGGAGGCGGACGGCCGTGCCGGTTCGGGATTCTTCGGCTGGATAGGGAAAAACACCCAGGGCGCGGTGTACCGGACCCTGGCGGCCCGGCATCAGAGCAGTCTGCGAAAGTTGTACGCCGCCGCCGGGGAAAAACTGGCCGCCCCGGAGAACGATTCCCTGGTTTCCGGGCATGAACTGGAAGACGCGGTCCACGCGCTCCGGAACATGAAGGAGGCGGCCGCCGCCCGGAGCCGGAAACTGGCGGAATTGCGGGAAGAATGCCGCCGGCTTAAAGGCGGTTTTGAGACGGAAGGCGGACCCCACAGGCGAATTCAGCGTCTGGAAAAACGCGCCGCCCTTGTTCGCGCGGAACTTAAAACCGTGTGCCGCCGCCTGGGGGAACAGGCCGCGGCGGGCGGGGAACGCTTTGACCGGCTTCTTCAGCCGGAAGATGACCGGGTTATAGAGACGGTCAGGCGGAGTGGGGAAGTTATCGCCGGATATGACCGTTCAATCGGAAAGCTTAAAGCTTCCATCGCGGTTGACGAGAAAAAAGCCGAAATTGAAAGACTAAAGCGGGCTGTCGCGGAACAGGAGCGGCGCGCCGCCGACGCGGAAGAACGAATCAAGAACATAAAAGCGCAGATTGAGGAAGCCGAAGCCCGTGTTGAAGAGCTCTCCAAACTGTTATAGCTTGAATTCGTCAAACTTTGCCGGTTGTAAAACCGGCCCAACAGGTATTTTATGGCAATAAAAACACCCAAGAAAGCCGCCCCCGGTCCGTCCCGGGCCGCGTCCGTCCCCGCGCCGCCCGACACAAAGGCGAAAGCCGCGGGCAAAACCGCCGTCTACGATGAATCCAAGGTTAAGACCCTTTCATCGCTGGAACATATCAGGCTGCGGACCGGTATGTACATCGGACGGCTGGGGGACGGCGGCAATCCTGATGACGGGATCTACGTGCTCCTCAAAGAAGTTATCGACAACAGCGTTGACGAGTTTATCATGGGCAACGGAAAGCTTATTGAGATTCAGATTAAGGGGCAGAACGGGAACGTTACGGTCCGGGTCCGGGACTACGGCCGGGGCATTCCGCTGGGAAAGCTTGTGGAATGTGTGTCGGTAATCAACACGGGGGCCAAGTACAACGACGACGTGTTCCAGTTTTCCGTCGGCCTGAACGGGGTGGGGACCAAGGCGGTAAACGCCCTGTCCTCCCGTTTCCGGGTGGTGTCCGTCCGCCAGGGGGAATTCGCGGAGGCGGTTTTTGAGCGGGGCATACTAAAAAACGAGCGGAAGGGAAAGCTCAAGGACAAACAGAAAGACGGCACCTTTGTCGAATTTATTCCGGACAACCAGGTCTTTGGCGATTACCAGTTCAACACGGAATTTGTGGAGCGGCGCCTGCAGAACTGCGCCTATCTGAACACCGGGCTTGTGCTGAACTTTAACGGCAAGCAGTTTCTCTCCAGCCGGGGGCTTTACGATCTTTTGGCCGAGGAAACCGGCGAGGAAAACCTGTACCCCATGGGCTACTACAAGGGCTCGGCTTCGGGGGAAGGCTCCCTGGAATTCGCCTTTACCCATACGAACAACTACGGGGAGGAGTATTTTTCGTTTGTGAACGGCCAGTTTACCAGCGACGGGGGAACCCACCTTTCCGCCTTCAAAGAAGGCTTCCTCAAGGGGATTCAGGCCTACTTCAAAAAAGATTATCGCAGCGAGGATATCCGGGAGGGGACCATCGCCGCGGTGGCTGTAAAAATCAAGAACCCGGTCTTTGAAAGCCAGACCAAGAACAAACTGGGGAATTCGGATGTCCGCGCCTGGATAGTCCAGGAAACCCGCGAGGCGGTGGAAGACTGGCTCCACAAAAACCAGGAGGCCGGCAAGGCCCTGGAGCGGAAGATCCTGGCCAACGAAAGCCTGCGGACCGAGCTTAACCAGGTCAAAAAAGAGGCCCGCGAGGCGGCCAAAAAAATCGCCCTTAAAATTCCAAAACTAAAGGACTGTAAATTCCACTTGGAAGACGGCGCGGAGGGGGAAAATTCCACCATCTTTATTACCGAAGGCGATTCCGCCGCCGGTTCCATGGTTTCCAGCCGGGACGTAATGACCCAGGCCATATTCGCCCTCCGGGGGAAGGTGGAGAACATGTTCGGCAAAAAGCGGGCCGCCATTTATAAAAACGAGGAACTCTACAACATGATGATGGCCCTGGGAATCGAAAACGATCCCTCGGGCCTCCGCTACGGCAGAATCGTTATCGCCACCGATGCGGATTTTGACGG
>JAISLX010000095.1 GCA_031277045.1 Treponema sp.
GCCACAAAGCCGAAACTGTCGTTCGTGGCGCTTTTATCCCCCCGCAGGGACGCCACGCCAACGCACATGGCCAGCATAAACGGAACGGTAATCGGGCCGGTGGTTACGCCGCCGGAATCGAAAGACACCGGGATAAAGGCTATGTTGCCCTGGTCCGCCATATAGAAGGCAAGACCGAAGGTGACGGCGTAGAAAAACAGCAGAAGGAAGTGCAGCGGCACCCCCATGACGATGCGTAACACCGCTATTGCCAGAAACAGGCCCACCCCCAGGCCCACGGTTACGATGAGGGTCCAGATGTCCAACGAATTGGCAAGCTGCAGGGCCAGGACCATAAGGTCCGGCTCGGCTATGGTGATGATAAGCCCCATCAAAAAGCTGATCCCCACCGCCGCCGGGACGCTCCGCCCCTTGGTAAGCTCCGCCCCTATGCCTTCCCCCATGGGCATCATAGCCATGTCGGCCCCCAGGGTAAAAAAGCCCATACCGACAATGAGCAGCGCCGCCCCGACGAGAAACATCAGGACGATCCCCGCGGACATGGGCACAAAGGTGACGCTGGCGATCATCACTATCGCCGTAATGGGGAGAACCGAAGAGAAGGCTTCCATTATTTTTTCTTTCAAAACTTTATTCATGCCCAATCTCTGTTATCACTATATCCAATTTGTGTGCTTTTGCAAACCGGACAGACGGGGTAAATTTTCTCATTTTCCCACACCATGCGGCATAAATGTAGTATAATGCAGAAGGATATGGACATTTTTAAAAAATTTGAGACGTGGAGGTGATTCACATGGCAAAAGAAAAATCGTTGAACGGAACGCCAGGGGGAAAAAAATCCGCCCCTGCCGTCCATACGGCAAAAAAAGAGAAAATTCCCGCGCCGGGCAGTGAGAAAACAAAACGGCGTTTAATCGGCACGGTAATTCCGGTGGGGGCCCTGAGGGGAAAGGGAAGCATGGGAGTTGGAGAATTCCCCGATTTGGAGGATTTTGCCCGGCTCTGCAAAAAAATGGGTATAGGGCTTATCCAAATCCTGCCGGTAAACGATACGGGTTATTGGAGTTCACCCTACTTTAGTCTGACCGCGCTTGCCCTCCACCCCTTGTACCTGCGGATTGAAGATCTGGACGAGTTTAGCAAAGCGGGGGCGGCAGTACGGAAAAAGATGCGCTCCTACGGGCAAGAATTCGACAAGGAAACCCGTTTTTCTTACGAAGCGATTCTGCGGGCCAAAATGGAAATTCTGCGAGACATCTACGCCGCCGCCAAAGAGGATATCCTAAAAAAAGCCGCCCCCGGTGGAACCCTTGCCGCCTGGCTAAAGGCAAATTCCTGGGTTAAGGAGTACGCTGTTTACCGCCGGCTAAAAGAGGCAAACGCCGAGAAAGGCTGGAAAGACTGGGAAAACTGCCGGTCCGTAAGTTCCGCGGATATTGAGACCATGTGGGCCGATCCGAAATTCCGGGACGCCCAGCTTTTTTGGGTATGGATACAACAGGCCCTGGACTATCAGTTCAGCGCCGCCGCCAAAGCCATAAATGACGCAGGGCTGATCCTTGAGGGGGATATTCCCATTCTGATGAACGAGGATTCCTGCGATGTGTGGGCCCACCCCGAATATTTTCACCTGGACCTTTCTGCCGGGGCTCCCCCCGACATGTACAGTCCCGATGGTCAAAACTGGGGCTTCCCGCTTCATAACTGGGAGGCCCAGGCCAAGAATGATTATGCCTGGTGGCGTCTTCGTCTTGATGTGGCGAAAAAGTATTATGAGGCCTTCCGTATCGATCATGTGTTGGGGTTTTTCCGCATTTGGTCGAGTGGCAGGCAGGACAATACATCCATTTTGGGGCGTTTTATCCCCTATATCCCGATAAATGACGAGGATCTTAAAAGCCTTGGCTTTGACGAGGGCCGAATCCGCTGGGTTTCTCAACCCCATGTCCCCACAGGGGAAGTGTGGGACAGCCTGCGGGAGATTTCGAATGGCTGGGGAAACATGGATTCCAGCGCCATCGTTCCTGAGGCGGAGCGGATATTTTCTCAGGTTCTGGATCGTATTGGGAATGAGGAACTCTGGCTTTTCAAAGAGCATATCAGGGGCGAAAGGGACATTGACAGCTTGAACCTTCACCAGGTAACGCAGAAATACCTCTACGGCGCCTGGCATGACCGGCTTTTTTACGAATACGACAAAGGACGGTACGTTCCAACCTGGTTTTACCGGAAAAGCCGGGCCTACACATCTCTTTCGAAAGAGGAGCAGAACAAGCTGGAGGCCCTGCTGGAAAAGCGGCGTCTTGATTCTGAGACAATCTGGGAGGAACAGGGGAAAAGGCTCCTATCAATGCTGTCTGCCGCGTCTCCCATGCTGCCCTGCGCCGAAGATTTGGGAGATGTTCCGGATTGCGTACCCCGCGTACTTGGCTCTTTGAACATTTTGGGTCTGCGGGTGGTCCGCTGGCACCGGGAGTGGGGAAAGGCCGGGGACCCCTACATTCCCATTGAAGATTATCCTGAACTTTCGGTCTGTACCCCCGCGGTCCACGACAGTTCTACGGTCCGCGACTGGTGGGACAACGAGGCGGATCAGAAAGTTTTTTGCGATTTTATTGGGGTTCCGTCCCTGCCCAAGGTCTACAACCCCGGGACCGCGAAGATCGTGCTGCAAAAAATCGCCTCCGCGGCGTCCCGGTTCCGGGTGTTCCAGATCCAGGATTTGCTCCACCTTTCATCCCGCTGGTACGCCCCGGACCCAGCCAGTGAACGGATCAATGTGCCTGGCACCTACAACGAATTTGACTGGACATACCGGTTGCCCGCTTCTATCGCGGAAATTGAGGCCGATACGGACTTGATTAAAGCGGTGAAGGATTTAGCTGCGGTAAAGCCCGCGCGGAAACAAAAATAAACTTATTCAGAAATTTCAATTTCTGAATAACAACCGCTTAAAAACACCCGCGCTTTCCAATGAAGAACCCCGCTGCAGAGCTCGAACCAAAGGTTCGGCGGGGTCTTCGTTCGAGAAGAAAAAGTCCTACGGACTTTTCTCCTTTTGCACAGGGGAGGTCTCAACCCTTTAGTACTCTGCCAGGATACCCAAAAGCCGGTCTTTGTCGATGGAACGCAGAAAACTGGCAAGCCGGGGGCCTTGGTCCTTGCCGATAAGAGCCTGGTACGCCGCCCGGAACAGGGCTTTGCCTTCTAGATGGCAGTCTGCGGCTGCCTGGTAAATTGCCTCGGCACAACTTTTGTCATCGGCGTAGGTTTCTATGTGTGTAACAACAGTGTCCCGCAGGCGGCGGATGGCCGCCCGTTCTTCCGGGCTTAGAACGCTGCCCCCCGCGTTGTTCCCGGTTCCGTCCGGGGCTCTGAGCTTAAAGCGGAATTCTTCCGGGGCGCATTCGTCGATCCAGTATTTGGCGCGGATGGCCCTGGCGCGGATCCCCGGGATCTGCTCCGGGCTGGGGCCTTTGCCGGTCCCCCGGCCCAGGGCGGTGATAGCCTTTTCAATGTCCCCGTCGGCAATTTGGATGAGATTACACAGATGGCGGAACGGTATCTGGCAGGGCTTAACCGGAGGCATACAGGTTTTTCCGTTTGCGTCCGGTTCCACCTGGGAAAATTCGTAGATACGCTTTTCCCGCAAAAAGGCCGCCTCGTCTTTGGCGTGTTCATCGCCCCAGGCAATACGTTCGGTTTTGTCGTAATCTTCGTAAATTTTTATTACGTCCAGATCAAAGGAAATCGTGAATTCGGTGTTGGGCCGGGTACCGGCGAAAAGATAACGGACCAGTTCGGGAGTATAGACCCTAAGCAGATCGGGCAGATCCACAACCTTACCCTTGGAACTGGACATTTTGCCGGGGTTTCCTTTGATGCCGATAAAGTCGTAGCGGAATGTAACCGGGGCGTTCCAGCCGTAAACTTCTTTGCACACATGCCGGGCCGTATCAAAACTTCCCCCCTGGCTGTGGTGATCCTTCCCGGCGGGTTCAAAATCAACTTTTTCGTATTCCCAGCGCATGGGCCAGTCCACCCGCCAGCCCAGTTTAACTCCTTTGGCGCTGCGCAGATCCACCGTTTCCTGGTGGCCGCAGGAACGGCAGTGGTAGCTTAGTCCCCATTCCCCGTCCCAGCCTTCCACTTCCGTGTCGTCTTTGTGGCAGGAATCACAGAACACGCCCACAGGCCACCATTCCCCCTGAATTTTGTGTTCCTCGTCACGGAACTTGTCCAGAATGTTTTTCAGGGTCTCCCGGTGTTCCAGCGCCCGGCGGATACCCCCGGCGTACCGCGAAGCCTGGTAACGTTCCGCCTGGTAGAGGAATTCAGGGTGAATGCCCACAAGGGGCAGAACAGTTTCTACATCTGTCTCATGGTGCCGGGCATAGCTGGAATCCCTGCCCCAGGGATCGGGAACCATCGTAATGGGGAACCGCAGGTATGTTTCCAGTTTTTCCCGGTCCGGCATGTTGACCGGCACTTTGCGGAACACATCGTAGTCGTCCCAGGAGTAGATAAAACGGACTTTTTTGTTCCGGTCTCTAAGGGCCCGTACTACCAGGTCCGTGGAGATAATCTCCCGGAAATTTCCGATATGTACAGTTCCCGAAGGGGTAATCCCCGAAGCGCAGGTGTAGCTGTCTTTGGCTCCTTTTTCCCGGATGATCTTTTCCGCAGTTTCGTCGGCCCAGTGGACAGGCGAATCCTGTCCATGTCCCGGTTTTTGACCCTGGCCCCGGCTTTCCGGCCCGGCAAGATCCGCGTTGCTTGCGCTGTTTTCATTATTTTTGGCCATTTTGTCCCCTGTTTCAACAAATCCCTGACATTAGTAAAGGGCCGCGAATTTTTCAAGCGGAATTTCGTGAAATCCCTGTTTTGGGGGAAACCTTTTAACTTTTAACATTGGAAACGCGGGCTTCTTGTGATATATTAGAGAAGATGGGTATTTGTCTACCTGGAAAAGGTAGTCATGGCGTCTACTTGCTATGTGGGAGTTTTATTATGAGATGGAAATGTGGTTTGACGGCGGCCCTGGTTCTTTGCGCCGTCCTGTTGGCTTCCTGTAATTTGGGATTCTTTGCCAATTCCATGGGAAAGGACTTGGCGCGGGATCCTTCCACAATTACGGTAACAGCAAAAAACGTTGACGCGCTGTTAAAGGAATCCAGGGGAGATCCCAAGGCTTCCAAAGGGATTTTGGACAATATTGCCGAACAACTAAAAAACAATCCCAATCCGGATCCTAAATTGCAGGCTGCCGCGGTAACCGCTGCCAACCAGGCCGCCGGCCTGGGGGAGCTGGTGCTGGAGAATATCGGTACCGTATTGGAGGATCCGGAGAATGTCAGCTACGAGAACTTGCTTGATGAGGTTCTAAAATCAGCGGACGAGAAAGACATTAAAGGCGTTTCGGAGCAAATAACAGCCAGCCTGGGCAGGGCCGTGACTTCGGGAAATCCGCCTAAATTTACCGGGAACTTTATTGACGGTGTTTCCGGTGCCGATCTTACCCAGTTGGCCTTTACCCTGATCCTGGCCGAGGCCAGTGGGGATGTTAATACCTATGTGGATGATTGGGGCTCTGGTAAAAAGCTGGATGGGACTGGTTTGTCATCTTCCGAAAGGCTTATCGCTGCCATTGCCAATGAGCTTGCGGGCAGAAAAGACAACAAAATGGGTAACCAGCTCAAAGAGTTTTTGGGCGATGATGAGTAGGGGAAAAAACGTGAAAAAGGTCGTAAGTCTGTTTGCGGCGCTGTTGTGTCTGTCCTCCGTTCTCTTTGCGGAAGAGAAAATCATGGCCCCCTTAAGTTATCCGTCCACTGCGAGCAGCAGCCTGGGGGGTCCCCATGTGGCCTATGCAGATGGCATTTATTCCCTGTTTGTAAATCCCGCGGCTCTGCAATGGGCTAACGAGGGCATGATTATCGATCTTACCCTTGGTGTTGTAGGACCCATAGATAAATTACTGGAAAACAAAGATGCAATTGCGGGGATTGGAGCATCCTTTGGCGATGGCGATTCATCGGCTATGAGCAAGTCATTGACGGATCTTACCAAAATTATGGGCGGCGGGAAACTTCCCATTGGGGTGGATATTCGGGGCCCCATCAGCTTTGGCTATACAGCCAATGGTTTTGGGTTTGGTTTGTTTTCCCGCGTTATGGCCGATGCCCGGATCATTGGAATAGATATTGATGCCAACGCCTACGCCGATCTTATGCTGCCCTTTGGGATGTCGTTTAATGTTCTTAAGTTAAAGGATCACGAGGTTTCCGCTGGCATTGTCCTAAAACCCTTTGTCCGGCTCTGGGCTGCCGAAGAATTAAACGCCCTGGATTTGATGGGCAAAGCTGATTTGAGCCTTTCTATGCCGGTTATTGCCGGCGCGGGGGGCGACTTGGGATTTATGTACCGCTTCAAGAAGGATCTGGCCGTGGGCCTTACGGCAAAGGATCTTTATACCCTTGGTTTTAAAACAGGCAATATAATAAATATGGGAGAAGGGAGTGATAACAATTCTACTTACCGAATCCCTTTGTCGCTCAATACGGGAATTGCCTATACATTCCGGCCTGCCAGCTTCTGGAAAGTGCCCAGGGGATTGCGGACTTTTTATGTGGCTGTTATGGCGGACTGGGCAAACCTGCAAAATATTTTTACGTGGAATAACCGTGAACACCGGAACCCCGTGCTTGATCTAGGGGGCGGCGTGGAGATTGGCCTGTTCAATTTCCTGAAGTTCCGCGCCGGGATTCATGAGATGCTGCCCGCGGCAGGCATTGGCTTTGAGCCTGCGGTCTTTAAGTTTAATCTTGCGTTGTACGGCAAGGAACTTGGAAGCGAGCCGGGCGTAAACAGTACGATGGCCTTTGATTTTAGTATCAGCCTCCGGCCAGATACCAAAAAGAAGAACTGGGTCTGGTCCGGACCTATGATAAAATAGGAACCAGGCTTTAAACCGGGCGGTGGATTTATCCACCGCCTTTTTGTTTGTAGATGTCTTCCTCCCGGTTTCCAGCCCGGGTTTTACCCTGCGGACAAACTTTCCTGAAAACCGCGTTTTCATAACCAGTGGGTGGAAAAACCATGACAAGCCCTGCCCGCGCCCCAAAGACACTCCACGGGGTGTCTTTGAAAATATTTCTGTTTGGGCAATAATGACATTATGCGGCGGTCCAAAACATTTATGATAAGCAGGGACCTTACGCTTATCGCGGCTTTGATACTATTTACTTTTTTTCCACGCGGCAGCGGGGCCCAGAGTCCGCAAAACAACTTTCCGCCTTTAACGCCGGATAGCCGGGCGGTGGAATTTGCCCGTCTGGGGGCTGGCGGTTCCTGGGAGGACCTGGCGGAAGCGGCCCTGTGGGCTTCGGCGCTGGGAATGGATACGCAGGCGTCGTTAACTTCGCGGGGATCGCCGGATTTGCGGGCGTCCCAGATGGATACTCTTCGTCAGGCGGTGGAAGAACTGCGGGCTGAATGTACGGGAATGGACGCCAAAGCCCGGGGCGACTACATCCTTTCGTATATGCACCGTAAATTCCTCCGCGCCTATTCTGCCCGCCAAACCCGGCTGGACACCCTTTTTTCCAACGGCAGGTATAACTGTGTATCCTCCGCCGTGCTTTACCTTGTTCTGGCTATATCCCAGGACCTCGACGTGCGGGGTGTAGCGACACGGGATCATGCGTTTGCAATCGTGAATCAGGGAGATACATCCTGGGATGTGGAAACTACGAACCTCTACGGTTTTGATCCTGGCAATCGCCGGGAATTTCACGATCAGTTTGGACAGCTTACGGGTTTTGCCTATGTGCCCGCCCGGAATTACCGCGACCGGATAACATTAAGTCCCCTGGAGCTGATTTCCCTGATACTTCACAACCATATTGCCGATTTGGAGCGGGGAGGCCGCTACGATCTGGCGGTTCCGTTGGCTCTGACCCGGGCAAGTCTGCTGGCCGGAAGGAAAACCTCCGCGGTTTCGGATTTTTTTGCCGATCCGGGCCAGGATTTGCGGGAACGGATTCTTAATTACGGCGCCTCGCTGCTTAACGCCGGCAAGGAGGAGGAGGGTCTGCGCTGGGCCGTGTACGCAGGCCCCAGTTTTGCCGCCGCCGCCGGGCAGGAAGATCCCCGTTGGCAGAATTACATCAACGTTCTGGCTTCCAACCGTACCGTAAAACTGTGCAGGGCCGGGCGTTTTACGGAGGCCCGCGGGTTTCTAGCGGATAACAGTTCTCTGCTCGATTCCGCCGAATACCGCAAGCTGGAGACTATCATTGCCGACACAGAATTTACTGCTCTGGTGAACGGCGTCAAACAAGCCGCCGATGCCGCAGCCGTTATAGCCCGTCTCGATGAAGCGGAATCCGCAGGACTTTTGCCGGTTTCCCGTGCGCGGGAACTGCGGAATCACCTGTCCCTTTGGCTTGCTACCGATTTTCACAACCGCTTTGCCGCCGCATTTAACCGGCGGGACTATTCCCTGGCTCAGGGTATTTTGGACGAAGGCCTGGCGGAATTCCCAAATGATCGCCGGCTTTTGGGTGATCGCGGTACTTTGGAACGGGCGCTTGCCCCGCGATAAGGGATTACTCCGTAAACTCCGTTCACTGCTGGTACCCTAACAACTATGACATGTGGTTTTGCTTCCTTGCGGGAGATCGTGTTGCACAGCGAAGCGCAAGGGATAGAAGCGGAAATACCGAAGGTATTGGAGCGGATAGCCCGGTCCGGCGCTTTCAAGCCCCCTGGGGCTGGCGCCGGATGCGCCCAAATCCACAGGTTTAATCGCGTCAGGCTGCTAACGCAGCTTTTTTCGCAGTTTGCGCCGGTCTTTCCTGGTCTGGCCTGCGCCGGGGTTTTCGTTAGCAGTGGTGTTCCCGGCTTCGGGATACACGCGGATAGGTTCGCGGTCCGGCAGGCGGGCGGCGATGATAAGCCAGAGGCAGGCGAAAAGCACTTCCAAAAAAGAGAGGATTTGCCCGGTGGAAAAACTGAGCAGGGGGTGGCTTGCGGCGGGCGGCAGGACGCTTTTGACAAATTCGATTCGGTACCCCAGGTGCGCGTCGGGCTCGCGGAAATATTCGACAAAGATCCGCATAAGCCCGTAAATTACAAAGTAAATGCCGAAAAGAAAGCCCTTGTAGGGCTTTTTGTTGCGGATTGCCCAGGTGATAGCCCATGCCAGAATCCCCTCGAAAAAAGCCTCGTAAAGCTGGGAGGGGTGGCGGGGCAGGTTGATCAGACCGGCAGGATTGCCGATGGGAATACCGGCTTTGGCGGCTATTTCCTGTACCCAGCTTTCCCCGGCGGGATAGGGCGTGGCGCCGGGGAAGATCATCCCCAGGGGGCTGGCGGTAGCCCGGCCGTAAAGTTCCCCGTTGATAAAGTTGCCCAGCCGGCCAAAGGTATAACCCAGGGGGATGCTGGCGGCAAACATATCGCCGATTTCCCTTGGGTCAAAGCGCTTGTACAGGGCGTAACTGATAATGCCGAAGGTGCCCCCAATAGCGCCGCCGTGGTAGCTCATTCCCATAAGGCCGGTAAAACGGCCGTCCCGAAAGGGCCAAAAGATAAGCCAGGGCTGCCGCCGGTAATAATCATCGGGTTCGTATACCAGGGTGGAGAAAATCCGGGCCCCCAGGATTAAGCACAAAATACAGTAGTAAAACATGCCGTACAGGTTGTCATCGCTCATGGGGAACCGCCGTTCCCGTACCTGGCGCCGGTAGAGAAGATAGGCGATCCCAAAGGCGACAATGTACATAATCCCATACCAGCGGACAGGAAGGCCGGGGATAATCTCGGGCTTTAACCATGCAGGGAATGGTATCGCAAGGGGCATACCGCATTGTACCACAGCGGGAAACCTGAAACTACCAGCCGGCCGGATTTACAGGGCCGGCGCATGTACCACAGCGATACTCGCTAGCGGCTGTGTGTAGTGTAAGAAGGCGTTAGCCTGTCCGGGTTTTTCTTTTCTGGTATACTTTTCCCCATGATATCTAACGAACTTAAAAAGGCGGCGGAAATTGCCGTCCGCGTGTCCTTAAAGGTAAAGCCGGGGGAACAGGTGCTTATTATAAGCAATCCCGGCGGCGAAGTGTCGGTGATTTCCCAGGCTGTCTACGAGGCGGCCCTGGAAGCCGGGGGACGGCCCACCCTGATATATCAGCCGGTTAAGAGTCAACTGGAGTTCGCGGAAAAAACGGTTCTGGCCGCCTTTGGCGCAAAACCGGAGGTTGTTATTTCCCTAAGCGCGGAAAAACTGGGTAAAGATGAAAACGGCATCGCCAAACCCTATGTTTACGAGGGCGTGGAATTTGACCATGTTTTTCACCTGCAAATGTACGGGACCAAAACCTGCCGGAGCTTTTGGTCCCCATCCACCAATATCGATTCGTTTATCCGTACCGTACCCATTGATTACGATGAACTTAAGCGGCAGTGCGCGTGTATCAAAGCGGTTCTGGACCGGGCGGTGTCGCTGCGGGTCAGCGCCCCCGGCGGTACGGACGCCCGCTTTGGTCTGAAAGGCCGCCTTGCCTTTTCCGATGACGGGGATTTTTCCCGGGGCGGGACCGGAGGGAATCTGCCCGCGGGGGAGACTTTTATAAGTCCCGAAAACGGAACCGCCGCGGGGCAGATAGTCTTTGACGGGAGCATCAGTTTGTACAAAGGGGACATTGTAATTCGGGAACCTATCCGCTGCACGCTGGAAGGGGGATTTGTCCGGGAAATTACCGGTGGAGAAGAGGCCCAGGCCCTGCGGCACACGGTGGAAACCGCTGAACAGAGCGCGCCGGACATGGAAAAGGCGGGGAAGCTGCCCCCCGGCCAGGGAGCGGTCTACGCCCGGAATGCCCGGAACATCGGGGAAATCGGTATCGGCCTAAACCCCGCCGCCCGTATTACCGGCAGTATGCTGGAGGATGAAAAGGCATTCCATACCTGTCATTTTGCCATCGGTATGAACTACGACCGGGACGCCCCGGCGCTGATCCACCTGGATGGTCTGGTAAAAAACCCTACGATTACCGCCGTCAATGAGGATGGCAGTGAAACTGTGATCGAAAAAGACGGGGAATTACGGGAAGATTTCAGGTAAGCGACATAAAAACGGTCTTGCTTGGACCGGGTACATACCCCGGAGCTTGCTCCTGGGTATCTTCATGCTATGAAATTTTTGAAGATTCGCTTGACAATGTGTGTAAAATAGAATAAAATTGAATGCGAGGAGTTAAAAGATGGCTAAAACAATAACATTGAGAGTAGATGAAAATATTTATAATACTCTAAAGCGGGCCGCAGACGGTGACCGCAGGACTATTTCAAATTTTATTGAATATGCGGCAATAAATTATATTTTTAATAATAACATTGTCGATGATGCTGAGATGAATGAAGTCATGGCTTTTGAAAAAGATATGAAAAAAGGCTTAGATGATATAAAAAAGGGAAGGTATAAGATAATTGGATAACTATAAAATAGCAGAAACGGAAACATTTTTTAAGAAAATAAATTCAAGAAGATTCAACCACTTGTATCAAAAAATACATGATGATGTATATCCGATCCTCAGACAAAATCCGTTTTTTGGTACAAACATTAAAAAGTTGAAGGGAGAGTATAAAGAGCTTTACCGTTTTAGACTAGGAGACAATAGGCTATTTTATAAGATTGAAGAAACAGGGAAAATTATATTTATTGTGAATATTGAAAATAGGAAAGATGCATATAAATAGGGCAGGAACTGCACATGATAGGACTGTATATGACGAGGGTGCTACTGCGCCCGAAGCATATACAGCCGAAACGCAGGCGGGATTGCGGCGAATGTTTTTGTAACTGCACCCCGGGCGGCGTGTCCGGGTGTTCATAGTGTGATCCCGTTTTTAAATATGGCGATTTCCCGGCAGTCCTGTTCTTCGTTACGGGTTTTTGCGCGGCCTGAAACCACGGCGGTGATAAGCTGTAGTAATTCCGCCTGTACCTGATTGTTGTCTTCCGTAAGGAGTCTGCCTGCGTCAAAGTCTATCCAGGCGGGTTTGCGGCGGGCAAGCGCGGTATTGCTGGCGATTTTAATGACGGGGACCGGGCCGCCCAGAGGTGTTCCCCGTCCGGTGGTAAACAGGATAAGCTGGGCCCCTGCCGCGGCCAGGGCGGTGGTGGAAACTATGTCGTTTCCCGGCCCTTCAAGAATTGTAAGCCCCGGACTGCGGACCTGTTCCCCGTACCGGCATATTCCCCGGACGGGCGAACGGCCGCCTTTCTGCACACAGCCGCAGGATTTTTCTTCGAGGGTGCTGATGCCGCCGGCTTTGTTGCCCGGTGAGGGATTTTCGTAGATGGGCTGGTTCTGGGAACGGTAGTAAGCCTTGAAATTTTCAATCATGGAAACGGTTCGGTCAAAAATATCCCGGTTTTCGCAGCGGTCCAACAGAATCTGTTCCGCGCCGAAAATCTCCGGCACTTCGGTAAGGATTGCCCCCGCTCCCCACCTGCATACGTTGTCGCAGATCCGGCCCGCCAGGGCGTTGGCGGTGATGCCGGAAAGGCCATCGGAACCGCCGCACTTTAGGCCCAGGATAAGTCCCTCGGGTCCTGCTTCTTCCCGCCGGGCTGTGCGCGCGTATTCCGCCAAACGGGTAAGAAGCCGCTGCCCTTCGGCTATTTCATCGCCGCAGTCCTGGCAGGACAAGAAGGCTATCCGCCCTTCGGCCTGGGGTTCCAGGGATTCCTTAAAGCGTTCAAGGGTGTTGTTTTCGCAGCCCAGGGCAAGGATCAGCGCGGCGGCGGCGTTGGGATGCTGGGCCAGGCCTCTGAGGATGCTGCGGGTGGCCTCGTGGTCTTCCCCCAGTTGGGAACATCCGTAGGGGTGGGTCCAGGCGTAGACGCCGTCAATGTGTCCGGTGTGGGCGGTATCCGCCGCGGCGCATAGTTCCGCGTTGGCCCAGCGGGCCAGAGCCAGGGCGGTTTGGTTGACGCAGCCTACGGTGGGGATGATCCAGATCTCGTTGCGGATGCCGGTCTGCCCGCCGGGACGCCGGTATACGTGGAATCTGGGCGGCGCCGGAAGTTTTGCCTGGTTTGTCGTCTCCGCCGGGGCGCGGCCGCTCTCCCCGCGCCATGTGTAAACCGGCTCTTCTGTCAGCAGGGTCCGCAGGTTGTGGGTGTGGACCCAGGAGCCTGTTTGCAGAGGCCGGGAGGCCGCGCCGATGGGGAGGCCGTATTTGAATACTTTTTCCCCGGCGCTGATGTCCTGCAGGGCGATTTTGTGGCCCTGGGGGATGGTTTCCCGCGCTGTCAGCGCTGCCCCGTTCAGGGACAGGGTTTCCCCGCTCTGTAATTCCCGCAGGGCTACCGCCACATTGTCGGCGGGATGTATGTGGAAAAGGGCGGGCCCTTCCCTATGTTCCTCTCCGGGGGGGGGCATTATCATTTTCTGGGACCGGTACTTGTGGCTGGTTCTTCGGCGGCCTGCTCCAGGGCCGCGCCCACGCCGTCTTTTAGGATAATCTCCAAGGCCCCCCGGACTGCTTCTTCCAGGGCCGGGTAGACGCTTAGGTCCTCTCCCCATAATTCCCGGCGGGAAAGCGCCTTGTGGACCAGTTCCTGTATCATTGGCGGCTCAAGCGCTGCTGGTGTACTAAGCGCCGGCTGCGGATTGGGGGCCTTGTCAAAGGCGGCCCACAGGTCCGCGAAATACCGCAGAATTTCCCCATCGTCCCTGATTGGGTAGGGGGAGTTTTCCCCGTTTTTTGTCCGGCGGCCTTCCATTTCACCGTCCGCGATATTCCTGCCCCGGTAAAAAACGATAAGCGCGGCCAGGGAACAGCACAGGGCTTTGGGAGCCCTGCCGTATTTTTGCTGGTAGGAAAGGATTGAGGGGAGTACCCTGGTTTTAAATTTGGACACGCCGTTCAGGCTTATTGAAAGGAGCTGATGTTTGATAAAGGGATTGGCGAAACGTTCCAGCGTTTCGTGGGCAAAGCGGGTAAGCGCTTCAACGCCGGTTCCGTCATCCGCCCTGGTGTCCAGTTCGATTGAGGGAATAACTTCGTCAAATATGGCCCGCCGGGTGAACTTGTGCAGGACCGGGTCCGTCATGCACTGATCCACCGTATCAAGACCGTAAAGACTGGCGGCCAGAGCGATGGAGCTGTGGGCGCCGTTGAGAATTCGCACTTTCCGGGTACGGTAAAATTCGAGGTTACTGGTCCAGACAACGTTAAGCCCCGCTTCTTCCAGGGGAAATTCCCGCCGGTAATCCCAGGGCGGCGCGCCCGGCGCCGTTTTTGGCTTTTCAATAACCCATAGATAAAAGAGTTCGCCCGCGGTTAGAAGCTTGTCCTGATATCCCAGCTTTTCCCACAGGGCCTCCTCCTCCCCGGCGGGGAAACCGGAGATAATCCGGTCAACCAGGGTGTTACAGAACACACAGGCCCCAAGCCAGCGCGTAAAATCTTCTCCCAGTTTCCAGGCGGCGGCATGGCGTTCTACAATATGCCGCAGAGTATCGCCGTTCCGGTCGATCAATTCACAGGGGATAATTACCAGGGCCTTTGACGGATCGCCCTGAAAGCGCTCGTAACGCCGGTGGAGAAAAGCGGCAAGCTTGCCGGGAAAGGACAGTTGGGGCCGGTCCGGAAGCTTTTCCCCTTCGTGGTAGCTGATTCCCGCCTCGGTGGTATTGGAAAACACGAAGCGCAGATCAGGATTTTCCGCACAGGCAAAGTATTCATCAAACTGGGTATAAGGGTTAATGCAGCGGCTGAGGGATCTGATTACCCTGCGTTCTTCTACCTTTTTGCCCCCCTCAAGTCCCCGCAGAACAGTGGTGTAAAGGCCCCGCTGGGTGTTGATCTGCGCCCCCTGGGCCCCCTCCCGGTTCCGGGGCTGAACCGCCGCCACATTGCCGTTAAAACCGGTTTTTTCGTTCAGGATGTCAATTTGCCAGTCCGCAAAACCCCGTAAAAAATTCCCCTCTCCGTATTGGAGTATCCGTTCAGGCCGGCTTACCGTCTGTATTACCTGATCTATTGTTTTCAAAAGGCCTCCTGAAAACACGCGAAAAACGACGGGGAGCCATCCCCTAAGCCTGAAATTCCGGGAATAATGCCGGGTTTATTGTGGCCCCTCTTGGTTTAATTTCTTTGCCGTTCACCAGGGTCAGCGGTTCGCCGGGGGCGAGAATCCTTCCCCGGTTATAGCCGCCGCGTATTCCCCCCAGAATCGCTTCGGGATCTCCATTGTGAACGCTGCTATCGCTTTTAAACGTACCGTAATGGCAGGGTACCAGCAAGACATCTTCCATGTGGTTGGCCAATACCGCAGTTCCCTGGGGACCCATGTGGTAGGGATCCGTGCATACATCCAATGTCAGCACTGTGATATTCCGCAGTTCCAGGTGGTGTTTCATCAGCCGGGTGTCGCCGGGAAATACGAAGATTCCGTCCTGCGTGGTAATTTTATACCCGCAGCAGTCTTCGGGCCCAAAGACCCGGCCATATTTTTCCGGGTCCGCAAGCTGCCAGGGGTGATCCGCCGGAAGAAGTTCTATTTTGGCGCTTCCAATATCAAAACTGTTGCCGTTTTTGCCCCGCCAGGGTGTACCTGCCTGGGGCACTCCGGACAGACAGCGCACGGGGAACGCTCCCAGCTTTGTTAATTTTTCTTTGGTGTACATGGTACCGATAAAGATGGGGTCCAGTTTCATCAGGGCTTTTGCCGTTTCCGGGCCCAGGTGGTTATTATCGGTATGGGTGTACAGTACGGCATCCACCCGTGGAACTTCTGTTACGTCAATGGGCCAGGGATTCAACAATTCCATCCCCGTTTCGCTTGTGGGTCCCGGCATGGTGATCAGCAAGGGGTCCAGCAGCAGTACCACCCCCCGTGTGTTCAGGACAAAACCCGCTTGTCCAAGCCAATACAAACGAGTATCCCCGGTTACGCCAAAATCCCCAGGCGACATTTTTTTAGTTGCGGGGGCGATACACTGCCCATCACTTGTTCGCTTCATCATAAAACAGAAAATTACCCAATTTTTTTGTAAAAAGCTACTAAAAACGCGGAGGCCTCCCCAAAATTTTAGTTTTGGGGAAGGCAGCGAAGATTGTCAAGCTGCCCTGAATTTTATATACACAGGATTTTCCGCGGCAGACCGAATTGCGGAAAAACCCCATTGCTTGCGGAGCTGCCACACGTGCGATAGGCTGTTACAGTTCCAGATCCCTTGTTTCGGCCTTTTTCGCCATGTAAGCGGCAAATTCCGCCGTCTTTACCTGGGCCAGTTGTTTGCCGTCCCGGAAGCGGACGGAGACGGCGCCCTCGTCGGCTTCGCGCTGGCCCACGACTAGCATGTAGGGGACCTTGCGGTTCTGGCAGTTGCGGATTTTCGCATTGAGCCGCTCATCGGAAAGTTCCAGGCTGACGCGGAGCTCGTAGCCGCTTTCGCGGGCCCTGGCCTTGAGTTCCTCGGCGACCTGCTTCGCGTAATCGTTGAAACTTTCCGCCACGGGGATGACGGCGGCCTGTTCCGGGGCGATCCACAGGGGGAAGGCGCCGCCGAAATGTTCGATAAGGACGCCGAAGAACCGCTCCAGGCTGCCCAGCAGGGCCCGGTGGACCATGTAGGGCCGCTTGTGCCGGCCGTCGGCGTCAACAAAGGTCATGTCGAAGCGTTCCGGTTCGTTAAAGTCAAACTGGATGGTGGTCATCTGCCATTCGCGGCCCAGGGCGTCTTTTACCTTGAGGTCAATTTTGGGGCCGTAGAAGGCGCCGCCCCCTTCGTCAATTTCGTAGTCCAGGCCCTCGGCGATAACGGCCTTGCGGAGGCTTTCCAGGGCCTGGTCCCAGCGGGCCGGCTCGCCAACGGATTCCGCGGGCTTGGTGGCCAGGTAGGCCTTGATGTCCTTAAAGCCGAAGACCTTCCATATCCACAGGCTAAAGCGCAGGACTTCCCGGATTTCCCCTTCGATCTGACCGGGGGTACAGAAGATGTGGGCGTCGTCCTGGGTAAAGCCCCGGACCCGCAGGAGCCCGTGGAGGACGCCGCTGCGCTCGTAGCGGTACACGGTGCCCAGCTCCGCCCAGCGCAGAGGCAGGTCCCGGTAGCTGCGTCCCCGGTCCTTGTAGATCATGATGTGGAAGGGGCAGTTCATCGGCTTGATGATGTAGTCCTGGTTGTCGATCTGCATGGGGCTGTACATGTTCCCTTTGTAAAAGCCCAGGTGCCCGGAGGTTTCCCAGAGCCAGCTTTTCCCGATGTGGGGGGTGTAGAGAATCTCGTAGCCCGCGCGGTAATGCTCTTTTCGCCAGAAGTCCTCGATGGCGACCCGCATGCGGCCCCCGTTGGGGTGCCAGTAGATAAGCCCCGCCCCGGCTTCCTCGTGGATGGAGTAGAGGTCCAGGTCCTTCCCCACCCGGCGGTGATCCCGCTTTTCCACTTCCTCAAGAAAGGCCAGGTAGGTCTTGAGGTCCTTGGGCGTCTCCCAGGCGGTGCCGTAGATCCGGGTGAGCATGGGCCACTTCTCATTGCCGCGCCAGTAGGCCCCGGCGATGTTCATAAGCTTAAAGGCCGCAGAGTTGATCTCCCTGGTGTTCTGCACGTGGGGGCCCCGGCACAGGTCCGCCCAGAGAGGGACGCCGGGGGAACCGGCGGAGCCTTCGGTGTTGGCGCGGTTTTCGTACACCGTGATCGTCTCCCCTGCGGGGAGATCGTTGATCAGCTCCGTTTTGAATTCCTCGCCGGCAAAGCGCCGCAGGGCCTCTTCCCGGTCCAGTTCCACCCGCACAAAATCCTGGCGGGAATCGATGATCGCCTTCATCTCCGCCTCGATGCGGGGCAGGTCCTCCGCCGTGAGGGGGGACTTGCCGTCGGCGTTCCGGGGGAACAGGAAATCGTAGTAAAAGCCGTTTTCGATGGAAGGCCCGATAGCGACTTTGGTTCCGGGGTAGAGCCGGGTAACGGCCTGGGCCATGATATGGCTTACCGAATGGCGGATACGGTCAAGCCGCTCGTTCTGCGGCAGGGCTTTGTCTGAAGCTTTGGCGTTTGAATCGGACATGGGGAAGTACCTCTCTGCCTGGCGGCCCGTTTGCGGGACCCGCCCGGCGCGTTTATGGGGACGAGCGGCACAGGCCGTCCGCGGTACCACCCCGCTTCGCCGCCCCATGACGGGGGGCGCGCTCATCATCGCTGACGCGGATTCGCGGCCTGGATTACTTGCCGGCGGCGTTCCTCCAGGCGGCCGGGAAAATCCCCGGGAGTGGTTTTCGGCGTCCTCCGGAGAACCGCGCTTCCAGCCATGACGCGGTCTCTCTTGCTCCGTCCCTGACGCCTACTCGTCTCCCTTGAGCCTTTAACAAAATATGCCCGGTTTTTGGGGCGGGGTCAAGCGGGGGGGTGTAAAAGGTGACTGACGCCTGGGTGGGCATCCTCCCAGGGTTTTGTTTCTTGACCGTTGACTTGACTTTGCCGATGCTATGGGGTATAGTTATAAACGCCACATGAGGAGGCGGCATTGTAGCCCCCTCTGCCAACGCCCGGCCCAAAAGGCCGGGTTATTTTTTTCGTATTATTTCCCGCAGTTCCTCATACGTCCATATATGTAATTCATCGTTTGTCTCAAAATAGCAAATGAAACTGCCCCCGTCGGGCCGGTCTTTCAATTCCCCGGCGATTTTTGACATGACGCTTATCAATGATAAATCTGAAAAAAGACGTATAAAAACGGAATGCTCCCATATACCCGGATGTCCTGACAGAGAAACGGCTCCTTGCTTATATGCAAAGCGGAATTCCGTACCAAGAGTTGTCCGGGAACCTGTTACGGTTTTCATTTCCAGAACAATGCCGTCAAGCGCCAAATCAGCGCATAAACGAGAGGTTCCTCGCCGGGTTTGTCTTTCCGGCAGGAAATAGGCCACGCTCCCCCGCCCGGTCAATATCCGCACCTGGGACATCTCCCGTTCCCACTTGTCCTTCTCCCGGTATTCTTCAACGAGGCGGCTGCGGGCAACGTAGATATTCGGCTCTTTATAGACCCACGTTTCTTCGGGAAAGAGAAAAGTGGCTAATCGTAATGACTTTTCGGCGTTCTCCCGGATTTTGCCTGACCGATCCCCATAAAACATACCGGGGATTATAGCGGGACCTTTGTTTTCGGCAAGGGGCGGGCGTGTCAGATTTCAAACCCATTCTTGTCGGATTTGGCGGGGCGATATACACTTCATAAAGCCTTCATTGTTTTACTCCCCCGGAAGCAAGCCCCGTTACCATAAAACGCTGGGCCAGCATGTAAAGACAAACTGCGGGCAGTGATGCAATTACCGAAGAACTCATAATAAGGCCCCAGATCATATTATCAGAATATCGAAAGCTTGAAATCCCGATAGCCACCGTCTGCTGACTGGGGCTTGTGGTCAGTACGAGAGCATAAAGGTATTCGTTCCAGGACATAGTAAAGGCAAAAGTAGCCACCACGGCTATACTCGGCGCCGCTATGGGGAGTATAACTTTTATCAAAGCCTGGATGTGGGTACAGCCGTCAATAAAGGCGGCTTCTTCCATTGATTTTGGGATTGCCGTAAAATAACTCATCAGCATATAGCAGCAATAAGGAATTATCGATGTCTGGTATACCAGTATAAGGCTGTTTTTGTTGTCGCTTAAACCAAGAAACCGGCTCACCATAATATACATGGGTATAAACAACACCGCATGAGGCAGCAGATATACATAAAGCACCGCCCGTTTTATAAAGCTCCGCCCCGGGAACCTGAGTCTGGTCATGGCATAAGATGACAATATGCCGAATACCAGCGCGACGGTTGTAGCAAGGATTGCCACATAAACGCTGTTTTTAAAATATCCCATAAAGGGTGTTCCGGTAAAAAGCTGTTTATAATGTTCAAAGGTTATCTGCCGGGGGAAAAGTCTGGGCCGGAGTTCGTACATTTCATTGTTCATGGTGAGCGAACTTTTTATCATCCAAAAAATCGGAAAGACAGACCAGCAGAATCCAATTATGGAAGCTGCGTAGATTACCAGAGTTTTTATCCGCTGATTGAATAGATTGGATTGTTTCATAGATCATAGCCCTTCAAACGTTTGGTAACCAATGTCATCAGCACAATTAAAATAGGTATAATTGAGACTGAAACAGCCAAAGCCCTTCCCATATATTGCTGTATAAAGGAAATATTATAGGTATAAGTAGCAATTACGCTGGAAGCATTAAGGGGGCCGCCGGCGGTTATGAGCCAAATATTGTCAAAATCGTTAAAAGTCCAAATTGTGGAAAGCATGGTAGAGATGGCAATGACCGGCATAATCGAAGGCAGGGTGATGGAAAAAAACCGCTGAAACACATCGGCCCCGTCAATCTTGCCCGCGTCATAGAGCTGATCGTCAATGGTTTGCAGCCCTCCCAATATCGTAAATAGAAAGAAGGGAACTCCCCGCCATACATTTACGATAATAACGGAAAGCAAGGCCAAATTAACCGATCCCAGCCAGGGGATAGGCATGGATATTATATGGGCCCTTCGCAACAGGGCGTTAATAATACCGTACTGATCATTATACATCCACTTCCAGGTATTGGCGGCAACCATTCCTGGAATAGCCCAGGGCAGCAGCATGCCGACTCGAACAATGCCCCGTCCCCAAAATTTTTCATTAAGAAGCAGGGCAAACAAAATACCCATTACCAGTTTTAAGGCAATGCATGAAGAGGTATATACAAAGGTGTTTTTAAATACAAGCCAATATTGGGAATCCCGAAAAATAGTAATATAGTTTTCAAATCCGGTAAACCTGGCAGGATAACCAATTCTTTTGTTGGTAAAACTCATCCATAATGTATAAAGAAAGGGGAAACCGATTACACAAAAAATAAGAAAAAAGATGGGGAGCACAAATAGAAACCCTATATACCGCTCCTTAACTGAAAACCTATTTGCCATCATTACTCCTAATTACAATCCCGCCCTAGGATCGACCCGGTTTGGGGAACCGGCATGGCATACCGGTTCCTTCAACGGTTTCAACGCAAACACGGCGGCGCTTTTCCAAGGTATTGAAAAACCGCCGCCGTATTTACTCCTATTTTTGAGCCAGAATATCCTTTATCTCTTGTTCCCAAAGGTTAAGAGACTGCTGGGGATCCATACCCTGAAGAAGGATGCGCTGTACGCATTTTACCCCGGTTTGCCGGGAAGAAATTTGGCTGGTAATCGCATTGGCGGGAGCGGGCCAGGTTCCAACCCCCCGGGCCAGTTTTACCGCGTCCATAAACGAGCGGTTAACCGGATCGCGCCAGAAGGACGTATTTTCCGCGCCTTCAACGCAGGGAATCCACATGCCGCCAAGCTGGGCAACCAGGTCGGGATAGTAGTTTTCATCAAAGAAGTTAATGAGGAATTTTTTCGCCATTTCGGTCTGCTTGCCGTTCTTAAAAACCACCGCCGTATTGCCGCCGGCAAAGATAAACCGGCCTGCCGGCCCCTGCGGAATAGGGAGAATTTTGGTTTTTTCCAGGAGGGGATGTTTTTCGGTACGGAGTTGGGAATATACGCTTAACGTGTTATGGATGACCCCCACGGCGCCGGCCATGTAGGCGTTGTTATTTCCCATATCATCCCAGGTAACCGCCGAGGGCGGACACAAACCTTCTTTATACAGATTAACAATGAAAGCAAGGCCTTTCAGGGTTTCGGGGCTGTTGACCGTGACCTTAAGGTCTTTATCAACGATGATGCCGCCATGGCTCATTACTACCATGCGTACAAAGCTCTCCGCGTCTCCGCCGCCCGAGGCGCCCATGGGATAACCGAGGGCATAGAAATCATTTTTGGGATCATTGATAATCCGGGCGTGCTCAAGCAGTTGGTCCAGGGTGTCAGGGAGGGGCAGGCCGTTTTTTTCCCATATATCCGCCCTTATGTGCATGCCTGAACCAAAAATACAAAGGGGAACGACAAAATCGCCGCCGTCAACCTGGGCAATAGCTTTACCGGCTGCGGTAAACGGCACCGCGTTGAACACATCGGTAAGATCCACCAATTCATTCATGGCGGCATACTGCTTGCCTACATCATCGTTTACCACGATAATATCCGGCGGATTCCTCGCCTCAATGGCGGCGCTTACCTTGGACTGGATATCGTTGTGGGGAACGACAACATATTCGGTTTCTACATTGTTATCTTTACCGAATTGTTCAAACCGGGCCCGGTTCAACTGGTTATAGGCCTGCACATATTCTGATTTGTCCCAGATAACCAGCTTGCCGCCGCTTTTTCCTCCCTGCGACCGGGCTCCCGCATACGTTACGGTTGAAAGGCAAAGCAGCGCTAATAGGGCCAGAAAAAATCTTTTTTTCATCATCGACCTCCGTAAAAAAAATATATAAACAACCCTACGGCTGTTTTGAGCTTATAAAGGCTAAAACACCCACGCGGAAGAGACATCAAGCATTAAGTATAGGTCCAAAAAACCATTTGTCAAGTTTTTTCTGTTCCCAACGCTCGGCCAGCGCATATTTCGGCCATACGGAACCTGCGGATAGAGCGTTAGGCCTCGGGGGGCTCCGCTTTCCGGCCCCTTGTGGTTTGCGCGGCCGTTTCCAGTTCCTTAAGATAGCCGCGGTCCACATCCATAGCCCAGCCCTGGATGGTATAATCCTTGGCGATTTTATTGACCCATTTGCGAAACTGGACCGCCCGCGCCGATTTGACCTTGAAGCCCACGGCGATTATGGCTTGCAGGGCGTAGTGATCAACTTCCCGCTCAACCTGACGGCTTCCTTCATTTTGAACTATTAGAAATTTTCTAATAGTTGCCTCTTTTCCCGGTTCGGAATCTTCAAATATTTTTTTCAAGTGATAGTTTATGGTTGGCGCCTCAACGTTATACAGGGAGGCAGGCATTTTTTGGGTGAGCCAGATGTTTTCGTCCTGATACCGCTTTAGATTTAGTGTACCATAAAGAAATGAATAAGCAAATGCGAATGTCTCTTCTTCGGCAGCAGTGGGATTTGACATAGCCGGTGTAAAGAACTACATTTTAGCCATGATCGAGTACCTTATTGAGGGGGGGAGTCCCATCCGGGGGACAATTAAGGCCAGCGGCAACAAAAACGCCGCCCTTCCCTGTCTTGCCGCCGCGCTCCTTACTGATGAGCCGGTGATACTGCGGAACATCCCCAACATAGAAGACGTGCAGGTGACGCTGGAAATATACCGCGCCCTGGGGGGGACGGCCAAAGCCATCGGCCCCAACGCCTGGCGGCTGCG
>JAISLX010000103.1 GCA_031277045.1 Treponema sp.
GAACCGTGCCAAGTAGACCGTTTTAGGGCACAAAAACGAAAAATAATGCCCGGTTTTCGCGGAAAAGCCGCAACTAAGGTCATAGCAAGAAGCCTACCCTTTCCACGTGAAAGCGTCAACCGGGGGGGCAAAGGGAAGACAAGCAAGAGGGCGGCGCTGTCAGCGCATGGCCCTGGGGCCGCGGCACTTAACGCAGCCCAGCACATGAACGTGGGATTTTTCGGGCCGCTCAAAGACCCGTGCAAACAAGTATTCGGTATCGGCAATGGGTTTGCGGCAGACCGGACAGACGCGGCGGCGGCGCTGTTCCGCTTCACCTTCCAGGCAGTAGGGACAGCCCATGATGTGCATGATCCGGTCCCCGCCGCTGCCGGGGGGGTAAACGGCGGATTTTACCAGCTTGCCGGAGGGGAGCCGGGCCCCGCAGACCGGACATGTTTGGGGGTCGCCGGGGCTGCCGTCAAGACCTCTGTCCCTTTTCGCGGGCTTCCCCGGCCTCCGCCGGGGGCGGAAAACCCGCCTGTAACCGAACCAAAGCAGGACAGCGGCGATAATCAGGGATGGCACAATTAACAGAAAATTCATCGTGTCCCGGTTTAATCCTGGTTTTAGGGATCCCGCGGGTACGCCGGCCCCGCTTTGACAGTGGCAAACGCGCCGGTTTCCGGTATAATTTTACTATGGCAACGCTGTATATTATCGGCACCCCCATCGGGAACCTGGGGGATTTGAGCTTCCGGGCGGTGGAAACCCTCAAGTCCGTAAGCCTGGTGGCCTGCGAGGATACCCGGCGGACGCTTAAACTGCTGAGCCATCTGGGGATTCGCCTTCCCCTGCTTTCCTGCCGTTCCCAAAACGAGGATTCCGCCGCCGCCAGGGTGCTGGCCGTCCTGGACGGGGGGAAAAACGCGGCCTACGCCAGTGACGCGGGTACCCCCGGCCTGAGCGATCCCGGTCAGGTTCTGGTACGCAAGGCTTCGGAAACGGGCCACCAGGTTATCCCTATACCTGGCCCTTCCGCCTTTGCCAGCCTGGTAAGCGTGGCCGGCGGAATGGACAAAACGGTGATTTTTGAGGGCTTTCTGTCCCCCAAACCGGGTAAACGGCGGGCCCGGCTCCGGGAACTGCTGGATTCCGGCGCCGCTTTCGTGCTGTACGAATCCCCCTTCCGGGTACTCAAGCTTTTCCGGGATTTGACCGAATTTGATGGAAACCGGTATGTGTGCCTTGGCCGGGAGATGACCAAGCTTCACGAAGAGTACTTTAGGGGCAGGGCGATGGAAATTTTTCCTGTTTTGGAACAAAATTCTGAGCAAAAAGGCGAATTTTCCCTGTATGTATCTGGAAAGAATATCGAACAGCGTGTAGACTGTTGCGTGTAAACTATTAATGTATAAATGCCGATAATGGGCATAGGCAGGTTGATATGATGATCGACAGAATAGGTTATACAGAGCCAATTCAAAGCGGTAAACGGCCCGGAAGAAATGAACCGGTTACTCGTGGCTCACCATCCGATTCTATAAGTCTCTCACCGGAAGCTCTTGAAAAGGCGGAAATTTACCGGGCGGCCGATACGGTTGCCGCCGCTCCCGATGTCCGCGCCGAGCGGGTAGCGGAGCTTAAAGCCAAAATCAACGATCCGTCGTATATTGATGAGCGCCTGTTGGAAGCTACGGCGGATAAAATCATGGAGTCTTTCGGGCTCGTATAGGCCCCCCGCGCCTAACCGGGAGATTGGACCGGCTATGGCTTTGTTTCAGCCGTTAAAATTCACCAGATCAGGACATATCCTCATTCACAGCGGCGATGACCCGTGGGCCATCGCCCTGGTATTGGACGCTGTTTCCTACCGGGAGGAATTCTGTTTGGCCCTGGATTTTTCACCCGCTTTTATCGCCCGCCTTATGACCGCGGGCTTTTTGGTTATGTCCGTAATTCCTGACGACACCGGGCCCGGCGGCGCCATTCTGCTCCCGGAAATGCACCTTGAGCGGTCGGTACTGTTCTTCGACAAGCTGCACGAAAGCCGTTCGGCGCGGCGGCTTATCCCCCGTTATGAACTGCGGGTAGACGGCCTGGGACAGGAAACGGAAACCGGGACGGGAAACGGCGGCCTTTTCCTGTTCGATACTGTTGTGGAACGCTGCGCCCAGGTTCACGGGGAGGACTGGCTTACGCCGCGTCTGCGGCGTGGTTTCCACGCGCTGCGTAAAGCCCAGATGCCGGACACGGGGGATAGGGAAAACTCCGCCGCGGGGCCTCGCATGGTATCCTTTGGCCTTTACCAGGAAGGGCGGCTGACAGCCGGTGAATTTGGGGCCGCTGTGGGCGGGGTTTACACCAGCTATTCAGGTTACAAGGACGAAAATTCCTCGGGAACTGTTCAACTGATCATGACCGGACGCTTGCTTCGGGACCGGGGCTTTGCCTTCTGGGACCTGGGAATGCCCCTGCCATACAAAGAGCGGCTGGGGGCCCAGATCGTAACCCGGCGGGAATTTCTGGAACGGTTTCACAAGGCCCGGAACAAAGCCGCGGGCAAAGCTCAGGGCGAAACCAAGGGCGAAGCCCACGACAGCCGGGCCGGCGTATTTTGAAACAACCCCGGCGATAGCTCCGTAAAAACGCGGGATAGCGCCGGGTAATATTTTACGATAGGATATGCCGATGAATTTTGGACATTTCACGGTGGACACCGGAAACGCCCTCCCCTTGGGGGCTGTTCCGACTGAGACGGGGGTAAACTTTGCCGTTTTTTCCCGCCACGCCACTGCCATTACGCTTGTCCTGTTTGAAACCACGGAACAAAACAGTCCCTGTTATGAGGTTCACATGGACCCCAAACAAAATAAAACGGGGGATATTTGGCATTGCCATATCCGCGGCCTGCGGGCGGGGGCCCTGTACCTGTACCGCGCCGACGGGCCTTATATGCCGGAACGGGGGGAGCGTTTTAATATTCACAAGACTCTGCTGGACCCCTACGCCAAGGCGCTGACAGATATGGAAGGATGGGACCTGGCAGCCTGCCTGGGCTATGACCTCAACGACAAGCGGACGGATCTTTCTTTTTCCCAAATCGACGACTCTTTTACCCAGCCCCGCTGTATTGTGGTAGACGATGCGTTTGACTGGCAGGGGGATACGCCCCTTAACTATCCCCTGCGTTTCAGCGTGCTTTACGAAACTCACGTCCGCGGCCTTACCCAGCATCCGTCCAGTGGCGTGGAACATCCGGGGACCTACCGGGGAGTTATCGAAAAAATCCCCTACTTTAAGGACCTGGGCGTAACAAGCCTGGAATTTTTGCCCATTCAGGAATTTAACGAATACGAATGTCTGGCGGTGAATCCCCGCAGCGGAGAAAGGCTGGTCAATTACTGGGGTTATTCCACCGTGGCTTTTTTTGCCCCCAAAGCGTCCTACGCGGCAAACGGGGAACCCGGCGGCCAGGTATGGGAATTCAAGGAGATGATCCGGGAACTTCACCGCGCGGGGCTTGAGGTGATTCTGGATATTGTGTTTAACCACACCGCGGAAGGCAACGAGCGGGGGCCGACATTTTCCCTGCGGGGTCTGGACAACCAGATTTACTACATGCTTGACGAAAACCGGCGTTACTACAAAAACTATTCAGGCTGCGGCAACACCCTTAACTGCAACCACCCGGTGGTCCGCAGTTTTATTATGGACTGCCTGCGCTACTGGGTTACGGAGATGCACGTGGACGGGTTCCGTTTTGATCTGGGATCCATCCTGGGGCGGGATCAGCACGGCAACCTGATGGAAAACCCGCCCATGCTGGAATGGATCGCCGAAGAACCGGTTCTAAGCAGCACCAAAATTATCGCGGAAGCCTGGGACGCGGGGGGGGCCTATCAGGTAGGCTGGTTTCCCGGCGGGCGCTGGGCGGAATGGAACGACCGCTTTAGGGACGACATGCGCCGATACTGGCGGGGAGACCCCATGACCACCCGGCACGTGGCCACTCGGCTTTCCGGTTCCAGCGATCTGTACCTGCGGGACGGCCGGAAACCTTTCCACTCAATCAACTTTGTTACCAGCCACGACGGTTTTACCCTGAACGATCTGGTTTCGTATAACAGCAAACACAACGATGAAAACGGCGAAAACAACCGGGACGGAAACGACAGCAACATCAGCGCCAACTACGGCATTGAAGGACCTGCCACCAATCCTGCTATTATGAACCTGCGTTTAAGACAGATGAAGAACTTTATCGCTTCCATGATGGTATCCCTGGGCACCCCGATGATCCTGGGCGGGGACGAGATTGGCAGAACCCAGCGGGGAAACAACAACGCTTACTGCCAGGACAACGACATTTCCTGGTACGACTGGTCCCTGTGGAAAAAAAACGCATCCCTGTACCGTTTTGTAAAATTGATAATCGCCTTTAGGCTGCGGCACCCCGGTTTTATGCGGCCTGAGTTCTACACCGGCAGGGACGGAAACTACAACGCGATTCCCGACATTAGCTGGTATAACGAATCCGGGGAGACTCCGGATTGGGAAACTATCGGCCCCTGTATCGCGTTCAGGATGGACGGCAGCAAGGCGGAAGTGCTGGCCGATCAGGACGACAACGATTTTTTTGCCATGTTCAACGGCGGGGTAAAGGACACGGCTTTTGCCGTTACCGCGCCTCCGAAAGGGAAACACTGGACACGGGTAGTGGATACTTCGCTGCCCTCCCCCCAGGATATTCTGGAACCCGGTATGGAAGAACCCCTGGAACACAGCGAAACCTACCGTGTGCGGAATCGTAGTATTGTTATTCTTATGTCCAGGAATACCTGATGATGCGAAACAGATGTGTTTGTTGGGCGGATACGCATGGATAGTTTTATTATCGGCGTTGATCTGGACGGCGTGGTGGGGGACTTTTACGGAGCCATGCGGAAAATCGCCGCCGAATGGCTGGGCAGGCCGGTAGAATCCCTTACCTCCAGCGTAAGCTTTGGCCTTGACGAGTGGGGTATCGCCGAGTACGGCGGCTATGACCGGCTCCACCGCTTCGCGGTAACCCAGCGGAACCTGTTTCTGGATATGGAACCGGTTCAGGACGCCCCGGCGGTGCTGCGAAAACTTTCCAGCCGGGGCATCAGAATCCGCATTATTACCCACCGGCTTTTTCTTAAATATTCCCACCGCACTTCCATTACCCAGACGGTGGATTGGCTGGACAAGTACGACATTCCCTACTGGGACCTCTGTTTTATGAACGACAAAGACGCGGTGGGAGCCCATGTTTATATTGACGACACTCCCGATAATATAAAACGGCTGCGGCAGCGGGGCTGCAGGACCATCGTGTTTACCAATTCCACAAACCTTGGCATCCCCGGCCCCCGGGCCGATACCTGGCAGCAGGCGGAGCGGCTTATTCTGGAGGCTCGGGAGGAGTGGACCACCGGCACTCTGGGGCTGTTTGGGGCCGCCGGGTACAGCGGCTGGAACACCGGCGCGTAGTGGTGCAGGCTGCCGGCGGCCCGGCCATCCTGCTTACCACCATCAACGCCAAGTGGATACATCCTTCCCTGGCCCTGCGGCTCCTCAAGGCCAACCTGGGCAGCCTGGAGGGAAACTGCGAAATTCTTGAATTTGCCCTGCGGCAGCCCCTGGCGGAAAAACTGGGGGCAATTCTAAGCCGCCGCCCCAAAATCCTGGGGATATCCGTATCGATCTGGAATCACGCCGCCACACTGGAATTGCTGAAAGCCCTGGAAGATGAATGGGCCGGAAAAAACACGGCGGCGGGAACGCCGCCCTGGAGTCCTCCGGTAGTGGCGCTGGGAGGGCCTGAGGTATCGCATCTGCCGGAGGAAGCGGAAATTTTCCGCCACGCCGCTTACGTGATTCGCGGCGAGGGGGAACAAGCCTTCAGGGAACTCTGCGAGGCCCTGCTGGGCGGGGAAAATCCGGGTCCGGGGCCTGCGCGGTTTATCGAGGGAAGCCCGGCGGAACTTGGCCGGATACGGCAGGCGTACCATTACTACAGCGGCGAGGACCTGACGCGCAAACTGGTATACGTGGAGTCCAGCCGGGGCTGCCCCTTTCGCTGCGGTTTTTGCCAGAGCGCGGCTGCGGACCGGGTACGGGAATTCCCCCTGACGCCCTTCCTGGCGGAGATGGATACGCTTGTCAAACGGGGGGCGCGGAATTTCAAATTTCTGGACCGGAGTTTTAACGCAAATATAACACGGGCTTTGAAAATCATGGGTTTTTTTCTGCGGCATATCGAGGCCGCGCCCCGGACCGAACCACCTCTCTGCGTTCACTTTGAAATGGTTCCCGGCCTTTTTCCCCCCGAATTGCGGGAGAAACTGCGGCGTTTCCCGCCGGGGAGCCTGCGGCTGGAAATTGGGATACAGACATTGAACCCCCAGGTTTCCGCCCTTATCAATCGCCCCGGCAACGGGGGCCCTGTTGCCGGGGAGGCGGCCCTGGAACTGCTGCGATTCCTCCGCAGGGAAACCACAGCCACAATCCACGCGGACCTTATCGCCGCTCTTCCGGGAGAAAGCCTCGATTCTTTTGCCGCAGGCTTTGATAAACTGTGGCTGGCCCTGTCGGGACCGGACGCGGGGAGTGTGGCCGCCGCCACGGAAACCGGCGCGCCGGACGCGACATCCGTTCAGGGCGGGCATGTCGAGATTCAGCCTGGAATCCTTAAACTCCTCCCCGGAACGCCGCTGGCCCGCCGCAGCGCGGACTGGGACATACGCTGCGCCCCTGCGCCGCCCTACGAGGTCCTTAGTACCGCCGCGCTCCCCCAGCCCGATCTGGACCGGATAAAAAATTTTGCCCGTTTTTGGGAGATTCTGGTAAACCGCCGCCCCTTTCCGGAACTTCCCGTCGCGCCGGCCGGGCGGCCGGTGTTTTGGCGTTTCATGGATATTTCCGGCAGACTCCTCGCCCGCTTCGGCAGGAACTGGGGTATCGACAGGCGGGACCTGCGGGCGGCCGTCCTGGACATTACCGGTACGGATAAACAAGAGTAGAGTTGTTCAAAAACCGGAGTTTCCAAACAACGCCGTTTTGAAACCGCCTTATATTTTCCAAAAAATACTACGGATGTTTAATCCCTGGCAAAGAGTTCCCGCAGTTCCTCGTGGCTCATGCGGGAAAGCCACGATTCCCCGGAAGAGACGGTCATGTCCGCCAGTTCCCGTTTGGCGGAAAGCATGCGGTCTATTTTTTCCTCGAAACTGTTCCGGGTTATAAAGCGGTGAACAAAAACATTCTGCGTTTGGCCGATACGGAAGGCCCGGTCGGTGGCCTGGTTTTCCACCGCGGGGTTGTACCACAGATCATAATGGATAACCCGGCTGGCCCCGGTAAGGTTAAGTCCCAGGCCCCCCGCTTTTAGGCTGATAAGAAGAATCCGCCGGGAAGGATCGTTTTGAAAAGTATCGACAGCAGCGGCGCGCTGTTTTTGCCCCATGCCGCCGTGGTAAACAAGAGGGGCTTCACCCAATTCGCCGCTGATAATGGTTTCCAGGCAGCGCAGTGTTTCTACATATTGGCTGAAAATCAGGGCCTTTTCCCGGTTGTCAATAATATCCCGCAGAAGGGTAACGAGCAGCATCGCTTTGCCGGAAAGTTTGGATACCGCGGGGCTTTCTTTGTCAAAGACACGGGGATGATCGCAGATCTGCTTGAGAGACGTAAGGAGCTGCAGCACCAGGGCCGAACGGTCGCGGGGGTCCTCCGTTTTTTCCGAACGTTTTAAGGTGTGGCTTACCACGGTTTCGTAGAGGGCAAGTTGATCCTTTTCCAGCCCCGCGTATTCGTTAATCGTAATTTTTTCAGGCAGATCCGCAATAACGGTTTTATCGGTTTTGAGCCGCCTGAGCAGGAACGGCGCGGTGATTTTTTTTAAGGTTTCCGCCGTTTCTCTGTTTCGCAGCACTTCTATGGGGATCCGGTAGGCTTCCTTGAATTCGGCGGCGGTCCCCAGATAGCCGGGAAGCGCGAAATCGAACAGGGAACGCATGTCCTCCAGGCGGTTTTCCACCGGGGTCCCCGACAGGGCCAGACGGCAGCGGGATTGCAGTTCCTTGAGGGTCCGCGCCCCAACGGTGGCGGCGTTTTTCATAAGGTGGGCTTCGTCGGCGACAAGAATGGAGAATTGGTACGCGATCAGCTTGTCCCGGTCCCGGGAAGCGGTTTGGTATGTGGTAAGAAACACATCGCTTTTTTTGTTGATTACCCGGCCCGGCCCGTGGTAACGGGACACGTTAAGCGCCGGGGCGAAACGGGACAATTCCCGCTCCCAGTTTTCCAGCAGCGCCGCGGGAGCCACGACCAGGGCCCTGTCTTTCAAAAGGCCGTCGGCTTTGAAACGCAGCAGTACCGCTATGGCCTGGACCGTTTTTCCCAGTCCCATGTCGTCCGCCAGAATACAGCCAAACCCCGCGTTGAGGAGGGAACATATCCAGTTGTAACCCCGTTCCTGGTAGGGCCGCAAAGACGCCGCAAGTCCCGGCGGCGGATCAAAGGTCCTTTCACTAAAAAGCTGTTCGATGGTTTTTTCCGCGTCAAACGAAAGAACGCTGTTTCCCGAAAAATGGGATTTAAGAAATTCGTTGATGCCGGGCCGGGTTTCTTTACTTTTTTTGAGGAGCCGCAAAAGTTCCGCAGGGTCCACATGGATATACATATCCCGGAACTTTATCAGCCGGCTTTTACCTTTGAGGAGGGCGGCAAATTCCTTGCCGGAAATTATTTCATCTCCAATGGCAAACTGCCAGCTCCAGTCCAGCAGCGATTCCAGGTTGAAATAACTTACCAAAGACCCCTGGGCCTTGGGCGCGCCTTCCGCCTTAATTACCAGGCGGGGTTTTAATTCCCGGTGGAGGCTCTTGGGCAGCACCACCTCGATGCCCAGGCGGCTTAGAAGTTCCGCCCCGCTGTCAAGAAAACTGACAAGCCGTTCTTCGCTCAGCCTAATATCGTTCCGGGAAAAAAGGGCGCGTATTTCCGGCAGGTAGTTGGAAAGGGCCGTGGGGGCCCTGAGGGCGGCGATGCCGGCGGAACCACGGGCAAGGTCTTTTAAGGGAACGTATGTAAGAGACGCGGCGGAAGGAGGCGTCTGGTCCGGCAGGTCCTTCTGCACGGGCAAGGCGCCTTCTATGGACAGGGCGAAAGCGGAATCCCCCTTCACCGGACCCGTGCCGCTTTTCGCGGCGGGCTTAATCGTAAAACGGTAGCGGCAGGATCTGAAATCGGTATGGAGGACCGAAAGCCAGCGGTCAATAACAAAGGGGAGGCTCCGCAGGGCAGGGGAATTCACCTCCATTTCTTTTCCCCCGAAAAAGAGCGGCAAAAATTTCTTTGCCGCGGCGCTGGTACCCTTGGAGTTAAAAGAGCTCCCCATCACCCATTCCCCCAGCAGGGCCGACGAAAGAAGCCGCACCGCGCTTTGACCGCCGGCGTATACCGGGTTTTTGGCTTTTCCCTGCTTCGGCAGGGGCAGCATGTTTTCCCCCAGAGCCGCGATGGCGGAAAGCGCGGCCCCAATCTGGGGCAGCCGTTCAAAGGGCTGCCAGATTATTTTGAGCATTCCCCCGGTGGAATACACGCAGGGAATTACGGCCTCCGCGGCGCAGACCAGGTTAAGAAATTTGAAAAAATAAAAAAGAAAGGCGTAACTTTCCGTCCCGTCATCACTTGAAAAATTACGGAAGCGCAGAAAAGACTCGAACAAATTCAGCCGGGTTTTTCCCCCCCGGAGATCTTCCCGAATCAAAAAAACCTGGGCCCCCGGCCTGGGACGGAAGCACTCAACGGTCCAGCGGGAACGGGACCAGACATGTTCGTCTTTCGCGTTGTCCGAACGGGAGGACCAGGGCATGAAGCGGGCGACGTGGTGGTAAAATTCCGCCATTATTACCGCGAAGTCCCGCTCGCAGAACGGGGGTGCGGGGGGGAGCAGGGAACAAATTAACTCCCCGCAGTGGGGAATTTCCGGAATCGCCGGGACCGGCCGCCCTTTCCCGGCGGGCGAGGAATCCGCCGGGACATTCCGCCTGGCGGGAGCGATCCTGTCCGCCGGGGCGCTGTGGGCGGCGGCCGCTGTTATTTCAAAAGGGGCGGTAAGCTGCCGTTCCAGGGTTCCGCCGTAACGCTTGGTTAGTTCGGACAAATCGATGCCCCGGAGCCGGAACAGCACATGGGGGTCCGCGTCTACTTCCCTGGCAAGGACATAATAAAGAGCCGCCATGTGCTTGCAGGGGTCCCCGTAATCGGGACAGCTGCAGGCGCGGACCATGTCGCGCCAGCGGGCAGGGATAAGGTTAATGCCGGATTCTTTCAGTTTTTTCAAAAAGGCTTCCGGCAGTTCCCCCGCGGCAATCTGGGCCAGCAGGACGGGATCCTCTTCAATAAGTTCCAGAACCTTGTCTTTTTCTCTTAATGCGGGAAAATCAATAACTACCGTGTAGAAGGGACGGTAACTGCCCGCTACCCTGGCGCTTACCCGGCGGCCCTCTGTCGAAAGGGACAGGACCTTTCCCGCGTTGGCGTAACGCCTGCCCCGGTTGAGCCGCTCCCCCATAGCGTAACTGTCCAGAACCTCAAGAAACCAGCGGCCCCAGGGGGTGCGGCCGTATTCGCCACTGCCCATTTTAGGCCAGTATAACCCGGCAGACCGCTTTGGGCTACACGCGAAAACCCGGTATGTCCGGGGCAGGTAAAATCGCGGTCAAATTTACGTTAAAAAGATATAGTCTTTTCACATCAAATGAATTAGGGTATCGGCATGCCCATGGTGATCATGATTTTGTTGCGGATAACGGGGGGCCTCTGCCTGTTCCTTTACGGCATGAAGGTGATGAGCGATGGTATCCAGCACGCCGCAGGGGACCGGCTGCAGCATTTCCTCAACCTTATGACCAGGAACCGTTTTGTGGGGGTCCTTACGGGGATCGTGGTAACTACCCTGGTTCAGTCGTCCTCCGCGGTGTCGGTCATGGTGGTTTCGTTTGTTAACGCGGGCCTCCTCTCCCTGACCCAGGCAATCGGCGTCATCATGGGCGCCAATATCGGCACCACCACCACCGCCTGGATCGTGTCGCTGGTAGGCTTCAGCATCGATATTTCCTCCCTGGCCCTGCCGGCGGTAGGGATAGGCTTCTTTATGCAGATTATCAAGTGGAAGCGGCAGGACCTGGGGGAAGTTTTTATGGGCTTTGGGTTTATCTTCCTGGGCCTTGACTTTCTTACCAACGCCCTTCCCGCCATGGACCCCGCCCATCTGGAATTTATCCGGCGCTTTTCCAGCATGGGCTTTTTGTCGATCCTTACCGGCCTGGGCATAGGGACCGGAGTTACGCTGCTGATGCACTCTTCGGCGGCCACCATCACGCTGACCATCACCATGGCGATGAGCGATATGGTCGGTTTTGAAACCGCCGCGGCGATGATCCTGGGGGCCAACATCGGTACAACTATCGACGCCATCATGGCCGCATTCGGCGCAAAAACCGCGGCCAAACGGACCGCCCTGGTACACGTACTTTTTAATGTTGTGGGCAGCGTAGCGGCGGTAATATTTATTCATCCGCTGATAAGCCTTGTGGACATTCTTACCCCCGGCCCCCCGGCAGGAGGCGGAATCGCCGCCCATCTTGCCATGTTTCATACGATATTTAACATCATAGGAACTCTGCTGTTCCTGCCCTTTGTAACCCAATTCGCCGCCCTGGTTTCGTTTTTAATCAAGGACAAAGAGGAAGTCCCCGAAGGTGAAAAAGTCTACCGCCTGCAGTACGTTTCCGGCACTCTCCAGAACACCCCGGAACTGAACATTATCCGGGTGGAAAAAGAAATTCGGGACATGGCGGGCCTGGCGGCATCCATGTTTGCCGGTATCAGCAGCGCCCTGCAGAATCTCTACCCTGCGGACACCGGGGAAAAGGCCGTGGACGCCCTGGTAGCGGAAATGCGGGACAAAGAAGAATTTGCCGACGAGATGCGGGTAGAACTGACCCGCTTTCTTATCGAATGCCGTCGTCCCCAGTTAAGCGGCCAATCGGAACGGAAGATTTACCAGCTTTTGCGAATCATCTCCGATCTGGAAGACATGACCGACGACTGCTGCGGCGTCAGCCTGCTTTTGGAACGCAGCGTTAAAAAGAATCTCTGTTTCAAAGACAAGGAACTGGAAGCCCTGGCCCCCTACACGCGGCTGGTCGAGGACTTTCTGGCCTTTGTCCGGGAACAACTGGGACAGACAATCACGGCGGAACAGGAAAGCTACGCGGCGGAACTTGAAAAAAGCATTGATAAATCCCGCGACAGACTGCGGAAGATGGGCCGCAAGCGGATCGAGGCCGGGGCCGACGTAAAGGCGGAACTTCTCTTTATTGACGTGGTGCGCCGCATAGAAAAAGTGGGGGATTACTGCTACAACATCGCCGGGGCGCTGCGGCGGGGCCGCTAGATCGCGGCTCTGCGGAGCCGGCAGCGCGGGGTATATTGGATTTGTGAGATAACCAACCGTGTTATCGAACAAGTCCAATGTCATTATGGCGGGGAACTTGGGTAGACGCATTAGTCAGGCGGTTTTCATAAATATCATGGTTTGCGCCATTGACGCACGAACACGGCCCCACGCCTGGTTATTTACTTGATCAGTTTTTGCCGTTTCACGCCGGGACATTGATCCTGAGAACGCCGGATTTCCGCTTTTGCGCCAGCCGTTTTTCTTCTTCCTGCCGGATTTGGTAGACATCGGCAAGCATTTCTTCCAG
>JAISLX010000024.1 GCA_031277045.1 Treponema sp.
CATGGTAATGGAACTGCGGGGGCCGGTGATCGATAACCTGAGCATGGAGGGCCGCATGACGCTGTGCAACATGGCGGTGGAGGCGGGGGCCACCAGCGGTATCTGCATGCCCGACGGGGTGACGGTGGACTACCTGTGGCCTTTTATCCGGGAGGATGGCGAGAAAGGCGCCGATAGGAACGGTGGGGATCGCACTTACGCCAGCAAAGAGGAAGCCCTGGCGGATTTTGCGCGTTGGCGCAGCGATGACGACGCGGTCTACGCCGGGGTGGTGGACCTGGACTGCGGCGCCCTTGAGCCCTGCGCCACGGTGGGCTACAAGCCGGATCAGGTGCGGCCGATCCGCGAGCTGGCGGGGACCCGGGTGGACCAGGTCTACATCGGCTCCTGCACCAACGGGCGGATCGAGGACCTGCGGGCGGCGGCGGTGGTACTGCGGGGCCGCCGGGTGGCCGGATCGGTGCGGGCGATTCTTTCCCCCGCCACCACAGCGGTGTTCAACCAGGCCATGGCGGAGGGGCTGATCCAGGTGTTCCTGGACGCCGGTTTCTGCGTAACCAACCCCACCTGCGGGGCCTGCCTGGGGATGAGCAACGGGGTGCTGGCGGAGGGGGAGGTCTGCGCCTCCACCACCAACCGGAATTTCTGGGGCCGCATGGGCAAGGGGGGCATGGTCCACCTGATGAGTCCCGCATCGGCGGCGGCAGCGGCGGTAACCGGGACGATTACGGCGGCGGAAAATCTGTGAGCGCCGCTTGGCCGGGCCTGCCTGCCGGGGCGATTGGCCGGAAAAAAACTGCGGGAGGTACGCATGAAAGACTTTGGAGGGACGGTACTGTTCCTGGATCGCGGCGACATCAATACCGACGAGATTATTCCGGCGAAGTACCTGAACGAAAGCTCCAAGGAGGCCCTGGGGCCCCGGCTGCTGGAGGACCTGAAGCTGGCGGGTTTTGATCCGGGGCGGGACCTGCCCGGCAAGGGAGCGGTGGTTTCCCGCGCAAACTTTGGCTGCGGCTCCTCCCGCGAACACGCGCCCTGGGCCCTGGAAGTAAACGGCATTAACATCGTTATCGCCGAAAGCTTCGCCCGAATCTTCCGGCAGAACATGTACAACTGCGGGATGATCGCCGCGGAACTGCCCCGGGAAACCTTGGACGAAATTTTTAGGGAATTCGCCCCGGACGGCGGGGCTGCGGGGCAGGGCACGGGGCAGCCGGTAACCGTCTCGGTGGACACGGAAAAGGGGCTGCTCCGTTTCCGCAGCCCTGGCAAGGAGAAGACCGTCCCCTTTAAGCTGGAAGGTTTTGAGCGGGCCCTGGTGGAAGCCGGGGGCTGGGTAGAGTACGCCGCCGGGCGTTACTAAGAGTGCCGGGTTTATATTATGATGCCTGTTATGAACAGAAAACACAGCCCCGGCGACAGAATCGTTGAACTGCGCAAAACTTACTCCCTGAGCCGGGAAACGCTGGCGGAACGGAGCGGCCTGGACCCGGAACTTATCCGCCGTGTCGAAGAAGGCCATATCCCTGATTTGGCCCCTCTGTTGAAAATTTCCCGGGCCCTGGGGGTTCGGCTGGGCACCCTGCTGGACGACCACGAGGAACTGGGCCCGGTGATTACCCGCGCCGGGGAGGCCGGGGAAGCCGTCCGCTTTATTACGGGGGTTTCCCCGGCGGACGCCCCGCCGGGCCGGGCGCCGGACTCCGGGGGGCCGGGTTCAGCAAACGCCCACCGGGGGCTGCGCTTCCACGCCCTGGCCCCGGACAAGGCGGGCCGCCATGTGGAGCCCTTCATCGTGGATATTGCGGCGGATGCGGAACAAGCCAAGTCCGTCCACGAAGGGGAGGAATTTATCTACGTCCTTGCGGGGAAACTGCGGGTAGAGTATGGGGACGACAGCTATTCCCTTTCCGCGGGGGATTCGATCTACTACGATTCCATCGTGCCCCACCGCCTTTCCCCCGCCGGAGAGGAAGCCCTGCGGATCCTCGCCGTTATCTACACGCCCTCGTGAGAAAGCCATGACCTACATCGAAAAAACCCTGGGGCAGGTGTTGCGGGAAAAAGCCCAGGCCCAGCCGGATCACGATTTTCTGGTGTACGCAGACCGGAATCTCCGCTTTACCTACGCCGAATTCGACCGCCGGGTGGACGAGCTTGCCAGGGGTCTTCTTGCCACCGGCTTAAAAAAAGGGGACCACGTAGGCATCTGGGCCACCAATGTTCCGGACTGGAACGTCCTGCTCTTTGCCTGCGCCCGGGCGGGCATGGTCTTTGTTACCGTGAACACCGGCTACAAGAGCCACGAGCTTGAATACCTTCTCAAACAATCGGACCTGGCCTGCCTCTGCCTCATCGACGGCTGGAGGGATTCCGACTACCTGGCTATGGTCAACGATCTGGTGCCGGAACTGAAAACCCAGCCCCGGGGGTGTCTTAACTCTCCCCGTTTCCCCTTCCTGAAAAGCGTAATCTACCTGGGAATGGAAAAGTACCGGGGCATGTACAGCATGAACGAGGTTCTGCTGCTGGGCCGTCATTCCGGCGGCGAGGAACTGCGGCGGATCGAGGCCGGCCTGGACACTAACGATGTGGTGAACATGCAGTACACCTCCGGAACCACCGGCTTCCCCAAGGGCGTCATGCTCTCCCACCGGAACATCCTGAACAACGGCCTGGGGATTGGGGACAACCAGCGTCTCGGCGAAAAGGACATTGTGTGCCTGCCTGTGCCCCTGTTCCACTGCTTCGGCCTGGTCCTGGGGATGATGGCCATTATTACCCACGGCGCTACGGCGGCGATGCTGGAGTGGTTCGATCCCCTGCTGGTCCTCTACACCATCCAAAAAGAACGCTGTACCGCAGTTTACGGAGTTCCCACCATGTACATCGCGGAACTCAACCATCCCCTGTTCAAAACCTTCGATCTTACCAGTCTCAGAACCGGCATCATGGCCGGTTCCCCCTGTCCCATCGAAACTATGCGGCGCGTCATCGAACTGATGCACATGGAGGAAATTACCATCTGCTACGGCCTTACCGAATCCTCCCCCGTAATGACCCAGACCCGCTACGACGACAGCCTGGAAGCCAAGGTAGAAACCGTGGGCCGCCCCCTGCCCGGCGTAGAGGTAACCATACGCGACCCGGAAACCGGGCAGGAATGCCCCGTGGGGGTTCACGGCGAGTTTTGCTGCCGAGGCTACAACACCATGAAGGGTTACTACAAACTCCCGGAAGAAACCGCCAAGTGCATCGACAGACAGGGCTGGCTCCACTCCGGGGACCTGGGGGTTAAAGACGCCTCTGGCTATTTCCGGGTGACAGGCCGCATCAAAGACATGATCATCCGGGGCGGGGAGAACGTGTACCCCAAGGAAATCGAGGATTTTCTTTACACCATGCCCGGCGTCAAAGACGTGCAGGTCGTGGGAATTGCCAGCAAACGCTACGGCGAGGAAGTCGGCGCTTTCATCATCCTGCAGCCCGGCGTTACCATGACCGAAGACCATGTCCGGGACTACTGCCGCGGTCAAATCAGCCGCTTCAAAATTCCCAGGTACGTCTTTTTCGTGGACACCTATCCCCTTACCCCCTCCGGCAAAATCCAGAAGTTTATTCTCCGGGAAATGGGAAACCAAAAAGTACAGGAACTTGGCGCCGGGACATAATCAGAGTTAGTTATGTGCAATTGCATCTGGAAATAACAAAACACTTGACAAAATGCAAGGTCATGATGAAAACAAAAAACGAGTTGATGGAAATAATCAAGAGACAATTGGCCATAGAATACAATTGTACTATAAACGGCTTTTCTAATTCCAAAAACATTATTACAACTGCACAAAATTGCAAGGAAAAAAGGCCATACATTAATGGTGAATATTTTTTCCAGATGATAACTTTTGGGGAGAATGTGATAATAAATGCCAATGACTGAATAACATGAAAGGATCAAGAATTTTACAAAAGACAAAACCGGTTACCATCTTTTTGAACAAGACAATTTATTCAAAATAAACAATTTCATAAAGAAATATAATAGACTTGTTCGCTAACCGTCTAAAATGATATAATCGAGGCATGGGAAAAGGGAAAAAGGCGACTGACGCCAAGGTTGAATCATTTAAGCGGCTGTACGGGGTAAAACCTGATACATTTGAAAAAATGCGGTCAATTCTCCAAAAAGAGTTTGACATTT
>JAISLX010000163.1 GCA_031277045.1 Treponema sp.
ATCGCCGGGGAACTCCGCTTGATCCAGCCGGAGGCCCCGTAATACGAGTTGTTGTAGAGTACCAGGGCCCGGTCGTCCCAATTCCGGTTGGAGTAGGCGAACACGTTTTCGTTTACCTGCCCCTCGGAACTGTAAAAGTCGTAGAGGCGGAAAGCGGCGCTACCAGAAAAGATGTGCCGCTTCTTCATCAGGGGGAAGATCTCCCGCTCGTGCCGGTCCACCAGGTACCCATCGGGCCGCTCGTCCCGGTAGGCCCGGCGGTACTCCATGCCGTACTTTTCCTCAAAACCCTCGATTTGCCCGTGGCCGAACATGGGGAGCCCCGGCATGGTCACCAGGAGGGTGCAGATGCCAAAGTATTTGTCCCCCTTGCCAAACTGGGCCACGGCGGTATCCTCGTCGGGGTTGTTCATAAAATTCACAAAGCGTTTCAGGATCTCCGGGTCAAACTCCAGGGTGTTCTTGATGGTGGCCCGGTATTTGCCGTTCTCCTCGTTTTTCAGCATGTTCATAAAGGCGGAGTTGTAGACCCGGTGCATCCCCAGGGTCCGCACAAAGTAGCCTTCCATCATCCAAAAGGCCTCCGCCAGCAGCAGCGTGTGGGGGGCCTCCGCGGCGCAGCGGTCCACCACCTCCCGCCAGAACTCGCTGGGGATCCGGCGGTTGAATTCCTCGTTGGAGATAGCGTGTTCCGCCCGGCTGGCAATGTCCCCGCCCCGGCCCGGCTCAGGGTACCAGAGCCGCTGGATATGGCGCTTGGCAAGGGTCATGGCGGCGTCAAAACGGACAATTGAAAACTGCCGGCATACCCCGACAATCGTGCGGATTACCGCTTCCCTGGCCTCGGGGTTCAAAAAGTCGATCTGGGCGGTGTCGTTCCAGGGCATGGAGGTCCCGTCGTTGCCGTGGTAGATGTAGCGCGTCTCCCCCGTGCGGTTATCGGTCCGCTTAAATACCACCGCCGCGTCGGTGCGGTCAAAGTAGTGTTCCTCAATCTGGATGGTCACGTCGTCCCGGCCCGAAAGGTTTCCACAATTGTAGTTGTAGCCGGGAAAGGGGGGATATGAAAGCTGGAGAAAGCGGCCGGGATGCTCGATAACCCAGCGGGAATCGATGCCCGTATGGTTGGGAACCATGTCGGAACCCAGGCGAATCCCCCGGCGGAAGCAGCGTTCCCGCAGGTTCGCCAGGGCATCCCAGCCCCCCAGTTCCGCGGCAATGTCGTAATCGTAAAGGCTGTAGGCGCTGGCCGCCGCGTCAGGATTGCCGGTCCACTGCTTGATAGCCCGGCTGGCGTTGCTGCGCTCCCACAAGCCGATAAGCCACAGGCCCGTAAAACCCCGGCGGGCCAGTTCATCCAGTTCCTCATCGGGGATCTGGTCCAGCCGGCTGATCTCCCGGCCGTATTTTTTTGAAAGCTGGTAAAGCCATACCAGGGTGCTTTTGGCCATCAGCACGGTCCGGGGCATCCACTCCTGATCGGGGCTGAATTTTTCGTACTCGTCCAGCCCGCCATAGGTGGGTACCTGGGTGGGACCGGGCCCCCCAAAGAAGGGCTTTTCCTCTTCCCGCATCACGTCCAGAGTGGTCAGGAGCCGGGCCATAAATTTCCCCAGCAAAAGGCCCCAGCGGCTCCGCATGTACTCAAGCTGCCCGGCAAGGGAATCCGGGCTTGCCAGGGCGGGGGCCCGCAGCAGGTCCCACAAGTTCATTCCGTCAGGACCAAAGGCGGGCAGCAGGGCCAGGTGGTTTTTAATTTCCTCAATGGCCTCGGGGTACACGGTGGACCGCTCAAGATCGCCGTCATCAAACAGGAAAAGGAAGGGTTTAAAGGCGGGGTTCAGGTTCGCCAGGGCCAGGAGCAGAATCTCCTCCAGGGCAAGAGCCCGGCAATCTTCGCCCCCTTCGCGGCCCTTCAACCAGGAATCGACCGTGGTTTTTCCCGCGTAAACCGCCTGGGGCGGAAACTGCCCGCTAAAAGCGTGGAGCAGTCCCTCGGTTTTCCCCCGGCTTAGTTTTTCGTTCAGCCGTTCCAGGGCCGTGTCAAACACGTCAGGCTGAACCTGTTCCCGGTACAGGGCCACCATGTAGTGGAGAATCTCGTCAATCAGCCCCATCGCGTGGAGCTGCCCCGCCCTGATGTAACGATCCGGGCGGCCGGGATCGATTTTCGCGTTGAACTTTGCCGTTAGCTTCCGGACCTCCCGCAGGTCAATCAGCGCGACATTCCCCGTTAGGGAAAATAGCCGGCTTTCCAGGCTGTACTCGTCCCGTACTTCCCGGCGAATGTGGAATTCCATTACCGCCGTCCGCGCGGCCGCACGGAGTCCCTGCGCGCCGGAACAGGAGCCGGCCCCCTCCCGCTCGAATTTTGACAAAAAAATGTGAAAACGTTTCATGTTGGCCCCCGGTTTCAGCGGCACACCGCACTTCGCGGACTTTTCGCGGAAGCCTTTTGCGGCGTCCTTCACGAAAAATCCAGTTAATGGGCTGCCTTGACAGTCTGCGGAGTATAAATATTCACAAACGTGAATATTTATACAATTTTGCGCCAAAGCGCGGCAAACCGTCCGTTCGATGCTATTCGCGTATCGTTAGATTTTCCTCAAAACCGGAAGTTTTGAGGAAGCTTTTTTTAGTATAGCACAAGAAAAGCGTTACCGGGGAACATTGCGGGGCCGGCGCGTATACGCGGTAATGCCGCCGCGGGCGGGGAAAGACCGGGGACAAAACGCCTGTGCCGGGCACGCTTGCTTTGCGCCCGTCACAACCGGCACGACGCTGCGGCCGGAAGGTGATAATTGTCATTTGCGTTACGCGGGGGTAGTATCACGGTGTCCTGCCCGCCCTGCCGTAAGGCGGGGTTGTGTCCGTGGTTTTTTGACGCTTGTCGTTTGGGGGTTGAGGTTTCCCAACGGCCCTCGTCAAGAAAGGAGTGTCGTATGTCCCTTGGCCCTGTTTTTTATTCGCTCAGGGAGGCCCAGCAGCTTCTGGCCCCGCAGACCCGGCAGCAAAAAGACCGGGCGCTTGCGGGGGCGGCGGAGGCAATCGGCAAAAACCGTTCCGCTATTCTGGAGGCGAACAGCCGCGACATTGTTGCGGCTCAGGCGGCCGGCATGAAGGAAGCCCTGCTTGACCGTCTTCTTCTGAACGAGGGGCGGATCGATTCGATTATCGCGGGAATAGAAACGGTGATCCGGCTTGAGGACCCCGTGGGCAGGATCAGGGCGGGCTGGACCAGGCCCAACGGCCTGCTGATTGAGCAGGTAACGGTCCCGCTGGGGGTGGCGGCAATTATCTACGAATCCCGGCCCAACGTTACCGCGGACGCCTTCAGCCTTGCCTACAAGGCGGGCTGCGCCATATTACTGCGGGGCTCATCGTCGGCGCTGCAATCCAACCGGGCCCTGGTGCGGGCCATTAGGGAGGGGCTGGCGGAGGCCGGGGGGATTCCCGGCGCGGCGGCCCTGGCGGAATCCGGCGGACGGGACGAGGTGGACGAGATTCTGGGCGCGAGGGGCTTTATCGACGTGGTTCTGCCACGGGGCGGCCGGGATCTGATCCGCCGGGTGGTGGATCAGGCGCGGGTGCCGGTCATTGAAACCGGGGAGGGGAACTGCCACATCTACGTGGACCAGGGCGCGGACATGGCCGGGGCGGTGGACATTATCGAAAACGCCAAGATGCAGAAACCCGGCGCCTGTAACGCCGTAGAAACGCTGCTGGTCCACCGGGGCGCCCTCCCCGTCCTGATGCCCCTCCTGGCCGCCCGGCTTGCGGGCAGGGCCGAACTCCGCTGCGACGGACCTTCGCGGGCGGCGATAGGCGATCCCGTTCCCGGCGGCCTTGCGCTTAGGGACGCTGTTGAGGGGGACTGGGCCGAAGAATTTCTTGACTACATTCTGGCGGTTAAAACGGTGGATTCCGTGGCGCAGGCCATCGATCACATCAACGTTTACGGCACCAAACACTCGGAGGCTATTCTGACAAACGACCTGGGAGCCGCGGAGGAATTCCGCCGCCGGGTGGACGCGGCCTGCGTCTACGTCAACGCCTCCACCCGTTTTACCGACGGGGGGGAATTTGGCTTTGGCGCGGAACTTGGGATCAGCACCCAGAAATTCCACGCGCGGGGCCCCATGGGCCCGGAAGCCCTGACCACCACCAAGTACCTGATCTCCGGCATGGGGCAGATCCGATCGTAAGGGCCCGGCAGCTGTCAGCGGCCCGGTTCCCGCCGCAGGTTGTCCCATTGTGGGTCGTTCTGTTGCGGGTTGTCCTGCCGCAGGTCTACAAGCTTGACGGTGTCGTTAGCCGCGTCAACGCTGTCGCACAGGAGGGGGGAATCCCTGTCGTAAGCGCCCCCTTTTTTTCCGCGCCCAGCGTAGCAGTACACGCAGGTATGGCGGCAGGTGCTGTAGGCGCCAATATCCCTGCTTTGAACGCACCGGCAGCCCGCCCGCTGGGACGGATCCTTCCGGTACTCCCGCCGGACGCCCGTGATCCGCGTGATTAGTTCCCCGTCCACGCAGGCGTTACGCTGAATGCCATATTCGGCCAGGTCTATTTTTTCGCAGCAGGCGGCAATCGTTATGCGCGAGGGGAGCGCGTCCAGGGCCCGGCAAATTTGCCCCGCCAGCGATTCAATGTGCTGCGGCTGCAGTTCCGTAATGCCGTAGCGCCGCATGGCGTCCGCAAGGAACCTGTACCCGTCAACAAAACTGATAACGCATTTTTCCGTATGGCCGCACAGTTGTTCCGCCATGCCGCAGAATCTGTCCACATGAAAACTAACGGGGTATCTGTCGTTGATGATAACGGGATCGTAGCGCCAGACAACCCTGTCCCTGCCGATCCGCTCCGAAAGGCGAATAAAGGTATCGGTTATGCCCCGCTTGTCCAGGTTTTGCTCAAGGTCCTTTTCGTAGGGCGTTATGGTAAACTGAAAGTAGTACGCATAGCCAAGTTCGTCTATGCTGTCCAGATACTTCATAAAGGGCGCGGGGTTTTTTGTCCAGAAGACAATGCAATCAACGCAGGCGGGGTTAAACGTAAAGCGGGTGATCTGCCGGGTGTTCACCGGGTTCCGGGCCGCCACATCGCCGCAGCGCAGGCGCTCCAAAAACCACTCGCCAAAAAAAGCGGGAATGTCGGTCCTTCTGCTTGCGGAAAATATCAAAGCCGGTTAGTCCTGAAACGGCCAGCAGTTTGCCGCGCTTCGCACATAATCTAAAAAACCGGCTGAAGCCGATTTTTCCCCTGCAAGCTGCCAAAAAACGCCTGTCTACCCTTGTTTATGAGGGATCCAGGCGGGGTCCATTGTAACAAACTCGGCGATACGAACCCTCGGCAAGGTAGCAAGATTTGTCTCCTTTTCATGGGATAGGCTGGTCTTTCCGCAATGGGAAGGATAGATTTCCCAATCCCCCGGCAGATCCCTGAGCCGTTTCAGGGAAGCCAGCAACAAACCCGAAGAGCCTCCGATATTACCGGGATCCCCCACAGTCTGATGGCCCAGAAGTCCTCCCGTAAAGAGTATCTGCCTTCCGGATTTATCCCGGACCGCCAGGGTTACGGCCCCGGAGCATGCCCCTGGGGTATGAAATACTTCAATGGCCAGGTCATCAAGGACAAAGAGGCTTCCTTCATCATAAGCCATGTACCCGCCGGTGTAAAGCGATGGTAACCGGACACCCAGGCTGTTCCATGCTTCTTCCAGGTAATCGGATAAAAATCTTTGCTCGCCGGTATGGAGGAAGAACGGTACCTTTATCGTTTTTGCCAGTTCGCCAGCATAATAAAGGTGATTAAATCGACCGTCAGTAAAAAAGACATAACGTATATTATATCCTTCTTTCTTGAGCAGGGGAAGAAGATCGTCCATCCTGACCGAGGCATTAACCAGAATACTGCCTTGTTCCTTTCCAACCAAAAGATACGAAACCGTTGGTAAAATTCTGGCAAAAGGTTCATGGTAGCGCACTTTCAATTTTTCAGCATCAAAGGGTATGTCTTTAAGGGCCGGAAGTTCAATAATTTTCATGAACTGTCTCCTTTCACGAATCAAGATTTATGGAATGGGAAAGATAAACGCAAGGCAACCGGTAAAGGTTGTTTTTCTTTTCATGGTCCAAAGATGTGACAGTCCAGTGTGCAGGGTAAACATTGTACTCTCCCTCAATGGCAACGGTCCTTTTTAATGTTTCAAGCATATCCTCCCGATTGGCATAGGGAATATTGTGGTGTCCGATGGCATTATGGGACAAAACATCTCCGGAAAAAATGGCGTTTCCCGCCATATAATAAACCGAACCGGGAGAATGACCGGGAGCATGAAACACGGTTATTTTCACTTCGTCCAAAAGTATTTCATCACCGTGATTCACTTCGTTGATTTTTCCAACATAGGGTTCATAGCCCAAAACGCCAACAAATTCCGTAAAATTCGCACGGTTGTCTGTCAGGGAAGGCTTATCCAGGGTATGTATATATGCCTCTGCGCCGGAACGTTCCACGAGCTCTTTTAAGGCGAATATATGCTCAAAATGAGCATGAGTTATCAAAATCTTCGCAAGAGAAAGTTTTTGTTCCCTGAGAAAGGCCAATAGACTTGTGAGATAACCAACCGGGTTATCGAACAAGTCCAATAAGCGAAAGAGTCTCCTGAACCAGTTCCGGATCAAGCGCGGATGTGGGCTCGTCAAAAAGAATAACTTCGGGGTTAAGTACGACCGCCCTGGCTATACCGACTCTCTGCTGTTGCCCTCCGGAAAGCTGGCCCGGATAATGGTGAAATTTGTCCTTTAACCCCACCCAATCCAGCATCTCTTTTGCATCTTTTTCAGCCTTGTCCCTGGGAATTTTTCTTGCCGTTACAAGGCCCTCCATAACGTTTTCAATAGCTGTTAGATTGTTAAACAAGCTGTGATTCTGGAACACGAAACCTGTTCTGCGCCGTACTTCGAATATATTTTCCCTTGTGGGTCTTTTCAGATTCAGATGTATTCCCACGCAAAAAGAGATTGTCAGGTAGGAATCGGGTCAAACAAATGAAATTTTTCAGGGATATATTTTCTTAACGATTCTGTCAACCGTTTCGATTTGTTTTGCGCAAATCCCAGTATTGCTTCCTTAAATGTTTCATAACTTTCATAATACTTGTTTTCTAACACCGCCTTCTTCATATATCCCCAGTATCTCTCTATCAAATTTAAATTGGGCGAGTAGGTAGGTAAATATACTCAATAGACTTGTTCGCTAACCGCATAAAGTGATATAATCGAGGCATGGGAAAAGGGAAAAAGGCGCCGGACGCCAAGGTTGAATCATTTAAGCGGATGTACGGGGTAAAACCTGATACA
>JAISLX010000168.1 GCA_031277045.1 Treponema sp.
CATCCATAATCCATGCTCCTTCCGAATAAAACCCCATCCTTGTACCATAAAAACTTAATGTATGAAAATTATCATTTCCATTAAAAATTACATAAAATCCATGTGTTATTAATTTTGTCTTTTTATTTGATAATTTACCCCGGTTCTCATATATGCCTTGATTGTATAATTTTCAGTATAATTTAAAATCATTTCCAAATATTGTTTTACCGCCAGTTCATTCATTAAAATTGTTTCACCATCAAGATTATCAATAGAAGACAAATACACACCAGCCTGTAAGCTGGAACATGCGCAAAACACTAGCATAAATAGCCCCGTCATTATCAAGTGTACCAGTCGATGTTTCCTTAACGACATTTTTCATTTATACTTTTTTCATATTTTTTGTCAATATGTTTAATGACATATACAAAAACATTTAGCCCATATTGCGCATAACGTTCCGGCTGCTTACGACGGTTTGGCGGCCCGAATAAGGAAATGCGTAGCATTTCCAGGGCCGACAAACTGTGCCGGAGCAACGGCGTGGGAATGAGCGAAGCGCAATGACCTAGCCGTTGCGGAGGCCGAGCCACCTACCGGCGGCGAAGCGTAAACAGTCCTGTTATGCGCAGTTTTTTTGCTCTTGTTTCTTCATTTTTATATTCTTAATACCTATTTATTTATTATTATTCATTCTTTTAAAATAATATTCTTTATTCCTTTTATTTTGACAAATGCGTTTTCTGGCAATATTCCAATTATCAAACAAACAAGCCCTATTCCGAAAATAAATCCTTGTATAAGATTTGGTGTTTTTGTGAACCTATTCAAAATAAAATAAAGTCCAAGACATCCTATACCCACTAAATATTCCCATCGTGCTGTCATTCTTCTCTCCTTCAAAAAGTCATTTTTGAAATGACCTTTAAAATAGTATTATTTGATTTTAATAAAAAAGATATTAAAACCAAACATGATTATAATATACTATATTAAATTATATCTGTCAATATATTTTAAAAATATTTTACAATAAATTCAAAAAAATTGCGCATAACGTTCCTTCCCTGAATTTTCTTGAAGGTGGCGGGGGAAGGCGGTAGGGCGATGGCGTGTTATGGTGGAGGGCGGGGGGGTAAGGCGGGAGAAGTTGCGTGTTATATCACTGAGGGGGAATAAGACGAAGCGGGAGGCGGGTTGGTGGAAATTCAGGGCTGCGGGGGGGGGCTGGGAGGGGCGCAGAAACGCGGCTCGTATCAGGAAATTAGCGATCCGGAGGCCGGGAAAAAACGAGTGGGGGTAGCGGAAAACCCGCGAAGCGGGGTTGGAGCGAGGGGGAGCAGCCTTGAAAAACGGCGTTTCGTGGAGAGGCCCTGTATTTTGGGACCTGTGCGCTCCCCCTTTTTAACGCGGATGCTGCTTTGCGCGCGGCTCCGCGGACGGGTTACATGCCGTAGATGTGGGCGAATTCGTGGAGGAGTTCCAGGGCTTTGCCTTTGCAGCCGCCGCAGACGGTGCCGATTTTGGTGGCCTGCTGGAGCTGTTCCCAGGTGCGGGCCCCGTTGTGAAAGGCGGTTTCAATATCCTTGTCGGTTATGCCCAGGCAGCGGCAGATCTCCGTGGCGGCTTCCGTAAACATTCCGGCGCGGCCGGTTTTTTCCAGGTAGTTGTCGATGGCGGTGCGCAGGGCTTTATCGCCCAGGACCGAACAGTGGATTTTGTAGTCCGGCAGGCCGCCGAGTTTTTCCACGAGGTCTTCCGGGCGGATGTTGTAGGCGTCCCGGATGTTCATGCCTTTGATGATCTCCGAAAGCATGCTGGTGCTGGCGATGGCGCTGGCGCAGCCGTAAGTTTTCCAGCGCACATCGGTGATGATGTCGTCTTTGATCCGCAGAAGCATGAGCATCTGGTCGCCGCATTTGATGTTCCCAGTCTGCCCCCGCGCGTCCGCGGGAAAACTGGCCTCGTCATCCAGCAGCACGTTCCGGGGTTTGGTGAAGTGGTCTTTGACGGTATCCGAATAAAGCCAATCTGACATTGCTACGCTCCTCTCCGGCGTCTTTCGCAAAAAATCAGCCAGACGCGGCAGGCTGTCAAGAAACTGCGGCCCCTGCCCGCGCCGGGTTCAGGGTGGACATGGCCCGCAGCCGCCCGATGATGGGGGGCAGGGTTTCGATGATGTAATCAATATCCTGCTCCGCCAGCCCCCAGCCCAGGCTGAACCGGATGGAACCGTGGGCCAGTTCCGGCCCGACGCCGGTGGCCATAAGCACATGGGAAGGTTCCAGGCTTCCGGAGGCGCAGGCGGACCCGGTGGAGGCTTCTATCCCCATGATGTCCATGGAAAGGAGGATAGACTCCCCTTCCGCACCGGGAAAGGACACGTTCAGGGTGTTGGGCAGTACGTCCCGGGGGTGCCCGTTGATCTTGATGTTGGGTATACGGGCAAGAAGCCCTTCGCGCAGCCGGTCCCTAAGCGCGGATATTTCGCGGCGGTAGTCTTCCACCTGTCCCGCGGCAAGTTCGGCGGCTTTGCCGAAACCCAGGATGCCGATGTTGTTGTAGGTTCCGGCCCGCAGTCCGTCTTCCTGATGGCCTCCGTGGATGAGCGGGAGCAGGGGGCAGCCTTTCCGGATGTAGAGGGCGCCGATACCTTTGGGGCCGTAGATTTTGTGGGCCGACATGGTAAGGTAATCCACCCCCAGGTCTTTCACGTCCACGGGTATCTTTCCTACGGCCTGAACCGCGTCGGTGTGGACGTAGGCTCCGGCCTTCTTGGCGATGGCGGCAATTTCCCTGATGTCCTGAATGGTGCCGATCTCGTTGTTGGCCATCATAACCGAAACCAGCAGGGTCTGTTCCCCGGTGAGGCTGTTTAGCGCGTCCATTTTGATTGTGCCGTACTCGTCTACCGGGAGGAAATGGACTGTAAAACCCAGGGACCGCAGGTAGGCGGCGGAATTCAGCACACAGGGATGTTCGATGGCGCTGGTGATGATCTCCGTCCGGCCCTGGTTTACGGCGGGACCTTCGGCTGTGCCGGAAACCAGAGACCGGATAGTCTGGAACACGGTGTTGTTGGACTCCGAACCGCCGGATGTAAAGATGATCTCGGCTGGGGCGGCGCCAAGGAGCCGGGCTACCGCCGCGCGGGCTTCCTCCACACGGGCGTGGGCAAGGCGGCCTGAACTGTGCATGCTGGAGGCGTTTCCGTATACCTCAAGATCCTCGATCATGGCCGCCTTTACTTCCGGTTTGAGGGGGGTGGTGGCGTTATAATCGACGTAAACCTTCCTGCTCGTCATCGCGCTGCTCCCATAAGTTCCATAAGCTACCGGAGGCTTTCCCAAAACTTCAGTCTTTGGGAAAGCTGTCCTGAATCATTTACTAAATTACTCATGTTTACAATATACTACGCTGTTCGGGGGAATTCAATTCCTATCGCTCCGATGCGGATTCCGGATTTATGACGCGGAAACGCGCCGGGTACGCGCTAAAACGAAACATTAAAGCCAATCCGCAAATCCAGGGATTCCCGAATCTCTTGGCCTTCGGTATCAAGTTCCCGCGCCGCCGCGAAATCGTTTTCCGCCGCCTCCGTTTCCCCCAGAGCCTTGAGGGACTCCCCCCGGTAGTACAGGGCCTCCCGGTCACCGGCGTTGCCGCGGATATACGCGGTGTAAAAATCGACCGCCTGCCGGTGATCCCCCAGGGCCGCGCAGGACCGGGCAAAGCCGTACAGGGCTTCGCGGAAGCTGCTGTCGATGTTCAGGGCCTGGATAAAGTCTTTGCGGGCCGCGGAGTAATTTTTGCCTTCAAAATAGCTCCAGCCCCGGGCATACCAGTTTTCCTTTTCGTCCGGTTTAAGCCGTATCGCCGCACTCAGGTCCTCTTCGGCGCCGGCTAGTTCGCTGAGTTTCTTCACCAGACCCCGTACCTGGTAAACGCCCGCCAGATTCGCGTCAAGGGAAAGCGCCATGTCGCAATCGGCAATGACCGCACCGCTTTTGTTCCGGAAAAGCGTAATCTGCCGTTCCCGGGGTTCTTCCATCAGTTCCGACACAGCCTTGAGAAAGGCGGCAAAGGCCCGTATGGCGTAGGGGCCTGAATCTTCCGGGTTCCGTTCAACCGCCGCGTTCATCTCGTCAATGGCCCCGTCTATATCTTCTTTGCCCAGATAGTACACAAGGAGCGAAAAATACGGCATAACGCCGCGCTTATTCAGGGTTATGATCTTGCGCCGCTGTTCAGCGATGCTCCGGTCAAAATCGAGACCGGGATCCTCCGCGCCGGCCACCGCAAGCAGGTAATCCTTAAAATCGGCCTGCCCAGGGTTCGCGGACGGAAGTTCCTCGATGATCCGCTGCACCTCGGCTATGGCCCCGGATTCGCCGTAACCTTGCGCCTTGAGGGCCGCCGTGATAAGGGGAAAGGTTTTCAGGGCCCCCGCGGGGACATGACCAATTCCCTGTTTTAGAATTTCTACAGCTTTGTCAAACTCCCCCAGGCGCAGATAAACCTGGGCCTCGTACACATAGACCATGATGTTTTGACCGGGAACCTGCTCGTGGATAATCCGGCAGTCCGCCAACACCCCGTCCGCGTCTGCCAGGTTCATATTGGCCATGATACGCCCCATCAGCAGGCCCGGATTGAGCGGGTCCAGGTTTATCGCCTGACTGAATACCTCTACGGCCCCCTGATGGTTCCCCGCGGCGTTCAGCAAAAAACCCAAGGCGCTGTACCCGTCTACAAACTGCGGATCCAGCTGGATTGTCATAAGATAATCGTCCCAGGCAAGCTGGGCCTGGTTATCCGCCTGGTATGCGCCGCCCCTTTTCAGGTAAGCGTCTTTATGCTGTCCGTCAAGTTCGACAGCACGGCTGTAATCCGCGATTGCCTGATCGTAGTTCCACAAATTCGTGTTGGCGTCTCCGCGTTTGAGGTAGGCCGCCTGGTACGCGGGATCCAGCGCTATGGCCTTGTCATATTCGGCGATTGCCCGTTCGTAATCCCGCGTTTCCGCGAAAGCCTGCCCGCGATCAAGGTAGTCGCGCGCCGTTTGCGGAGCAGCCTCCGCAGCTTCGCCCGCGCCGGAGGGGGACGCGGGCTGTTCCAGGGACGAGGCCCGGCCGGGAACCAGCAAAAGCGGGACAAACGCCAGAAAAACCGCGATTTTCAGCGGAACACGCGGGTATACTGCCCTGCCTGCCAGGGCGGAATCGTCCATTTGGGTATTGTGATGAAACACGGTGTGCATAAATCAACAGTGCCTCCTGTCCCATCGTATACTTCTGCGCCCGGTTTCACAAGTTTCCCGGCAGCCTGCCGCAGCGGTGACCGCCCGGCACGGTAATACTGAACAGCGCCGTAGTCAGGGTTGATGGTTTTCAAGGCCAGACCAGCCCCGAGGGAACAGGGGCGCTGTTTTTCGGCGATGGCGGGACCACCCTGTTCTTCGTATCAACGCGCTTTGCCATACTTAGGGTTTATCCCTACATAACAAGTGCTTTGCGGAAGGCGATGAAGGCGCACGCAAGCATAAACAAGCCAAGGTATGAACTCTCCAATTCCTCAAAGCGAACCGGTATGTTGCGAAAACGGTTCATCCATGAGTGGGCGGCTTCCATAACTCACAGCGCCTGGAAAAATCCCTGTTCACCCCAAAACCGGAACTACCGGTGGATGGAGCTTGCCGCTCCATACTCTCTGGGCAGCGCCTTCCATGAGTGCTGTTGTTTCATGTTCCCCTCCTGGTTTCATCCGGCGCCTGGGGGATATTATTTAGGGACAAGCCCTAGATTAATGGGTGAGGTTTCCCAAGGGATTTCAACTTTTCCCGCACGGCGTCGTATTCTAAATTGTCGATTTGTTTACGGAGCCAGGGAATAAGATCCCCGCCGGATTCATATTCACAGCTTTCAAGTTCTGTCATGATATTTTCCATCAGAGTGGACTTGAACCGTTCGCTGGCGTCGAGCAGCTTTTCAAGCAGGACTTTGTCGGGGGCGGCGGCTTTCTGTTTTGGGGGACTGTTTTCCACAGATGAATTAAGCAGGTTCCGTAAATTATCCATGACTGTTTCGACCTTCGATATGAAAGCGGTGTTTTTGGATTGTACGTTTTCGTAATCGCCGGCTTTGGCGGCAAACTCAAGCTCCTCCGCTTCTTTGCCGATTTCCCCGGCACAGATATCATAGCTTGCGCTTTTAAGTCCATGCACTGTTATAGCGTAGTGCGGCAGGGTTTCCCGCGACAGGGAGCGGAGTTTTTCCAGCAGTTCCGGCGTGTGGGTCAAATACGATTGAAGAATCCGCCGGTATATTTCCTCGGTTCCGTACCGTTTCAGTCCCTCCGTAAAATCCATGCCGTCCAGTTTCGCGCATTCAAACGCGCCGCGTGAGGCTGCGGATTCGGTTTTCGCGGCGGTTTGTTCCTGCCCGGCCTTCCAAAGAATTTCTTCGGTCTGCTTGTTTCGTACCCACTGGTTGAGGACCACATCCAGCCGCATAATATCAATGGGTTTCGCGATAAAAGCGTTAAACCCTTCCGAAAGGAACATCTCCTCGTTTCCCGCCAGGGCGTTGGCGGTAAGGGCGATAATGGGCACGTTTTTGGCGTAGTCCGTGCCGATTTCGCGGCGGATAATCCGGGTGGCCTCGATGCCGTCCATGCCGGGCATCATGTGGTCCATGAATATCGCGTCATACTTTATTTCTTCCTTGCGTACTTTTTCTATCGCTTCCGGGCCGCTCAATACGCAGTCTATGGTAAGTCCGTAGGGCAGCATGAGGCCGCGCGCCACATCCAGATTGGTAACCACATCGTCCACCACCAGCACTCTTCCGTAGGGCATTTGTACCCGGATCAGGTTTTTGTTCCGGCTGTTCCGGTTATTGATAAACCGGAACGACATAATATTTTCCGCCACATCTTTCCCGATGGGTTTTTCGTCAATGATCTGCTGGCGGATACGCACGGTAAACGTGCTGCCCCAGCCATATTCGCTTTCTACCTCGATAGTTCCGTCCATCATTTCCACAAGCCGTTTGGTGATGGAAAGTCCAAGCCCCGTACCCTCGATCTTCCGGTTCGTCCTGGTATCAAGCTGGCTGTACGCCGAAAAGAGTTTGCCCATGTCTTCCCGCCTGATTCCCTGGCCGGTATCACTTACGGTAAAGATCACTATCGCGTCATTATCCTGCCGTTCCCAGTTGACCCGGAGGGTAACCACTCCCGCCCTGGTGTATTTAAACGCATTGGAGAGAATATTATTCAGTATCTGCTTTACCCGCAGTTCGTCGCCGAAAAGCCGTGTGGGCAGGGTGTCGTCGATATTGAGTTTGAAGCTAACGGCTTTGGAGCCGATGCGCACAATGTTAAGCTGTACCGTGTCGTTAATAAGACTGGGAGTATCGTAGTTTTCAGGAATAAGCTCGGAATTGCCCGCCTCGATTTTGGAAATATCCAGAATGTCGTTGATGATCCCCAGGAGGATAGAACCTGAATTGTAGATCTTTTCCAGATCGGCGCGGGTGTTTTCGCTCAGATCGTTTCGCAGCTGTATCTCCGAGAGGCCGATGATTGCGTTAAGGGGCGTGCGAATTTCGTGGCTCATGGTGGCCAGGAAAACGCTTTTCGCCTTTGAGGCCGCCTCCGCCGCCTCCGCCGCCTCCGCCGCCTTCTTGGCCCGCATATTCTCGGTAATATCGTGAAAGAGGATCATAACGCCCTCTACTTTGCCGGATTTGTCCCGCATGGCGGTTGTGTTGGTAGTGTAAATTCTGAATTCTCCGCCGCCGGTAATGTCCAGCGTTTCTTCTGTTTTGATAGTTCCCGGTTCGGTCATGGCGCGGCCAATGCAGATTTTGGCGTGTTCCGAAAAATCGTCGTTATGAAAGCGGTCAAAAACTTCGGAAAAATGAAGCCCGTTGACAAGGCCGAAATTCGGAATTCCCGCTATTCGCAGAAAAGTATTCGTACAGTAGGCGAAGCGCCCCTCCCCGTCCAGCAGTATGATGATATTGGAACTGTTTTCCAGCATCATGTTCATGAATTTTTCCTGCTTGGTTTGTTCTTCTTTCAGTTTTATGGCCAGCCGGTCACGGGTAGTAGACATTTTTTCAAAACGGTACATGACGTTCCGCTGCATTAATACCTGCCGGCTGAGCTTTTTTATCTGAATCCGCAGTTCCGCTATTTCTTTTTGCGGAGCCGGTATTTCTTCTTCCATCATTACCTTCCCCTTACAGGATGCAGATGATTAGGGAATCGTTTTGCAGGTGGTTTACTACGCTGCCGTTGTCAAGAAATGAGGGAAATATTTCACCCCCCGAATACACAAAGTAATAGGGCGCCTTGCTGCCGATACATTCTTTTACCTTTTCATGTTCCGCCAGAATCTGTACCCCCAGGACCCAGTTCCGGCCCGCGCAGGAATACATCAATATACCCCGTCCACGGGCTTTTTCCAGGGCTTCCTGTACCTTGCCGGCGGTGGAGGCAATTACCTCTTCCTGGCTCATAAGAGCCAGGGCCAGTGTGGAATTCACCGGCGCGGCGCCGCAAAGAATAACCCCGCCGTCCCCGGTGGAACTGATAACGGCTCTGATCAGCGTGGAACCATCCTCCAGTTGAATGACAAAGGGTATGGAAGCGAGGGCGGCTACGTCGTTGTCTTTTACCAGGCCGGTGGATTCCAGATACGTAACCGCGGGAATGTTGTTTATGGTCTGTAAAATATTGCGGTTTATTCCGGTGATCACCGCTTTCTGTTTCAAAATACTTTCCTTGTTTACCGAAACACTGAGGAAAACCGGATCGACACAGCCCACAAGCGCCAAAAGGACCATGGACGCCGCATAGCCGCGGCCTTTGTAAATTGTGTAGGATTTGCTGTAATCCGGTTCGTTGGAAATAGCCAGCGTCCCAAAAGCGGGGATACCGCCGGAAAGGGAATCGAGTTTTTCGATAAATTCGTCCCCTCCCACGGTTATCATAAACGGGATAAACGGCATAAGCAGTGAAGGTTTTTCGGCGGCGGCGATACCGTTGTAAAGCTCCGCCAGGGGGCCGTCAACAGAATCGTTAATGGGCGCGGAAACGCCGCTTATAAATTTAACTGTATCGCTTGTCAGAACTGTCAGGCTAAGGCCCATGTCGCTGATAAAAGACGACGTAGAGAGACTCATGGTGGTAGTACCAACCACGTCAAATGGGAGTTTGCCGGAAAGGGCCTTCACAACCCCGCTGTCCAGGAACTCGCTGAAACAATGGACAATTCCTACTGAGTTCGCCAGCAGCTTATTGTCCGGATCCACTTGTTCCAGCAGTTCCGTTACCGCCGTTTCCGGATCGTCAATTTCATCAGTAAAAGCGTTGAGCATTTTGATCATTTTCCTGCCTCCGGTTTGTTTGTTGTTTGAAAACAAATCGAATTGTTCGAAGACTTCGGTTTTTGAACAATACCTGTTTAAAAACCACTGTTTCCGGACAACTCTATTTTTTGTCCGCCGCCCCGGCCAATTCCCCATTGATGGCCTCGAACGCGTCTATAATTCTTGCGTCAAAAAGAGTTCCCCTCCCATCCACGATAATGCGGCAGGCTTCCGCGTGGCCCATGCCCCGGCGGTACACCCGGTCATTTACCAGCGCGTCGTACACATCCGCCACCGCCATGATTCGTCCGCAGAGGGGTATTTCGTCCCCGGCGAGACGGCGGGGGTAGCCATTTCCGTCGTAACGTTCGTGATGGGAGGCGGCGATCATTATGGCGTAATGAAGGTACCGCTGGGTGGGGGTGCGGGCCAGCATGTTTTTTAATATTTCCTCGCCGATAACGGTATGCTGTTTCATAATATCAAATTCCTCCTCGTCCAGCCGGCCGGGTTTTAGGAGAATCTTGTCGCTGATGGCGATTTTCCCGATGTCGTGGAACGGGGCGGCCCGGACCATCAGGGCAAGATCCGTCGAGGTTAGTTCATCGGTAAACAGCCCCATGTCCATAAGTTTGCGGCCCAGCATTCCCAGGTATCCGCTGGTCCGGGCCACATGCTCCCCGGTATTTTCATCCCTGCACTCAATAAGCTCCGCGAAGGCCAGGGCCACACTGTCCGACATTTTCGCCGCAGTGTCTTCAAGCTGGGCCTGGTAGGATGAAAAGCGCAGGTGCAGTTCTATGCGGTGCAGCAGAATACTCTTTTCCACCGGCTTGGTGATAAAGTCCCGCGCCCCGGACTGAAGCCCCCGGACCTCGGTTTCCGTATCGTGATTGCCGGTAAGAAAGATAACCGGAATGCTTCCCAGATATTGGTTCAGCCTGAGCCTTTTCAGAGTCTCAAAACCGTCCATTCCGGGCATTTCGATATCAAGAAGGATAAGATCGGGTTTTTCCCGCGCACAGATCCGCAAGGCCAATGGTCCTGATTTGGCCAGGGAAACATCGTAGCTTTCCTCCAGTTGGGCGCCAATCTGTTTGAGGCTTGGCAGATTGTCGTCTACCACCAGTATTTTACGCGGGGTCAGGTCATTCATTCCGCGGATTTCTTCCCTGTATTTTTACCAGCGATTCTACGGAGACGGTAAGAGAAGCGAATTGATTCCGGACGGAGGCGAATGCGTCCACAATCCGGGGATCAAACCATGTGCCTTTTCCCTCAAAAACAACGCGGCAGGCTTCCTCGTGGCTTAGGGCCCTGCGGTAAACCCTGTTGGTTATGCAGCCGTCATACACATTGGCTACCGCCATAATCCGCGCACACAGGGGAATAGCGTCACCCGCAAGCCCGTGGGGGTAGCCTGTACCATCGTACTTTTCATGGTGGCTTTCGGCGATAAGTTTGGCGAATTTAAGGTAGCGCTGTTCCGGGGTACGCATGTAGATCGATTCAAGAAAATGCGCCCCGATAAGAGTGTGCTTTTGTACTTCGGCGTACTCACCGGGCGTAAGGGCTCCTTTTTTAAGAAGCAGCGTATCACTGACGCCGATTTTTCCGACATCGTGAAAGGGAGCGGCCCGGACTATCATGTCCATATCGGCCTCGTTAATCTCTTCCCCAAAAGCGCCCGCCGCCAGCAGTTCCCGGCCCAGAATTTCCACGTATTTGCCGGTTCGCAGCACATGGGTACCCGCGTTATCGTCTTTGCATTCCACCAGTTCCGCGAAAGAAGTAACAATGCTGTTCTCCAGTTCTTTTACCGTAGTCTCCAGAGAACTCTGATACGCGGCAAACTGCAGGTGGAGTTCCAGCCGGTGAAAGAGAATATCTTTGTGGGCCGGTTTCATGATAAAATCCATAGCCCCCGATTCAAGAGCCCTGATCTCGGTGGCCGTGTCACGGTTGCCCGTTAAAAAAATAACCGGTATGGGGCAAAGTTCCGGGTCCGCCTTAAGCCGGCCAATAGTTTCAAAACCGTCCATGCCGGGCATCTCAATATCCAGCAGGATAAGATCGGGTCGTTCCTGCCGGCATATCCGCAGCGCCATAGAACCGGATTTGGCAAGAGAAACATCATAGTGGGAAATAAGCTGGGCGCTGATTTGTTTGAGACTTGCCAGATTATCATCCACGACCAGTATTTGTTTTGCCATCGTAACAATGTTCCCGTGGTTTTGCGCCCAAGGACGTAAAACACGCTGCTTTTAGCGGGGACTTCTGAAACCTTGGTTTTCGGCGCCCCTTTAACGAAAAAGCGGATTTTTAGCCCGTTTTTTCAGAAATTTTCCCCACAGTAGACCGAATTTTGAAAACCACCAAAATTCACTGATTCTAAACAAAGTCAGTGTACCACGATCCGGTCCTTTGCGCAATATTTCCCGCGCGGGCGCGTCTCATGGAGGGGCTTTGTTAGGCGCTGTCAGCGAAGCAGTAATCCGCGACAGCCTTTTGGGGGTTGCACACGAAGCGCGGCAAACTGCCCGCGTTCTGTCCGCTGCAGAATCCGGTCAGGCGATTTTTTACTCCGCAAACTCCGCGTTCGGACCACAAACACGGCAGGCTGCTAGAAATCGTTCTTCTTGATTTGGCCGCCTATCATGACAGCCCGGATATTGAAATCCCCGTCAAATACCGTTAAATCCGCGTCATGTCCGGGAATAATGGCCCCCTTGCGCTGGTAGCGCATTACGGCGGCCGGGTTAAAAGTGGCGGTCTTTACCGCGTCCTCCAGCGTAAAGCCGTATTTTACCAGGTTCTGTATTCCCCGGATAACAGTCAGCGAGGAACCGGCGATAACATCGTCGATTTTCCGGTGAAAAACCCCGTCGTGAAAGATCACTTCCTCACCATTGGCGAAAAACGGCCCTTCCTTTTGCTCGGTAGGTTTTAGCGCGTCGGTAACAAGGATAATCTTGTCTATCGGCTTGTCCTTAAGGAGGAGCTTGTACAGATCCGGATGTACGTGATGGCCGTCTGCAATTATCTCACAGGACATCTCCGGGTGTATCAGAATGGCCCCCACGGCGTTGGGGTTTCGCTGGTCCAGCTTGCTCATGGCATTGAACAGGTGGGTCGAGTGGAGAATCCCCGCCTGCATGCCTTCGACCATGTTTTCGTAGTTGGCGTCGGTATGCCCCGCCTGAAGGATAATTCCCTTTTTAATGCAGTACAGGGCCAGTTCCCGCATCCCCTTAAGCTCGGGCGCCACCGTCATGTTAACAATGTGCCCGCCCGATGCCTCCCACAGCCGATCCATAAAGGAAATATCCACCGGACTTACCGTTTCCGGCCGCTGCACGCCCAGGCGGCTGGGTGAAATAAACGGCCCCTCCAGGTGGATCCCCATAATCCGCGCGCCCGTCTCCGCGCCTATGGCGCGGGTTACGGCCTTTGCCGCATTAAAAAGGCTTTCAGGATCCGAAGGGTAGAGGGTAGGGTGGAAAGATGTAACGCCGTAGTCCGCGAGGATTCGGGACATCTCGATGACGGATTCAACGCCCCTTTCCGGCGAGATGAAAGCGTCATCCGTACCGTAGCCCCCAAAGCCGTGAATGTGGGTGTCGATAAAACCCGGTGCGATATAGCTTTCCGCTACGTCAATGATCTTTGTTTCCGGGCCAAAACGCCGCTGTTCGAAACGGCGCCGGGAAAACACGTCCGCCACAACGCCGTCTTCCACAAGCACGGCACAGCGATCCATGGTGGCAAAGCTGGTCATTACGGTTCCATTGTATAGGCAGATTGAATTCATACGCTAAGTATACACGACAAACCGGCGGCTTGCCACAATGAATTTATTTATAAGGGAAAAGTGGGCTTGACCGCTTTTTCCAACTGCGGAGACCGGCCTGTCCGGGGACCCGCTAACCCTTGACCCCGCCTTCGGTAAGGCCGGCGACGATGTACTTTTGACCAAACGCGAAGATAACCATGGTAGGGATAAGGGCAAAGACGATACCGGCGCTCATGATGTCCCAGCTTACCCCCGCTTTTGAGATAAACGAATTAAGGGCCACCGGGACCGTCATCTTTTTATCCGAGGACATGAGCATGACCGCCAGAAAAAGTTCGTTCCAGACGTTGACAAAAGAGAAACTGAAGATCGCCACCAGTCCGGGCAGGCTTATGGGGAGTATCACCCTGAAAAGGGCGTTCAGGGGATCGCAGCCGTCAATGAGGGCCGCTTCTTCGATAGATGCCGGAATATGATCGAAAAAACTTTTAGCCATTATGGCGCCAAAGGCCACTGTGGTAGCGGCGTATACGATTGACAGAATCAGGCGATTGTTGGTCATACGGAGCTTTGACAGGGTAAAGAACAGGGGGGCCATGAGAATAAAAGACGGTGTCATTTGGGTAAAATAGAGGGCAAGCAGGAGCCCCCGAATCCCCCGCCGGGCGCGGAGCCTCGAAAGGGCAAAACCGGCCAGTACGCTGATAGCAAGGCCCCCCGCCGCGGCCAGAAGGGAAATCCACAGGGAATTCATAAAATAATGGCCGAAATTGGCGAAGCCCAAAAGCCGTTCGTATCCGGCGACCGATACCTTAGAGGGAACGTATCGCAGGGGGAAGGTGTATATTTCCGTGCTGGGCTTAAGGGACGTTATGATAATCCACATCAGAGGCAGTATCGCGAAGGCCAGAAACAGGGCGAGGGCCGTAAAACGCGCCGCGGCGCCGAGTCCGGCTTTTAGTTTTTTTGGTACATATCTTTTTTTCACAGGACCAACTCCTTCCTCGCTACGGTATGCAGATAGAAGAACGCAAAAAAGAAAAGTATGGTAATGATGATAAAACCAACGGCCGATCCTTCTCCGAAATCATAGCTCTTGATTATCTTGTTGATCATTTCGGTCGCCAAAATATTCGTGGCGTTGGCGGGCCCGCCGCCGGTCATACCGTATATAATATCCGGAAAATTCATTATCCATATAAATCTGAGGAGTATGGTGCTGGTAATGGTGGACTTGATATAGGGAACGGTTATTTGAAAAAGCCGCCGGGCCTTGCCGGCGCCGTCTATTTCCGCCGATTCGTAGAGTTCCCGGGGAACCGATTGAAGGGCCGCCAGAAGCATGATGGCAAAGAAGGGTATGCCGTACCAAAGATTGGCGATAATAACCGACATCAGGGCGTATTTGGGGTTGGAAAGGAAACCCAGCGGGGCTTTGAGAATGGCGGCCCGCATCAAAATATCGTTGATGACGCCGAACTGTCCGTTGAACAGCCAGGCCCAGACAAGGCCGATGGCAAAGCCGGACAGGGCCCAGGTGTAAAAAACAAAACCCGTATACACGCCCCGGCCTTTGAAGGGTTTTTTCAGGAGCAGGGCGAGGGTAAAGCCCAGAACAAACTGCCCCGCAAGGGAAGCTATTACCCAAACAAAGGTATTAAAAAGGATTTGGACAAACTTGATATTCGGGTTCGTGAAAACGGCGACAAAATTATCAACGCCGTTGAATCTGGTTTTTGACAGATCCATCATCGTGTAACGCATAAAGGCGGTTACCATACCACGGACCATAGGATAATAAATGATCAAAACCAGCGTTACGGCCATGGGCAGGAACATAAAAAGGTATCCCCGGTCCGCCGTTTTTTTCGGTAAAAGCATGATTGCGTGCCTTAATTCCCGGCCGCCGCGAGACGGCCGGGTTTTGTTCCGGGAATTGCGGAATTAGTGTTGTTCAGAAACTGAAGTTTCTGAACAACAACCGCTTAAAAATTATTTCCAGTAATCTGACCAGGCCTTTACCGCCTGGGCAGGGCTTGTCTGTCCAAGAAACGTGGACTGGAGGTACTGCTCGTGGACCTGGGACCAGCCGGGATATTTTTCTGAACCATAAGGATACCGGACGGTTACATACTTCTCCGGCTGACTGAGAATAGTATTCCAGGCCGCGTAGACCCCGCCGGAAAAATAGGGGTCATTGGCAAACGTGGAATTATACACCGGCAGCGCGCCGTAGTTTTTGCAGATCATGGCGTTCCGTTCAGGTGAAGACATGAAAGCGATAAAATCCCACGCGGCCTCCTTGTTTTTCGAATAAGAAGGAATACCCAGGCCGGCAAATCCAGGCTCATAGTGGAAAATCCCGGTATTTCCCACAGGCATGGGGATCACCGTGTACTGATCCCGGCTGAGGAGCTTATCTACTTCAGGTACCGCGTCAGGGTCCTGCATCAGGAAAGGAGTAATGCCAGACCCGAAGGAACTGATCTGTTCGTTGAATCCCCAGTTTACCCCGTCGGAGGGAACCGCGTTTTTGAAAAGATCCACGTAGTCGCTAAGGGAGGCCGCATAATCGGGGCTGTCATAAACATTGGTCCCATCCTTTAGCTTGTAAAAATTCTTTGTATCCACATTCCGCACATTGGAAAGGACCAGAAGATCCGCCTGCCTAAAAGGATTAGCCCGTCCCCGGATGGCGTATCCATACTGGCCGCGGGAGGGATCGGTAATTTGCTTGCAGAGGGCGTATAATTCAGACAGGGTTTCCGGAAATTTGGTGATTCCCTGTTTGGCAAGTACATCGGTTCTTATGAAAAGGGCCGGGACATAAAAATACTGGGGGATCATGTGGGGTTTTCCCCCGGCTGCGGCGGCTAGATCCTTCCCGGTGGAGAGGAAATCATTCCAAGGCTCCCATTTTTCCACATACGGAGTAAGGTCGGCAAGCCAGCTATTGGTCACAAATTGGGAGGCCGTAAGGTCCCGAACTTCAATAATGTCCAGAGGTTCCTGAGCAGTAAGACTCATGGAAAGCCGGTTATCCGCCTGTTCATAGGGGGGAGAGATCATGTTGATCTTGACATTGGGATGCAGGCTTTCGTATTCGGCGATAATTTTGTTGAATATCTCCGTCCTGCCGGGATTTGTCATGACTTCCAGGAAATTAAGTTCAATCTTTCCCTGAGACGTCCGGCTGCCCCTGGCAAAGGCAAGGCCGGTTAGAGTAAGGGCGATCAGCAGGGATACCAGTATTTTTTTCAAGGTTTCCTCCTAAAATTTTGATAAAAACAGTGAATTTGTCCGGAAGGCTGAATTTTCCGAACAACCCCAGCATAACAGATTTGTACTTTTTTGTTAATAGAGTTATCTGAAGACAGGCCGCCGGAACACCGAAAAACGCGGCCCTACATCAGGGGGGCGAAAAGCCGCAGCGCGTCGGGGATAACCCGCTGGAATGCGTTGCGGGCGCAGTCCGCCGGCGTAATTTCATGGCAGAGGGGCAGGGTGTTAAGAAAGTCCGCCTTAACCGCCTCCACAATCCGGTTGTGGTAAAGAACCACCCCGCATTCAAAGTGAAGGTACAGGCTGCGGTAATCCATGTTGGTGGTACCCACTGTGGCTATCCGGTCATCCGATACAAATGTTTTGGAGTGGTTAAAGCCGTTGGTATACTCGTAGACCCGGACCCCCGCGCCGATAAGCTGCCGGTAATAAGAACGGGACGCGATGGCCACGATTTTTTTGTCCCAGCGGTGGGGCGTGATAATCCGCACGTCCACCCCGCTTTTGGCCGCCAGCGTGAGGGCGGAAAGCAGATTATCGTCCACCACAAGGTAGGGAGTGTTGATATACACATAATTTTTCGCGTTGTTGATGATTTGGATGTACACGTGCTCCCCCACGTTTTCATCGTCAATGGGATTGTCCGCGTAAGGTTGGACAAAGCCATCGGATTCTACCGGGCAGCCGTTTTTCCAGGGGTACAAGGCCGGGTAATTCTCGCTCCGCCAGGGTTCCATGTTCCACATCTGGAGAAAAATAAGGGTAAGGGACCATGCCGCCTCCCCCCGCAGCATAATCGCGGCGTCTTTCCAGTGCCCAAAACGCTCAACGATATTGATATACTCGTCCGCCAGGTTGATGCCGCCGGTAAAAGCTGTTTTTCCGTCGATACAGATAAGTTTGCGGTGGTCCCGGTTGTTTTGCAGGGAAGAGAGCCTGGGCCTAAAGGCGTTAAAAACGATGCACTTGATCCCTTTGTGTTCCATTTCTCCGGTAAAATTGGAGGGCAGGGACATAAAACAGCCAAGGTCATCGTAGATAAGCCGTACGTCAAGGCCGTTCCGGGCCTTCCGCTCCAAAATGGCCAGGATGGAATCCAGCATCCGTCCCTGTCTGATAATAAAGAATTCCAGGAAAATGTAACGTTCGGCGCTTTCCAGTTCTTCCAGGACTTTTTTGTGAAAGGCCTCCCCGGAAGGCAGGTATTCCGCCTGGGTGTGCCTGTAAACGGGAAATCCGGCGCATTTCTGGAGGTAACAGGCCTGGGGAAGAAAGTCCGGGTCCTCCGTCTGCAGGAAGGGAAGACTGTCGCCGGGAAGGTGGAAATATTCCTCGCTCCGGCGTTTTGCCTTTTCGGAATACCGGCGGAGCTTCCGGGGGTTGGACTGGAAAAGGAAAATAATGTACAGCATACCGCCAAAAATGGGAAACATCAGGATAAGAAAAATCCACGTCAGTTTGTAGGCGGATTTTGTGGTTTTGTTAAGGATATATACACATACAATGATGCTTAATACGTTAAGAACCCAGGAAAAGTACTGGAACAGGAGACTGGAACCGGCGATTAGGAATACCAAAAAACCGATCTGGAGCAGCAGCGCGCCTATCACAAAAACCCGGCGGCGGAACAACACCCGTATTCCGGAATTCGTTACACCGGCCATGTTCCCGCTCCCAGCCGGATAACCCGCGCCTCGTTTTCCGTAATATCCAGAACGGTGGAGAAAATACGGGGCCGCGTTTCGTCCCCGGACACGATCATGTCCAGGCCGTCAATGGATTCCATCTCCCAATCCGCCTCAAAAAGTTCTTCTTCCGGAATCTCCGGCCCCTGTTCCCTGTCCAGCCCCGCCATGCTCCGCTTCGCGGTTACCGAATACAGGGGGGACGCCAGGGCCCGAATCAGGGCCAGCGGTATGGGATGATTGGGGATACGAATCCCCACTTCCCGGCGGCGTATATCAAGGATCTTCTCCGTACCCAGGAGAGTTTTAAGGATAAACGTGTAGGGCCCCGGCGACAGCCGCTTGATAAGCCGGAAGCGGGTATTGTCCATGCCGCAGAGTTCCCCGAACTGGGAAATATCTGCGCACAGCAGGGTAAAATGCTGTTCGTCCCGCTCCCGTGAAAGGGACTTGAGTTTTTTTATTCCCGCCTTTGACCCAAGGGAACAGGTTAGGGCCCAGCTTGTGTCGGTGGGCAGCGCCACAAGGCCCCCGCCGCCAAGCAGCTTAACCGCCTTTGCCACTACCCGGTCGTCAATGTTTCCCGGTACCACGTATTCGATCATTCGGTTCACGCCTATATACGGTAATAGAGTTGTTTAGAAACTTCAGTTTCTAAACAACAGCCGCTGAAAAATATACATTTTTGCCCTTTATCCGGGTCGTAATGTCATGCTCCACCTTACCACTATAACATAGTCATGTTATCTTTTCCATACAAAGGATTGACCGGAAAGTATAAAAATTTATACAATTCAATCCTCTCGCCGCAAAGCCCGAAATTTCCGGGTCGTGTAACTCCTTATACCACAAGGAATTACGGAATTTTACGGGCAGTCCGCCGGACTTGGCATGAAAATTGCACTATTATACTGGACCTGTTGAAGAACTCGTCCGGAGGCTATTTATGGACAGCGTAAAACATACCGGCAAGAAAGGTATTCAAGAAGGCAGTGTCCTGCGGACTTATTTCAACCAGATCAAGGCGTTTCCTTTATTGAGTTTTGAGGAAGCTCTGGAACTGTCAAAACGTATCCAGCAGGGTGATAAAGACGCCCGCCGTAAGCTTATCGAAGCCAATCTGCGCCTGGTCGTCAAAGTCGCCCGCGCTTACGTGTCCAGCGGTGTCCCGCTTATGGATATTATCCAGGAAGGGAACCTGGGGCTTATCCGGGCGGTAGAAAAGTACGACTACTCCAAAAACATCCGGTTTTCTACCTACGCGATCTGGTGGATTCGCCAGGCCATTTCCCGTTATATTTCCAACAAACAGCGGATTATTCGCCTGCCTCACCGTAAAGAAGTGCTGATCTACAAGATACGGAAAGCCTATCAGTCGCTCAGCCAGAATTTTATGCGTCAGCCCAGGCCCGGGGAAATCGCCGAATACCTGAATATTCCGGTGGAAGAAGTGGACCGGCTCATCAAAACCGCCAACGGAACCGTTTCCCTGGAGATGGAGGCCGTGCCCAATGAATCGGGGGCTATTGAGGACCTGCACGAGGATTATACTTACAATCCCGAGCGGGTTTTCCTGCGTAAAAGCGTCCGGGCCGACACAATCCGCTTTTTAGGTATGCTTAAGGACAGGGAAAAAAGGATACTGATGTACCGGTATCAGTTTGACGGCCGTAAAGACCGTACCCTTAAAACCATCGGCGATAAAATGGGAATTTCTCCGGAAACGGTTCGCCAGATCGAAATCAAGGCCCTGAAGAAGATCCGTGTCCGCGCCGAGGAACTGCGGAACTGCGTCTGCAGCGAAGCGATGTAAGTTTCGGACGTGGTTATTTGACAGGTCATGACCGGCGGGGTGTTTCCCGTCGGTTTTTTTATGGGAAGGAACATGAAGGTTTTAGGCATAGAGTCCTCCTGCGATGAATGCGCCGCCGCAGTGGTGGAGGACGGCAGAAAAATATGTTCCAGCGTTGTGAGTACCCAGACTATCCATGCCGCCTACAACGGCGTGGTTCCTGAGATAGCGAGCCGCGTACATACCGAATGGATCTACGCGGTAGTGAAACAGGCTCTGGACGGCGCGGGTCTGGGTCCGGGGGACATCGACGGAGTCGCCGCCACTTCCCGGCCCGGCCTGCTGGGTTCCCTTCTGGTGGGCCTTAGCTTCGCCAAGGCTTTTGCCTGGGCCCGGAGCCTGCCTTTTATTGCCGTAAACCACATGCTGGCCCACCTTTACGCATCCCGGCTTGAGCAAGCGCCGCGGAAGGACGAAGCCCCGGCCGCGTACCCCTTCCTGGGGCTTCTGGTTTCCGGCGGACACAGCCTTATCTGCCGGGTGGATGATTTTGACGACATTACCGTGCTGGGAACCACGATTGATGACGCGGCGGGGGAGGCTTTTGACAAGGTTTCCAAGCATTACGGCTTTGGGTATCCCGGCGGGGCGGTCATTGACAGGATGGCCCGGACCGGGGATCCTGAGGCATTTAATTTTCCCCTGCCGAATCTGCACAAAGGGCAGCATCCCTATGATGTGTCTTACTCGGGGCTTAAAACCGCAGTTATAAACCAGTTGGAACGGTTTCGCCGTCCCGCGGGCCGGGGGCCTGGCCCGGACCGGAAAGAGACCCCAGGCGCGGCGGATCCGGAAACGGATGAGGGGGCCGATATTGCCGCGTCTTTTCAGCGGACGGCGGTGGAAATACTGCTCCGTAGTCTTTTCAGGGCCGCCGACGATACCGGCCTTAATACTATTGTGGCCGGCGGCGGGGTGGCGGCCAACTCCTATTTGCGTGAACGGCTTGCCGCCCGGCGGGATTTGCGCTGTATCTTCCCCCCCCCGGATCTGTGCGGGGACAACGGCGCCATGGTGGCCGGAATCGGTTTTCAATATCTGGCCCGGGGGGAAAGTTCGCCGCTTACGGTAACCGCCTCCGCCCGGGTGGAGGGTTTTAAGCGGAAGTACCCGTAACGGCCCGGCTTCCCGGCGCTCCGCCGGAGCCGCCGGGATGTTTGGAAATGTTGCCCAAATGCTCCCTTTACTTTTTTTGGGCTTTGGGGCAATATACAAAGTTCTTAGGGCTTGGGCCCTGGCGATGGTTACGGGGGCTTGAGGTTCCCAATCACTTTAAGGAAGGATTGATATGTCACGGACCTGCGATATTTGCGGAAAACATACGGTTACCGGCAATAATGTGAGCCACGCGAAAAATAAGACCCGCCGGACCTGGAAACCCAATCTGGTCAAGGTAAAGACCGAGATCGGGGGAACTCCGGTTACGCTGAAAATCTGCGCCCGCTGCCTGAAAAGCGATATAATCACCAAGAAAGTAAAAACCGGTTATACGTCCAGTTCAAGCCCGTCATAGGCCGGTTCCAGGCTTAAATCACCTATTCCCCGTTCTTTCCGGTAATTCCGGCAGTAGGTTTTAAGATCCCGGTGGGAATAGTCGTGGCAGATATGGGTTAACAGGCTTTGCCGGGCCCCCGTTTTTACCGCCGCGTCCAGGGCCTGTTCAAAGTTGAAGTGGGTGGGGTGGGGCCGTGTCCGCAGTCCCCCAATGATAAGTACGCCGGGTTTGCCGATAAGGGGCCAGGAAGGACCGGGGATTTCGCTCGTATCGGTCAGGTAGACCGCGGCGGCGGACCCCTCGTCAACACGCCAGCCCAGAATGGGAAGGGCCCCGTGGATGACCGGTACGGGACTAAACCGGAGGCCGCCGATAACGATGGGGCCGCCTGAGACCGTTGCCACGATGGGAATAATCCGCGGCTTACCGCCCCCCCGCTGGGTTTCCTTAAACACGTATGAAAAGCGTTCTGTCAGCTCTTTAATGGTCTCCCGGTTTCCGTAAACCGGCAAAGGGTTTTCCCGGCTAAAGGGGCGTACATCGTCCATGCCGTGAATATGATCCGCGTGGGAATGGGTCAGGAATACCGCGTCCAGCCGCCTAATTCCCGCCCGCAGCGCCTGGATGCGAAATTCGGGCCCTGTGTCTATAACTACCTGTTCCCCTCCGGCGCCCCGGATAAGCAGGGAGGAACGCAGCCTCCGGTCCCGCCGGTCCGTGGAACGGCACACAGGGCAGCCGCAGCCCAGCACGGGAATCCCGTCGGAGGTGCCGGAACCAAGAACGCGGAGTTTCATACGGCCAAGCCTGCCATAATTCCAACTATGCCGGAAAACCGCCCGTGAAAACAGCCCGCCGTGTTACAGCGGCGTTTTTGGCGTAGGTTTATCCGCGGCGGCTGGGACCTGCCGCCGCCTTGCACGGGGGGGGGGGGGGGGGGGAAATGCCCAATTGGGAAAAAATGCCACGAAGGGGCCATTACGGGCCGTAAAACGGCCGGGGGGGTTTTGGCCCGGCGGATCCCCCCCCAGGCCTGTTTGCCGCCCCCGTTGGGCCCCCTTGTTGTGATTTTTCACTTGCGGGCTTGCCCCCCCCCCCCCCCCCCCCGTGCAAGGCGGCGGCAGGTCCCAGCCGACGCGGATAAACCTCCGCCAAAAACGCCG
>JAISLX010000172.1 GCA_031277045.1 Treponema sp.
CTTACGGAGGCACAGGCACGGTAAGCGGCGCGGTAATAGGCGCTGTCTTCATGGGCGTATTGAACAACGGTATGTCAATAGTGGGTATAGATTCAAACTGGCAGCGCGCCGTAAAAGGACTTGTACTGCTTGTTGCCGTTGTGTTCGATGTCATATCCAAAAGCCGGAAGAAATCCGGGTAGACGGGCTGGCGGCAGGTTGTTGCTCACGGGGAGGAAATTTTCGGACCCGGATTTAATGCCGTGTATTTTTATACATCTGTAAGGGCTTTCCCAAAACTTCGGTTTTTGGGAAAGCTGCGTTGGATCTGCATGAAAAAGCGGATTCGAGGCCGCTCTTTTGAAAGCTTTTCCCGGAACTAACCGGGTTTTGGGAAAGGTTTTGTATTATCCCTTATTCACGCCTGTAGCATACTGCAAATACCCATAACCTTTGGCGAAAGGGCCGGGATGCGTTTCAAAAACCGTCCTGGAGATCAATAACCGTCAGACATGGAGCGGTTAAGATCGCGCTGGTAGAGTTCCTGGTAAACAAGACTGCGGGTTTTAAGTTTTTCTTTAACCGGCCGGGAAAAGGGCATAAAGCGCCAAAAGATGCCCCGGACTTCCTTGTCCAGTTTCTGGGTACCCTCGCTTTCCTTGATCATCCACTGAATGTAGTCCTGCACAAAATAATCTTTGATATTCCCCCTAAGTTTCATTTTCTGAAACCACTGGTAGTAATTGCCGGTAAGGCCCTCTTCCATCCAGTAATAGGAGGCTTTTTCCTTGGCCACCTGCCAGCGCAGATCCCCAATGGCGGAAAGGACGGCGATGTGGAGATTTTTGGGGTACATGGGGACGACGATCCGGCCCCGGCTTGTGGCCCGGTTGTGCCGGGAAAAGGGTTCCCAGCAGAATCCGGTATCGCCATAAGTTGGAAGCAGGATCACATAGGGTACAATGCGGTTGTTTCTGTTTTTGTAGGACCGGTAAAAACATTCGGTATCAATACTTTCGATGGCGGCCATGATGGAGATGACGTTTTCCCGGAAGCCGGTATCGTTGGGGCCGCAGTGGAAGTATTCGCTGGTAAGGACTGGGAAGTGATTGCCCTGGCGGCCTATGGTCATTTTAACCATCTGCCGGACGGTTTCAAACTCGATACTTAGCGTCCCGGTGTCTACCGCCGCGGCGTTTCCTTCTTCCGCTATTTTCCCCTGGATGACCTTTACGTCTTCTTCCGCCTGCCGGTAATCCCGCAGACAGGAATCCAGTTCCCGGTCTGTCTTGAGCAGTCCTTTAAGGAGCTCCTGTAATTCGGCGATGGTCTTTTTTTGATTTTCGCTGTAGGCGGCGCTGATGTCATCAGAACTGTTCGGGGAACCGCCGCCCAGAACAATTTCTACCCGGTCCCGCACATTCCGCTCCAGGTCTCTCCGTTCGTCCTCTTTCGCTTTGAGGAGCCCCCTGTTGCCCTCCAGCTTACCCTGGGCTTTTTCCAGAAGCTGTTGAAACCGGGCGGAGGTATTGTTCCGGGCAACCTGTACCTCGTCGGTGGTGGAGGGCTGGATTTTACCGGTTCCCACGTTTTTAAACCATTCGTCCAGGTAGTAGACCGGCTGTCCCAGTTCATCATCCACTATCAGCGAAGAAAAGAACTTCCGGGTTTCCGGCTTAAGAAAAACAGGATGGAGAATTCCAAAACGGAGCAAAAAACGTTTGGCCGGGGGAAGCTTTCCCCCGCATTTTTTGGCTACGCCAGTCAGGAAGTCCCAAAAAGCCGTGATAAACTGCTGACGAAAGATGCTGCGATCCTTGGGGTCCTTGCAGTTCAGGTACTTCTGCATAAGGCCGTGAATCCGGGCGGCGATATCTCCTTCCCCGGACAGGGCGATTTTATAGTAGTTGGGATCCGCAAAAAAATCGTGAGGGGGATCCGCGAACTTTTTGGTAATCTCGGGGAAACAGCCCCCCAAATCCGGCGTTTCACCGGCGCTTCCCGCCGGTTCGGTGTCCTTGCCGTTCAGCGTAACTTCTAACGCGCCGGGCTGTCCGGCGTCCGAACCAAAAATGCTGGAAAAATCCGGCGGCGGAACCGGCGCGTCAACGGAGCCGCCGGTTCCCAGCAGGGCGGCCAGTTCCGGATCTATTTCGTCCTGCGACACGTGTGCGGCCATTTTTTACGTACCTTTTCCTTATAACTTAGATAGTTCCCGCGGCTTGCCGCGCGGAGGCTCATTCGAAGGGGGCAAACGCCCACGAACCAGCCTTTCGGCGGAAAGTCTCCGGGGCGCTTCAATTTCTACGCCAATGATGGCGGGGTCGAGACCCCCAGTACAAAATGAAAAAGCCCGCGGAACTTTTTTACGCGGGATGCCCCGGAAACCTGGCATGCTGGAACCACGTCAGACTCTAAAATCTTTACAAAATGCTGTCAATTAAGGGAGGCCGCCCCAAGACTTCAATTCCGGAACAGTTTCAAGGGGCCGCCCGCCTGCGGAGAGGGGCCGGGCAGGGACATGAAACACCGGTTGCCCGCCGGTCCTGTTTCGGTTTAACGCACAACAGACGCTGCCTGGAGGGTATCACGGCCCTATGCCCTGCAGTTTTCGCGCCTCAAAAAATTCGGCCTGGTTATACCCTTCTTTGCGGGGGCGATAAACCGGCAAGAAGGCTGGCCGGGGTCCTTCGCAGGTCCATTGACATAACGGCCGTTTTCCTCTATGATATGTACATAAAATTATACGGGGGTTTCTATGAAAATCGCGATTAACGGATTTGGCCGCATTGGCCGTTTGGTATTTCAGTCCATAGTTGGACAGAATCTGCTGGGCAAAGACAAGATCGATGTGGTGGCGGTTACCGACATCTCCACCGATGCCAAATATTTTGCTTATCAGCTCAAATACGACTCGACCCAGGGCAAGCTGCGGGCCAAGATCGAGACCAAAAAGAGCGCCGGGGCCGCGGAAGATGACATTTTGGTGGTAAACGGCCACGAGGTTCAGTGCGTCATGGCGGAAAAAGAGCTGAAAAACCTTCCCTGGGGCAAGCTGGGGGTTGAGTATGTGATTGAATCCACCGGCCTTTTTACCGATGACAAGGCATTTGGGCATCTGGAGGCGGGGGCCAAGAAGGTTATCATTTCCGCCCCGGCCAAGGGGAAGGAGAAGAAAATCCCCACTTTCGTGATGGGGGTGAACAACGAAAAGTACAATCCCGCCGCGGACCACGTTATTTCCAACGCGAGCTGCACCACCAACTGTCTGGCGCCCATCGTGTACGTGCTGCTGAAAGAGGGTTTCGGCATCGAAACCGGCCTTATGACGACAATCCACTCCTACACCGCCACCCAGAAGACTGTGGACGGGCCTTCCAAGAAGGACTGGCGGGGCGGCCGGGCCGCGGCGGTGAATATCATTCCCTCCACCACCGGCGCCGCCAAAGCGGTGGGCGAGGTGCTTCCTGAAACCAAGGGCAAGCTGACCGGCATGAGCTTCCGGGTTCCCACCCCCACCGGTTCCGTCGTGGACCTGACCTTCCGCACCACCAAAGATACCTCGATTGAGGATATCAACGCCGCTTTCAAGAAGGCCGCGGACACGTACCTCAAGGGCGTACTGGAGTTCCAGGCCGATGAGATTGTTTCCACCGACATCATCCACAACACCAGTACCTCGATTTATGACAGCCTTGCTACTCTGCAGAACAACCTGCCCGGCGAAAAGCGGTTCTTCAAGGTGGTGTCCTGGTACGACAACGAGTGGGGCTATTCCAACAAGGTCGTGGACCTGCTCAAGTACATCGACAGCAAGAAGTAGGACGGAAATTCCGCCGCTATGGGGGTCCGCGGATTTCACGGATGTACACGGATGGTACGACAAGCTGCCGGCTGGCGGCGAAACCGAACCGTGGGGTCTGTGTAGTCCGCGGACTTTTCTTTTTTGACACGGCGGCGATTTTGCCGCCATTACAGGAGCGAATATGATCAAGACTGTTAAATCGGTTGACCTCAAGGGCAAGCGCGTTATCATGCGGGTGGATTTCAATGTCCCGATGAAAGACGGGGCCGTGCAGGACGATACCCGCATCGCGGCGGCTATTCCCACCATCACGTACATTCTGGACCAGGGGGTAAAGACCCTTACCCTGATGTCCCATCTGGGGGACCCGTCAAAGGACGCCGCCAAAGCCAGGGAAAAGGCGGAAAAGGACGGCAAGAGCTTTGACGAGGCCGCTTATATCAAGGGCAAGCACCGCATGGCTCCGGTAGCGGCCTACCTGGCTAAGAAACTGGGGAAACCTGTAATTTTTGCCGGGGAAGACGGCTGTTACGGCAAAAAAGCCTTTATTGACGGCCAGGCGGCGGGGGCCATCGTCATGTTGGAGAACACCCGCTTCCACAAGGAGGAGACCGCCAAGGACGGGGCGGAACGGGACAAGCTGGCCAAAGAACTGGCCTCCTACGGAGACGTGTTTGTAAACGACGCCTTTGGCACCGCCCACCGGGATCACGCCTCCACCGCCAGCATCGCCAAGTTCGTGCCCGTATCGGTGGCCGGGTTCCTCATGGAAAAAGAGGTGAACTACCTGGAACCCATCGTTACCAGCCCCCAAAAGCCCCTGGTGGCGATTATCGGCGGGGCCAAGGTAAGCTCCAAAATTGCCGTCCTGGAAAGCCTGTTGAAGAACTCCAGCGCCCTGGTCATAGGCGGCGGCATGGCCTACACCTTCCTCAAAGCCCAGGGCCATGCCATCGGCAAGTCCCTGGTGGAAGACGACCAGCTCGACACCGCCAGGAAGATCCTCGCCGCCGCGGCCGCCGCGAAGGTGCGGATCGTCCTCCCCGTGGACCAGGTGGGGGCGGATAAGTTTGACGCCGCCGCGGCCCCGGTCTCGGTGGACGGTCAGGATCTTCCCGCTAACCTCATGGGCCTGGACGTGGGCTCCAAGACCATCGCCGTGTACAAAGAGGTCCTGTCCGGAGCCAAGACCATCGTCTGGAACGGCCCTGTGGGGGTTTTTGAGTTTGAGGCATTCGCCAGGGGGACTGAGGAATTGGCCAAACTGGTGGCGGGAGCTACCGCCGGGGGGATCATCACGGTGGTGGGGGGCGGCGATTCGGTAGCCGCGGTGAACAAATTCCATCTGGCCGGCAAGATGAGCCACGTTTCCACCGGCGGCGGGGCATCGCTGGAACTGCTGGAGGGTAAAAAACTCCCCGGTATCGAGGTGTGCCGCGCCTAGCGGCCTACAACAAGGAGTAAACATGAGCGATAGACCGTATTACATTGCCGGGAACTGGAAAATGCACAAGACCCGCGCCGAGGCGGCGGAACTTGCCAAAGCCCTGGCGGTCCAGCTTAAAGACGGGAAGCACAAGTACCTGGTGGCCCCCAGCTTTACGCTGCTGGAGACCGTAGCTCCCATCGTCAAGGGGACCAATATCCGCCTAGGGGCCCAAAACTGCGCCGCCGAGGAACAGGGAGCCCACACCGGGGAAGTTTCGGTATTGCAGCTTAAGGACCTGGGGGTCCAAACCGTGATCCTGGGCCACAGCGAGCGGCGGCACCTCTACCACGAGGATGACGCTCTTATCAACAAAAAACTTAAGCTGGCCCTGAAGCACGGCTTTGAGGTGATCCTCTGCGTCGGGGAGCTTCTTGAGGAGCGGGAGGCCGGCAAGGCGGAGCAGGTCTGCGAAACCCAGACGGTGAAGGGCCTTGAGGGGGTTTCCGCCGCCGATCTGGACCGGATCGTCATTGCCTATGAGCCGGTCTGGGCCATCGGTACGGGAAAGACCGCCACCCCGGAAGATGCCGACGCCATCCACGCCTTTGTCCGCGCGGTACTGGCGAAACTCTACGGCCAAACGGCCGCCGGCAGGATCATTATCCAGTACGGCGGTTCGGTAAAGCCCGAGAACGCCGCCCAGCTTATGGCAAAAGAAAATATTGACGGCGCCCTGGTGGGCGGCGCGGCCTTAAAAGCGGAAACCTTTGCGCCGATTGCGAAATTCGCGTAACGTGGAAAGTTCGCGCGTCTGATGGTTTTTTGGAAGGGCGTCTTTTGGTGTCCTTCCAAAAACCACGGTTATCCGGCGTTCTTGGAACGCTCAAGGGATATATTTTTGGCGTTTCGCGGTATACAACCGGTTGAAAGCCAATTTTCAGGGTCGATACGGGAGATGCGGCAAGCCTCCGGGGCTTGTCCGCATAGTTCCAAAAATCCGCGGATGAACTACGCCCCCGCGGGGTATGGCCGCGGTACTTTGGCGCCCGCGGGCGGGAGGAATTGGCATGAGCAGCACAGAGGAAAATTCCGGCGCGCCGGGAGAACACCGGGATCGCGCGGGTATTCGTCATCACGGATCCGGTATACGCTGGGATGACCGCCGCCGCCGTCCCGGTGATCGCCGGATCAGGCCAGATCGCCGGATTAGGCCAGATCGCCGGAGCGGAGCGGACCGCCGCCATGCGCCTGAGGATCGCCGTCAAAAAGATGAATTGTTTTCGCTTCCTGAGCGCCGCGTCTCCTCCCCGCGCCGTCTTTCCGGGGAACGGCGGTGTCTGGAGGACCGCCGCCTGGAAGAGCGCCGCAAAATACCGGATCGCCGGCGAAATGGGGGGGAATCCGGCCCGGATAAGCATTCCCCGGACACAGAACCAGGGGAAAGGAACCCCGAATCCGGTTTGTATCCGGGAACCATACCGCGCGGCTAAAGTTATGCTTGTTCCGGTCAGGGCCGGCGCGCTTCGGCGTAAACTTGAATAAAAACTACCCTTCCGGTAAAGTTATGCTAGAGTTGTTCGGGGACTTCGGTTGTCGAACAACATCCGCTTGAATAGTGTTATGGCTCACTCCCAAGAACCGGATTTTTGGGATTGAATCTGGATGTTACGGAGACGGGTAATGAATGCTCTTAGTGTGGTCCTGTTGGTGTTTTTTGTAATTATCGCCATCCTGCTCATCCTTCTTGTACTGGTTCAGAACGAGGAAGGGGACAGCATGGGGGGTATTTTTGCGGGCGGGGGCGGTTCCGCCTTCGGTTCCCGCGCGGGTAATGTGCTTACCAAAACCACTACGGTGTTAGGCACTTTGTTTTTGGCGCTTAGCCTGGCCCTCGCCTTGCTTAGCCGTGGTCCCGCGGCCTCCAGCGGTGTCGAGGCCGAAGGATTTAAGCTTAGTCCGGAAACCACGGGCAGCTGGCTGGACGAGGAATTGAACCCCCGGACGGGACCGGTGGAAACCGTTGAACCGGCCGGAGCAGGGCTTGAAACCGTTGAACCGGCCGAAACCGGGGAGCCGGCTGCGGAGGCTGAGGCCTCCGGGGTTCTGGAATAGGCAGGGGAGGTTCCATGTTCCTGCACGAAATGTTTCCGGCCAAATGTATCAAGGTTGGTTTGGAGGCGGAAGACAAGGAAGAAGTCTTTGAGGAAATGGTGGATCATTTCTGCCAGGCCACCCGGAACAACGCCAGGGAGGAGATTCTAAAGGCCCTGCGCGAGCGGGAAGCGAAAATGTCCACCGGAATTCACAAGGGAATAGCCGTCCCCCACGGAAAAACCAATGTGGTGGAGGATGTGGTTGGGTTTTTGGGAATATCCCGCAAGGGGATCGACTATGACGCCCTGGACGGGGAACCGGTTTACCTGCTTTTTATGATACTTGCCCCCCAAAAAGACTCGGAAAAGCACCTGCGGCTCCTTAAGTGGCTGGCGGAACTCTTGGAAAACCCCCAATTTTACATGGATATCCTCTCCCAAAGGGATTCCCAGGAGGTTTATAACGTTATTTGCAAGTATGAAAGTACCTTCGTTACTGGGGGATAGCTGGCATGTCGGATCGCGTTACCGGCCGTGAGGCGGCCGCCGTTCAGACTCCCGCCGGAACCGGCGCGGGTGAAAACGAGGCCGAGGGAAATATCCTTGGCCATCTTTTAAGAATTGAGGCTGACGCCGCTTCCCTGGTCGATGACGCGCAGGCGGAAGCGGATCGGCGGGTTGCCGAATCGGAAAAACAGAACCGTTCCCGTTATGATGAAGTATACGCCCGGGAAGCCGCGGAACTAGACCGGGCATTTGAGGAAGAGATTACCCGTATCCGCGCGGATTACCAAAACCAACTGGAGGCGTACCGGAAGAGTTTGGACGCCATTCCTGTGGATCAGAGGTGTTTTTCCGCCTTGATGGATGAGCTTTTGACCCGGGACCCGGCGCGGGAAACTTTTCCGGTCCGCGTGTCTCCACAGGGGCTGTGATCGTGCGTCCTCCGCAAAGCCCCGGCTGTTTTAATCCCCCTTTGACCAGGGGTGGTTTTATGCCGGGGGCGGGGGAACGGGCTTATGTATATGCCAAGGCCTGTGGCATTATAGGGAAGTCCTTTACGGCCAAACGGATCCCCGAACTGACGCGCCCGGACCGGCTTTCCGCGCTGGACCGGCTTATTTTCCCTCAGGGAAGCCGGGAACTGCCTGAGCGGGAATTGCTGCCCGATCTGGAGCGGCGGATTACGGAACGGGCGGTATCCCAGATACTGTCCATCGTTTCTTCGTACTCACGGCCCCCGGAACTTTTGCTGCGGCTTCTGCGGACTTGGGAATACGCGGACTTAAAATCCGCCCTTAACGCCCTTGTAAGCGGGGAGCCCTCCTTTCCATCCTGGACGGGGCTGGGTTCGTTTGCCACGGTGCGTTTTGCCGCCTACCCGGATCTGGCTGCCATGCTCAAAGGGACGGAATTCGAATTTCTTCTGGCAAAGGAGATGAATCTGGTCCGGGGCGGGGACGCGGTGATGGCTCAGACCCGGCTTGATAAACAGTACTACTCCTGTCTTTGGCAGGCGGTAAAAAAACTCCCCCCCTCTGACCGGGTGGAAGCGGAAAAGATACTCGCCGAGGAAATTTCCCTGCGGAACTGTATCTGGGCGCTGCGGCTGCGGAGCTATTACGGAATGCCGGGCCGCGAGGCAGCGGAGCATCTGATGGACATTGATCCGGCAAAAACGGGACAATTATCCAGTAGAAAGAAGAAGGCCCCGGGATCCCTGGCCGCTGACGCGCGGGCCACGCTGGATTTTGCGCTGGATTCCCGGATCGCCTGGAAAGGCTGGAGACGGGAACGGTTTTTGAACCCCGAAAATCCCGGTCAGCCTTGGACCGCGGATCCGCGGTACTTTCAAAATGCCGCGGGGGATTACCTTTACAAGCTTGCTTTGCGGGCATTTCGCCGCAAGCCCTTTTCTATTGATACGGCTTTTTGTTTTATACGGATCAAGCAGTACGAGGAAGACCTTTTGACCAGCGTGGCCGAGGGCTTGGGTTTGGGAATGTCCAGTCAGGATGTATTTGCCCTTTTGGAGGTGGTTCCGTGATCCGGCCAAGAAAAATGAAGCATGTTGATCTTACGGTTCTTTCCAGAGATGTGGATCGTGTGATCGAATACCTGGGCCGCCGGGGAATTATGCAGTTTTCAGAAGGCGGCGAGACCCAGATTCCCGAAAAGGCCGGGGTTCGAGAGCCGGTGGGCCGCGAGGAACCGGAACAGACTGCCGGGCTTTCCGGCATCGGACTGCGCGGCGGCGCCCCGGAAGTTTTGCCCCGGTCCGCCGGCGCGGCGTCAGGCGAAGCCGCCAATACAGCCGGGGGCAAGGACCCTGACGCGGAACGGCGGATGTCGAGTCTTCATTCTCTGAATCACGCGGCCTCCCGGCATATTCAGGACAACCTTGAACGGTTCCGTTCCGCCGCGGCTTTCCTTGGCGTGGAACTCCCCGCCGAGCCTGAGGAGAACACGATGCTCCCCGCCGGGGCGGAGGAGGTCCTTGCCGCAAAACTCCAGGAAGAGGTAAGTGGTCTTATAAACCGGGAAAACGAGGCGGTTCAGGAAAAACGCAAGGTGGAAGAAGCCCTGAACGAGGCCCGCGCCTTTGCCAACCTGAACGCCCCCTTCGCGGAACTTGATCAGCTTTCCTACCTTACTTTGCGGCTGGGCCGTCTGGACCTGAAGGCTCAGGAACAGGTCCGGCGGAACCTGGCGGACCGGGCGGTAATCATCGCCCTGGGGGAGGGGGAACGGATCCTGGCGGCCGCATCCCGGCGGGGCCGTTTCGCGCTGGATTCGGAACTGAAAAAAGCCGGGTTTGTTTCTATCGCCATACCGGAGGGGTATCAGGGTATTCCCCCGGAACTTCTTGAGGGCCTGGAAAACCGGCTGGCTGTGGTAAAGGCGGACATGGAGAGGATACGCGAGGACAAGGAAGTTCTGGCCCGCGAGAGCGGACCCCATCTCCGTTCCCTTACGGCCTCGTACCTGATGGCCGCCGCGGTGGAACAGATTAAGGAAAAGCTCACGGCTACCAGGAACATCTATGTCCTTTCAGGCTGGGCGCCCCAGGATGCCATAGCGGGCATGGTGGGAGATTTGACCCGGATCACGGAAAAACGGATAGCTGTCCGTACCTATACCCCGGAGGAGATGCCGGGAGTAGCGGAGGGCCGGGAGAAAGTTCCGGTCTCCCTTAAGCACGGCGCCTATGTCAGGGGTTTTGAGCGCGTGGTCTTTTCCTACGGCGCCCCTCTTTACGGTACTATCGATCCAACCCCCTTTGTAGCCGTCTTTTTTTCTATCCTTTTTGGGATAATGTTTGGGGATCTGGGGCAGGGCTTTGTTCTGTTTCTCCTGGGTCTGCTTACCGGCGCCGGGGGTTCCCGGGCGCTGAAGAATTTTCACAGTTATTCTACGCCCCTTATCGCCGTGGGGATCGCCTCTATGGTCATGGGCCTTTTAACCGGCGAGGTTTTTGCCATCGAAGGACTCTTGTCCGTCCCCACCCGGGCGGTAACGGGCTTTTTTATGAACATTTTCGGTATTGCCGGGGAGCCGCCGGAACGGATTCTCCACCTGATGCCCGAAAAGGGAGATGTACTGCGGCTGTTTTACTTCTTTGGTTTTACCATTTCCGTGGGGGTGATTCTTAATTCCATCGGGCTTGTGGTAAATATTCTGAACCTCTTTACCCTAAAACGTTACGAAAAGGCTGTTTTTTCAAAAACCGGGCTGGCGGGTCTTTTGTTTTTCTGGTACGCCATCTTTATCGCCGTGCGCTGTATTACAGGGGGCCGTTTTGCCTGGTTCGATCTGGCGGGCCTTTTAATTCCGGTGTTCGGCATTTTTTTCGGCCCCGTGTTGTGGCCTCTTGTTTCCGGGGAACGGCCCGTATTGAAAGAGGGGCTTATGGTCTTCATCATGGAAGGCTTTGTGGAGATTTTGGAAACCCTTTCAACGTATGTTTCCAACACGGTAAGTTTTTTGCGGGTGGGGGCTTTTGCCTTATCCCACGCGGTTCTTTCATTTATTGTATTTACCCTTTCAGGCATGGTGAGTCACGGGGTGGCGGCGGCTGGTCCGCTCTTTGCCCTTGTGGTGATGGTTTTTGGAAACGCCATTATCATCGTGCTGGAAGGGATGGTTGTGGCCATCCAGGTAGTGCGGCTTCAGTATTATGAATTTTTCAGCAAATTCTTTACCGAAACCGGAGTTGCCTTTGCCCCTTTCCGGTTCCGCAAGGAAGCGCGGGGTTAAAATTGTACGTTGGCGGCGGTACCGCCGCTTGAATGGAGGAGTGGTATATGAAACGTGTTGTGGTATTACTGATGCTGGTCCTGTTCGCGGCGGTTTTGCCGGTTTTCGCCCAAGAAGCCGCCGAAGCCGCGGAGGGAAGTTCCGCTGCGCCGGTGTGGAAGTACTTTGCCGCCGCCCTGGCGGTGGGGATGTCCTGCATTGCCGGCGGCATCGCGGTGGGACAAATCGGAGCGGCGGCTATGGGGGCCATGAGCGAAAATCCGGAACTTTCCGGTAAAGCTATTCCTTATGTCGGACTGGCGGAAGGAATATGTCTTTGGGGCTTTTTGGTGGGACTGCTGATATTATTATTTTAGTTTATGGATTACTACTTTATTGGTGATCCGGAACTGGTTACCGCTTTCCGTTTTGTAGGTATCGGGGGAAGGGCTGTGACGGATGCCGGTGAGGCAAAAGCCGCTTTTCTCCGCGTTACCCGCGGTTTGGATGAAACCACCGGCGTGGTACTTCCCGGATCGGGAGAAGGCTGCCGGGTGCTTATCCTAACCGAGGAAGTTGCGGACTGGCTGGGGCATGTGTTAATTGACTGGCAGCTTTCCGACCGCTACCCCCTGGTGGTGGAAATTCCCGGTATCTTGGGCCGTCTTCCGGGCCGTAAAACCCTGGTAGATTCGATTCGTGAGGCAATTGGTATCCATGTGTAACAGGTGAGTGATGGAAGAGTTACAATCAACCGAGGTATTGGACCGGGAAATTTTGGAGGACGCCCGCCGAAAGGCTTTTCGTCTCCTCAAAACCGCGGATGACGCGGTTAACGCCAATACCCTTTCCTGGGAGAAAAAGACAGAAAAGGCCATCGGCGATCTCAAGCAGCGCTTTGAGGAGCGGCGTAACAGAACTTCGGAAGAGATCATGGCCCGGCTTCCCCTGGATAAACGCCGGGCGGAATCGGAGAAGATTGAACGCCTGGTCAGAAACGCGCTGGATACCTGGTACCGGGCCCAAAGCCGGGAGAAAATACTGGGCCTTTTGGAGACCGGGCTGCGGCGCCGTCTGGAAGACTGTCCGGAGCTTCTGTGCCGGGAACCGGCCGGCGAAGGGCATACTATCAAGGTGTTGTTTTACAAACTCAGCAGGGAAGAGGGAGAGGATCTTCTGGCAAAGCTGCTTCCCCCGGGAAGCTGGGAACCGGCCGGTTACAGCCTTAACGCGGGGGGCGCCGCGGGGGCCTCTTCCACGGGGGCGGGCGCTGCTATCCGGGCTTCCGGGGCCTTTGCCGGCGAATACCCCGAACTGGTTCTTGACAGCGCCGGGGTCCGGGTAACCGCTTCCATCAACATGCTGGTGGCCGTCCTTTTTGCGGATTACCGTCTGGAACTTACCGCCGCCCTTATCGGAGAAGGCGCTAAAATTCTTGCCGGGGGGCTGCGATGACGGAAGGCAGGGTAAGAAGAATATCCGGCCCCATTATCCGTTCGGATGGTCTGGGAAGCGCCGGGCTTTTCGATGTTGTGGAAGTGGGGGAAAAGCGGCTTACCGGGGAAATTGTCCGCCTGGAGCGGGACGAGGCGGTGATCCAGGTTTACGAGGACGATACCGGCCTGCGGATCGGGGCCCCGGTACGTTCAACGGGCCGGCCCCTTTCCGCGCTGTTGGGGCCCGGTCTTATCGGCACGATCTACGACGGCATTCAGCGGCCCCTGGAGGCCCTGTTCCGGCAGAGCGGGGCCTTTATGGAATCCGGTTCCCGGGGGGAACCGCTGGATTCCCGGAAAACCTGGCGTTTTGTGCCGGACGAGCTGCTGGCCGGAAAGCTGGCGAAGGGAGAGGACGTTAAAGCCGTCCCCGGTCTGGTCTTGGGGACCGTCAAGGAAACCGAAAGTATCACCTGCAAGATCATGGTTCCTTCCGGTATTCGGGGAGGGTCTATCACGGTTCTAAAACCGGAAGGCGACTACCGGATCGACGATGTGGTTGCCCGGACCAGTCTGGGGGAGGATATTCCTATCGCCCAATGGTGGCCGGTCCGTATGCCCCGGCCGGCTCTGGAACGGCTTTCGCCGGATCAGCCCCTAATCACTGGGGAACGGGTTATTGACATGTTTTTTCCCTTATCCAAGGGGGGGACCGCCGCTATTCCCGGGGGTTTTGGTACCGGAAAGACCATGACCCAGCACGCCATCGCCAAATGGTGCGACGCCCAGGTGATCATCTACATTGGCTGCGGGGAGCGGGGCAACGAGATGACCGACGTACTCACCGAGTTCCCCAAGCTTTTGGACCCCCGGACCGGACGTTCCCTCATGGAACGCACGATTCTCATCGCCAACACGTCCAATATGCCCGTGGCCGCCCGCGAGGTTTCGATCTATACCGGGGTTACGCTGGCGGAATTCTACCGGGACATGGGCTACCATGTGGCGATTATGGCGGATTCTACCAGCCGCTGGGCGGAGGCCCTGCGGGAACTTTCCGGCCGCATGGAAGAAATGCCCGCGGAGGAAGGCTTTCCCGCGTATTTACCCACGCGGCTTGCCGAATTTTACGAGCGGGCCGGCCGGATCCGGGCCCTTTCGGGTCTGGAAGGTTCGGTGTCGATCATCGGCGCCGTATCGCCCCCCGGCGGGGATTTTTCCGAGCCGGTTACCCAGCACACCAAGCGTTTTATCCGTTGTTTCTGGGCCCTGGACCGGGACCTGGCCAACGCCCGGCACTACCCGGCCATAAGCTGGATAGACAGTTATTCGGAATACGCCGAGGAGCTTAAACCCTGGTGGGAAAAGGTGAACCCCCAGTGGGCCCAGACCCGCCAGGAAGCACTGGACCTTTTGAAGCAGGAGCAGCGGCTGGCGGAGATTGTGCGTCTTATCGGCCCTGACGCCCTGCCCGATGATCAGCGGCTGATTCTTATTACCGCGGAAATACTGAAAAACGGTTTCCTGCAGCAGAATTCCTATGACGAGGTTGACATGTACTGTGTGCCCGCCAAACAGGTGCGGCTGCTGGAACTTATTATGACTTTTCACCGCCGCGCCCAGGTCTGTATCAAGCTGGGGGCCCCGCTGACCAAGATAACCAGCCTGTCCATTCGGGAAAACCTTTCACGGCTCAAGAGTCTTGTTAAAAACGATGAACTTGGGGGCCTGGGCGATTTTGAGCGGGAAATGAAGGCGGGCCTTGAGGAACTGGAACGGAGTTACCGGGACACCGGCGGACTTAGTCTGAGGGAGGTTGTATCATGAAACCGCGTTTCGTGGATAATTATGAACCGCGGTTCCGGGTCCGCGGGAAGGCGGCTGCGGCATGAGGGGGGTTGAGTACCGGGGACTTACCCGGATCGAAGGCCCCGTGGTGATAACCCAGCGGAGCCGCAACGTGGGTTTTAACGAAGTAGTTGCCGTTTACGACCGCGAAGAGGGCCGCAGGCTGGGCCGGGTGGTGGATATGAACGAGAACTGGACCGCCATCCAGATTTTTGGAAGTAATACGGGGCTGTCCGCCGATGATTCCCGGGTGGAATTCCTGGGAAAACCCATGGAACTGCGGGTGGGGCCGGGGCTTTTGGGCCGGATTTTCAACGGCCTGGGGGAACCGGTTGACGGCTACGGGGATATTTTTTCTTCCACCACGCTGGATGTAAACGGCCTTCCCATCAATCCCTATGCCCGGACCTACCCCCGGGATTTTATCCAGACCGGTATCTCCGCCATCGACGGCATGAACACCCTGATCCGGGGGCAAAAGCTCCCCATATTTTCCGGTAACGGGCTTCCCCATAACCGGCTTGCCGCCCAGATTGTCCGGCAGGCCACGATCATTGACGCGGGAGCTTCGGGCGCCGGATCCCCGGAACCTTTTGTCATCGTATTTTGCGCCATGGGCGTCAAGTACGATGTGGCCCGTTTTTTCCTGGACGATTTTGAGCGTACCGGCGTCCTTGCCAATGTGGTCGTGTTCCTGTCCCTGGCCGACGCCCCCAGCCTGGAACGCCTCGTGGCTCCCCGCTGCGCCCTTACCGCCGCCGAGTACCTGGCCTACGAAAGGAACATGCATGTCCTCGTGGTGATGACCGATATGACCAATTACTGCGAAGCCCTGCGGGAGGTTTCATCGATCCGCGGGGAAGTGCCCAGCCGCAAAGGCTACCCCGGCTATCTGTACTCCGACCTGGCGAGCCTCTACGAGCGGGCGGGGAAGATCAACGGATCCGCCGGATCCATCACCCAGATCCCAATTCTTACCATGCCCAATGACGACATCAGCCATCCTATTCCGGACCTTTCCGGCTACATCACCGAAGGGCAGATCGTTCTGGACCGTGAACTCTTCCAGCGCGGGGTTTACCCGCCCGTGGCAGGGCTCCCCAGCCTTTCCCGCCTTATGAAGGACGGCATCGGCTCCGGCATGACCAGGGAGGATCACAAGGACGTGGCCAGTCAGCTTTTTGCCGCCTATTCGCGGGTCAAGCAGGTGCGGAACTTGGCTTCCATCATCGGGGAGGAGGAACTGTCCGAAACCGACAAGCAGTACCTCAAATTCGGGGAACGATTCGAGCAGGTTTTTCTGTCCCAGAGCGAATACGAAAACCGCGACATCGGTCGTACCCTGGACTTGGGTTGGACCGTTCTTACGGAGATACCCCGTGACGAACTTCTGCGCGTCAACAAAGCTTACATCGACAAGTACCTGACGCCGGTTCTGGCTTCCTAGCGGCTTGTTGCGCCTGGTGGATTTTTCGCGGAGGACGCTGTCATCCGTGAAAAATTCCGCATAAAAGGATTGTTTTAAAGCGGTTGCTGTTCAGAAACTGAGGTTTCTGAACAACTCTATTGTTGGCCGGGCGAATACGTTAACCTCACAATTCCCCTCCCGGCACTCAATGGACTTGTGAAATAGCCCGGTTGGTTATCGAACAAGTCCATTGTTTGGTAAACGGCGGTCAAATGTCCTTTGATGATGCGCGTCAGGCGCGCCGGTAATTACCAGTCAAAAAGAGATAATTACCAGAGGTGTTTTCACGCTTATAACCATGTGCGATACATGAACTCCTCAGCGGTTGCCGTACTTTCCGAAATCTTCGCGGCGATATAATCCGTGCGCGTAAGCCGGGATTTGAGGAAACGGTTCTGCCCGGCGTTGTCTTCGGCGCCGCTTTTGCCGAGGAAGATTTCACCGTTAATGAGCCGGGCAAAGCCGCCCGCCGCCTCAAACTCCTCACCGGTAATTTCCATGTTGGGCGCGTTAATGCCGTCGAGGACTTCTGTTGCCGCAGCATCGGTGTGATGGTCTACTGTTTCGTTTTTCTTTGCTAAATACACCATAATTAGCCTCCTATGGTTGTTTTAATAAACAGGCCGTTGTACAGCCGGTATGCCGAAGCAAGAGCGCAGCGCCGGGAAATCGCGGAACCGGGCGCCGCGGCATGATGAGAGAATTCCCGGGGTTGCCGGTAACATAAAAACGGGCAGAAACCCGGCAGCGGCCGTTGCCGGGCAGAGACCTCTCCCGTGCAAAATGAGAAAAGTCCGCAGGACTTTTTCTTCTCAATCGAAGATACTCCGCCGAATCCTTGGTTCGAACTCCACGGCGGGGTTCTTCATTGCGGGTATTCAAATTATCGGCAATCCGGACTTCAGGTTTAGGCTCAAATACTTTAGGAAGAGGTATGCGTACTCCTGTCTCGTATTATGGCGGCAGACAGACACTTGTCCAAATCATTCGCGGCGGTATTCTTCGTAAAACAAGCGTCCAGGGTGGAAATCATCAACACCGGTGAAACTTACCGGACGGTCAAAAAGGCAACCGTCAAACGGGAAAAAGGAAGCCGGGACTAAAATCGATGCCCCCGCAGGCCATGTGCGGGGACATTTTACCGGCATTTTAAGAGGGCCTGAATTTAGATTGCGTCTCCCGCCGAGGTTACCTTTCCCTGTTCTACGGACAGGAGCCGGTCGGCCCACAGGGCGGCCCATTCGCGCAGGGCGGACACTTCCAGCGGGGCGGGGGCCTTCGACACCTCGTGGGCGGCGATTTTACGCGCCAGCGAGCGGTACACCTCCGCCTGGGCGGACTGCGGCAGCGCCTCAATTGTCGTCTTCCCCTGTAGTTCGCTTTGCGTTACCGAAATTGAGCGGGGTATGTACTCAACCACCGCCGTTCCGGTTTTTTCCACAAAGTCATCGACAATATCCCGTGAGTACGGGGGTCCCATGGAATTGGCGATCACCCCGCCCAGCAGGGCGCCCCCGGAGTTGGAGTATTTGATAATCCCCTTGAAAAGGTTGTTGGAGGCGTAAATTGACATGAAGTCCGATGACGACACGGTGAACACATGTTCGGCGATTCCCTCCCGAATTGGGACCGCGAAGCCGCCGCAGACCACGTCCCCCAGTACGTCGAAGATCACCACATCCAGATCCAGTTCCTGAAAAACCCGCTGCTGCTTAAAAAGCTCTACCGCCGTGATAATTCCCCGGCCGGCGCAGCCCACCCCCGGGGCGGGTCCCCCCGCTTCCACACAGTAAATGCCGTTAAACCCCTCGTGGATTACGTCCCGGGCCTTTACCGCCGATTGTTCCCGCAGGGTGTCCAGTACGGTTGGGATAAATTTCCCGTTCCGCAGCGTATTGGTGGAATCGCTTTTGGGGTCGCAGCCGAACTGCATCACCTTGAGACCCATTTCCGCCAAAGCCGCGCTGAGGTTTGAGGTGGTGGTCGATTTGCCGATACCCCCTTTCCCGTATATGGCGATTTGCTTGATTTTCTTCGCGCTCATAACTCCTCCAACATCCTATAAATCCTATAATAATACTAGGTAATTACCCAGAGTTTAACTATATGGCATCGGGAAAGCGTTGTCAAGCCGGCGCGGCGTTTTAGCTTTTTGAAAGAACCATAAAAACCCCGGTTGTTGGACCATACGGGACGTGAAAGGCGGTCCGTGCCGGTCCCTATTCGTAACGGCCGGCCTTGTGACCATCTTCCACCAAAGAGGCTAAAAGCGTGTTTTTAAGGTTTTTTCCCCTCAGGGTACGAGAAAATTCCCTTTTTTTGGACTTTTTTTCTCTAATCAGGGTATATGGGATATCAAAAAATAACATAAGGCTTCAAAAAAGACTGAGAGAACGGATATGGGATTGGCATAGCCTTATGAAGGGCAAACGCGATACTAAAAAGCAAGGAGACGGTATGAAAAGCAGTGTCATTCGGTTAGATAATTGTTATTCAGTCGGCATTGAATCCATTGACGAGCAGCACAAACAGCTTATCAGCATGTGCAACAATTTGTATTTGAACAGCTGTAAAAAAGACGAAGCCTCACGGGATTTTTTCAAGCAGGGTATTTCGTCCCTGATAAGTTTTGTGCGGTACCATATTTTTGTGGAGGAACAGCTTCTTTCCCGCATCGCGTTCCCGGAATTTCACGATCACAAAGAAGAACACAGTAAAGCTGTTGAATATATTAACGGGTATCTGACGTACCTTGGTACCAGCGAGGAAGCGCGGCTTAAAAAATCGATCCCCGAAATCCGGGACTATATACTCAGGCATATCACGGTTAGTGACCGCGGCTACGCGAATTATATCCACACTCTGAACCGCTGCGCGCCCTGGCACATGAGGGATACATATCTGCCCACGGAACTTTTTCTGGGTTAAGCTTCGGAACCATTGCGCAAAGGGCCTTCCGCGTATTATTATGTGCGGCTAACAAGGGGGTCCTATGATCATCGTGCTTTCCAAGTCTGTCAGTTCCCATGATAAAGAGATGCTCCGTGTTTATTTGCGGGATCGGGGCTTTACTGTCAGGGAGCAGTTCTTTGGTGAGGACGCGATTATCGGCGCTTCCGGCAAAGGGGTGGCGGATATCCGCGAACTTGGACTTCTGCCCGGCGTGGAGCGGGTTGCCGCGACCAGTAAACCTTACGAGCTTGTCTCCCGTGAAACCAAGACGGAGGATACCATCGTAACGGTGGCCTCCCGTTCCGCGCTGCCGGGGGTTAAAATCGGCGGTTCCCGGATTACCGTGATTGCCGGTCCCTGCGCGGTGGAAAGCAGGGAGCAGATCATGGAGACCGCCGCGCTGGTACGGGAAAGCGGCGCCGTCATGCTGCGGGGCGGGGCCTATAAACCCCGGACCAGCCCCTACGCTTTTCAGGGCCTTGGCATGCGGGGTCTTGAGTTTATGAAGGAGGCGGGGGAGGCCCAGGGAATGCCTATCGTTACGGAAGTGGTGTCCCCGGAACTGGCGGTTCAGATGAAGGACCTTACCGATATGTTCCAGATCGGGGCCCGGAACATGCAGAACTTTGAACTTCTTAAAAAAGTGGGCAGTCTGGGAAAGCCGGTGCTCCTCAAACGGGGTCCCTCCGCTACCATAGAGGAATGGCTCCTCTCCGCGGAGTACCTTTTGGCCGCGGGGACCGCCGACGTGGTTCTCTGCGAGCGGGGTATCCGCACCTTTGAAACTTATACCCGCAATACGCTGGACATTTCCGCTATCCCCGTGGTCAAGGGCCTTTCCCACCTTCCGGTCATCGTGGACCCCAGCCACGCGGTGGGCATACGGGCCAAGGTGAGTTCCGCGGCCCTGGCCGCCATCGCCGCCGGCGCGGACGGCCTTACGGTGGAAGTCCACCCCCGGCCTGACGACGCCCTCTCCGACGGACCCCAGTCCCTCTACCCCGAACAGTTTGAGCGGCTTATGCGGGATATCGAGGCCCTGGCCCCGGTGGTGGGGAAGGAGCTTCTCAGAACCCCCCACCCCTCGGCGGTCAGGACCTTTCACGGGGGCTTTCCCTCCCCGGATGGGGCGCGGGAACTGCCGGTGGCCTTTTGCGGGGAAAACGGCGCTTTCGCGGAGCAGGCCCTGACGCGGGCCTTTGGGGAGGAAGTTCCCCGGCTCCAGGTTTCGAATTTTCCGGGGATTTTCGACGCGGTTTTGGAAGGTACGGCCGGCGCCGGGGTAGTGCCGGTGGAAAACAGCCAGACCGGTTCCATCCACGAAAACTACGATCTGTTCCTGCGTTACGGCGATATCGCCATTGTGGGGGAACTCAAACTGCGGATTGTTCACTGCCTTATCGCCGATGAACGGGCCTCCCTGGACAGTATTACTACTGTCCGCAGCCATCCCCAGGGGTTTGCCCAGTGCAAGGAATTTTTGGACAAGTACCCCCACTGGATACTGGAACCGGCCGCCACCACCGCCAGCGCGGTGGCTTCCATTGCCCGGGAGGGGGCGCTCAAAGTCGCCGCTATCGCGGGGGAAGCGGCCGCCCAGGCTCACGGTCTCAAGGTGATCAAGACGGGGATCGAGACCAACCCGCTCAACTACACCCGCTTTGTGATTATTTCCCGCCGGATTGGGGACAAGGCCGCCGTTCCCCCCAGTCTTGGGTCCGGCCCCCCCAGCAAGGCAAGCCTGGTGTTTTCTGTTCCCGACGAGCCGGGGGCGCTGTTTGGCTGCCTGAAAATACTCAGCGACCGGGGGATCAACCTTTCCAAACTGGAATCCCGGCCCATCCAGGGCAAGCCCTGGGAGTACCTTTTTTACGTGGATGTAAGTATCCCCGGCGCGGACGGGGATTTTGAGCGGACCATCGCGGATCTTAAGTCAAAAACCAGGGATTTTTATTATTTGGGCGCTTACCGGGCGTCGGTATAGACCGCCGCGCTTGTTGTAAGCCAAGGGGGTAGAGCATGACGCGGATCATTTACAACGGAAAGATATATCGCGGTTCCGGCCGTTTTTGCCAGGCCCTCCGAATCGAGGGGGGGAAGATCCGCGCTGCAGGCGATTCGGCGGAACTGCTTGCCACGGCGCCTGAGGGGGCTGAAACCATTGACGCCGCCGGGACGCTGGTTCTGCCGGGCTTCCACGACAGCCATCTGCACCTCCACTGGCTGGGGAGGAAATTCGGTATGGTGGAGGGGGCCGGCGCGGATTCGGTGGAGGAGGTGATCCGCCGGGGTAGAGAGCTGATCGCGCGGGACCGCCCTGCCCCGGGAACCTATGTGCAGGGCGCCGGGGTAAATCCGGATCTTTTTACCGGTAAACGGCGGGATCTTAACCGGGAGGATTTGGACAAAATTTCCGCCGTGCATCCGGTGGTAATAGGCCGCCATTGCGGGCATACCATTTATTGCAATTCCCTGGCCCTGCGCGCGGCCGGTCTTGCCGAAAATGCCCCCGGCGTGGAGGGGGGTGTCGTCGAAAAAGACGCTGCCGGACGGCCCACCGGGGTACTGCGGGAAAACGCCGCCGGCCTGATCCGCGCCGTGATCCCGGAGCCGGATAAAGCCCGGATGGAAGAGAATCTTAAGCGGGCCATGGCGAAAGCGCTTTCGCTCGGTATAACCGCCCTGGGAACCAACGACAGTCAGGGGCCGGATTACGATGACGTAACGGAAGTTTACCGCGGTATCTACGCCGGCGCCGAAAACGGCATCGGATTGCCGCGGATCAGCCTGCAGTGCGGCATCTCCGCGGATCAGGACCGCCTGGAGGAATTTCGGGATCGCGGGGAGATAACCGGTAAGGTCCTGTGGGAAAGCGGGGACCGGGGGGGTTTTCTCAAAATGGGTCCGGTCAAACTTTTTATGGACGGTACTTTGGGGGGCCAAACCGCCTGGATGACGGAGCCCTACCGGGACAAGCCGGAAACCAGGGGCTTCCCCGTACTGGAAGAAGAAAAACTCCGCGCCCTGATCCGCCGGGCCGCCTCATGTAAGATGCAGGTTATCGTTCATTCCATCGGGGACGCCGCTATGGATGCGGTCATTTCCGCGCTGGAGGCGGTTACCGCTCCCGGCGCCAACCCCCTGCGCCACGGCATCGTTCACTGCCAGGTTACCAGGACGGCCCAGTTGGAACGAATGGCCCGGAACCGGCTGCTTGCCCTGGTACAGCCCGTATTTCTTGCCGACGACATGTACATTCTGGAAAACCGCGTAGGCCAGGCCCTGGCCTCCAGTTCCTACGCATGGGGAACGATGGGGCGTCTGGGGATTCCCGTATCCTACGGGACCGATGCCCCCGTAAGCGAGCTTAACCCCCTGCTGGGGATAAGCTGGGCGGTAACCCGGCAGGATCCCCGGCGGAATTTTTACCCCCGCGAAGGTTTTTACCCCGCCGAGCGGGTGGACCTGGCCGCCGCGGTGGACGCTTACACCACCGCCCCCGCGTACGCCGCCTTCGCCGAGGCGGAGATGGGCCGCGCCGATCCCGGCCGCTGGGCGGACCTCTGCTTTCTTGACCGGGACATCTTTAGCCTGCCTCCCCAGGAGATTCACCAGGCCAAGGTACTCCGCACTATGATCGCCGGTGATATCGTGTGGGAAGCTTAAAAGCCCGCCGGGAAACTCCTCGATGCGCGCTGGCCCTGACTTACTAGACAATATCCGTAGAAAGTGATTATTATTCAACAATGTGGTGGTATTGGAGCTTGTTCCAAAACTTGGTTAGTTTTGGAACAGCCTCATTATTCATCCGGCGGTTTGTCGCGTTTCGGCGCGGAATCGCATAAATTCAGGGCTGGTTCAAAACCTCATGTTTTGGAAGGCAAAATTCACATGCTGGACAAGCTTGTCAGGCAGCCTTAGTTTTAGAAAAGCGGGGTTTTGGACCGCTTTTTTGGAAACCGGTTTTACCGGCAGCTTCGTTGCCGCGTTGGCCGGATTGTGGGGAAAGCTCTTAAACTGTCGACCGATAACGGATAATCGCGGTTTCATGACTTTTTCATCAAAAAAACATAAAAATCCGCAAGCGTCAGGCATTGGGTAAAACCGCCTGCGCGCGGTGTTTTTGAGGAGAATTAAAATGGCAGTAAAGACAAAACGTTCGGGGAGTTCCTTCAATTCCCTGAACGCCAAACGGCAATTGGAATCGGTCTTTCTCTTTACTACGGGAAAGTGTAACGCCAAATGCGCCATGTGCTTTTACGCGGACGATATGTCCCAAAAGCAGCCGGACCTCACGTTTGAGGAGATCAAAAAGCTTTCCGAAACTGCGGGAAACTTTAAGCGGCTCTGGCTTTCCGGCGGGGAACCAACCCTGCGGGAGGATTTGCCGGAGATTATCGAGATGTTCTACCGGAACAACCACATTACGGATGTCAATTTTCCGTCCAACGGCATCCTCGGCGACCGGCTTATCCAGTGGCTCAAGCGGATACGCCAAAACTGTCCGGACGCTAATGTTTCCATCAGCATTTCGCTGGACGGCTTCGGAGCGACCCACGACACCCAGCGGGGGGTGGAAAGTTTTTACCGCGCCGCGGCGGTCCTCAAAAAGATCGATGACGAGTTCCGGGATGACGGCCGCGTGATAAAAAATATCGCTACGGTTATCACCAAGTACAACGTGGAGGAGGTGCTTGATTTTGCGGCCTGGGTGTACGGCCGCTTCAACGTTTCCACCCATACTATCGAGGCGGCGCGGGGAAACACCCGGGAGGACGGGGTAAAAGTCCTGACGGAAAAGAGCCTGCGGGAAATTCAGGACCGGATCGCTCCCTATTACCTGCTTTACGCCAAGCGTATCGGGGAGGGGATGGGCGCCCTGGGCCGGGGGCTTACCAAATTCTTCTACGTGGGGCTGATGCGGGCCATGTATAACATCCGTGCGGAAAATCTGGAGAAGCCTACGCCCTGGAATATGGACTGTACCGCCGGGGAAACCACGCTGGTGCTGGATTACGACGGCCGTTTTCGTGCCTGCGAACTGCGGCCCCCCATCGGCAACGTGAAAGACTACGGCTGTGATGTAAAGGCTATCATGCAGAGCGAGGCCATGAAAAACGAGATTGAGGCTATCGGCCACGGGTACAAAGCGAACTGCTGGTGTACCCACGGCTGCTGGATCATGAGTTCCATCACCTTTAATCCGGGGAAGATGATCGCAATGCTGCTCAAAAGCAACCGCGAGACAAAAAAGCTGAACCGGCCCATCGCGATCAACGAGGATATGCTGCGGGATCTGGAACACAAGTATTCGCTGGACCGGGCTAAGCTCCAGGAGATAGGTGTAGCATGAAGGTACTGTTAGCGGTCCGGGGTTCCCAGGGGGATATTTATCCCTATCTGGCTCTGGCTAAAGAGCTTGAAACATGCGGCCACATGGTAACGCTGAGCCTGCCCCGGATTTTTGAAAAGGAAGCGAAAGACGTGGGGGTGAATCATGCCCTCCAGGCCCTTGACGATATCGCCGGCATGGTGGAGGGGGTTCCTGATACGAAGGACCTTATCAACTGGACGACGCGGGTCATCAAGAGTCAGTTTGAGGAATTTATCCCGCTGTTGGAACGGCACGATGTCCTGGTGGCGGCCAATACGGAATTCGCCGCCCCCAGCATAGCCGAATACTGCGGGAAGCCCCTGATCCGCACCGCCTTTGGGCCCCTCCTTCCGTCCCGGCGGATACCGCCCCCGGTGCTGCCCTTTTCCGAACCGAATCCCGTTATCCGGCCGGTCCTGCTGTGGACCATGCTGAACATCGGGCTTAACGCGATGGTGAAAAAAACCCTGAACCAGCAGCGCCGGGCCCTGGGAATGAAGGACGTGAAGGACCAGGCGAAGCACGCCCCGGCCGCCGGGGACAACCTTCTCCTTTACAGCCGCTACCTGGGCGAGACGGACCCGGACTGGAACTACCGCTGGAGTATCGGCGGGTACTGTTTTAACGATATTTTCCCCTACGACGGGAAGCTGCACCGCCAGTTCCTCGATTTTGTCAAAAAGGACCGGCGGCCCACGCTGTTTTTTACGCTGGGAAGCTGTAATACCGGAAAACGGGACCTCTTTGCCCAGAGGCTTTTTGAGGTATGCCGCGAACAGAATTACAAACTGGTCGTGGGATGCGGCTGGTGGAAGGTGGGGGCCCATCTGCCCGCCGGGGAGCACCTGTTCCTGCTGGACAAGGCCATTCCCCACGCCCTTGTGTTCCCCCATGTGGACGCCATTATCCACCACGGAGGCAGCGGGACCACCCACAGCGCGGCCCGCGCCGGAAAACCCCAGATGGTTTTTCCCTTGATTATCGATCAATTTTATTGGGCTTACCGGACCCGTAAACTCGGCCTTGGTCCCGGGGGCGCCAATATCGGAAGAATCTCAAAAGAGGAACTGGGGAAAAAAGTCCGGGACCTGATGACCAGCCAATTCTACCGGGAAAAGGCGGCCTCTCTCGGAGCCCTTGTCCGGGCAGAGGACGGCGTCCGGGCCGCCCGCGAGCGGATTGAATCCCTCAAACGGGCGCCAGCCGCCGCGGAGGCAGTGAACGAGTAGAGCCCAGGATTGGCGTTTCGCGCGTACAGGATTGCAGGCGGGGAGGGGCGCGGTTAATTTTATTCGAAGGGGGTAGAATACCCAAGAACCCGCGCGCCGGCCCCGGTACTTTCCCGAAAGCCCCGATTCGAGCTATGCTTATCGTAACGGGCCGGGGGCGCGTTTTTCAGTTGAATCCGGGCCGTTTAGAACAGGATTGGAGATGTTTATGAAAAGAGATTGTGTATGTCCAGCCGGGGGAATCAGGCGCGTAAATCACCTGTCATTGTTTACGGTCTTGTCCCTTGCGTTTCTTGTTACCTCCTGTGCGTCCACTTCGGTAAAGCGGGTCGATGCCGAAACCGTTACTGATCTCAGCGGATATTGGAACGATACTGACGTGCGGATAGTCTGCGACAGCCTGATCAAGACATGTCTGGATTCGCCGCGGGTTATTCAGGAAAACGGCCGGCTGGGCAGGAATCCGGTGTTCCTCGTGGGGCCCTTCCGCAACGAAAGTGATGAGCATATTGATACGAGCATCATCGCCGATATTATGGAACTAACGATCTTTAACAGCGGCAGGGCGGATTTTGTCGCCGGCGGGCCGGTCCGGGAGGCCCTTCGCGCGGAACGGCAGGATCAGCAGAGCAGCGCCAGCGAGGCCACCGCCAGCAGGCTGCTCAATGAGACCGGGGCGGATTTTCTTTTGACAGGATCGGTAAAGACCATCGTGGATCAGAGCGGGAATACCCGCACCCGGACCTATTTCGTAACCGCGGAACTTACCAACATCGAAACCAATGTCCGGCTCTGGATGGATCAGAACAGCGAAATTAAAAAGATAATAAAAACCTCCCGTGCGCGGTTATAACCGGACGGGTTTGGCGGGATAACCAGATGGCCCGAAGGGCTGTGAAAATTCCGGCGCTGGCCGCCGCTGTTTTTGTTTCCTGCGCCACCGCGTCTTTTCAACGTGTGGATAACGCGCTGGACGCGGGCCGTTATGAGGAATCCGTCCTTCTCTTGGAAGATAACCGGTCCTCTCTCTACGGTTCCGGGGATGATATTCTCTACTACCTGGACAAGGGCATGCTGGCCCATTACGCCGGTCTGTATCCTGAATCCTCGGATTTGCTGGAAACAGGGGAGCGGGCCATAGAGGAGGCCTACACCAAAAGCATTACCCGGGAACTGGGCACCTACCTCCTTAACGATAATGTTCAGGATTACGCCGGGGAAGATTACGAGGATATTTATACCAACACGTTCAACGCGCTTAACTACTACCACCGGGGAAACCTGGAAGACGCCCTGGTGGAGATTAGGCGGATGAACAACAAAATACGGAATCTGGCTGATAAACACGGTGTAACACGTTCCGCCCTGCAGCGGAAGGCCCTGGAAGAATCCCTGCCCATTCCCCCCAATTCGGAAGCCCCCGCCGCCTTTAACGATTCCGCCCTGGCCCGTTACCTGGGGATGCTCTTTTACCGGGGGAGCGGCCGCCTTGACGATGCGCGGATCGACGGGGAGTATCTGCGCCTTGCCTTTGCGAATTCCCCCGTATTGTACCCCCACCCCCCGCCTGCTTCTCTGGAACAGGAACTGAACATTTCCCCGGACATGGCCCGGCTCAACGTGCTGGCTTTCGCGGGACTTTCCCCGGTAAAAGAGGACGAAACCATGCGCTTTTCCCTGGGGAACCGGTATCTCAAAATTTCGCTGCCGCGAATGATATACCGTCCCTCCTCTGTGACCCGGATAGAGATTGTCTTTGACGACGGGCGCCGTTTCGATCTTGAACTCTTGGAGGATATCGAGGCTGTCGCCCGGGAAACCTACAAAGCCCAGGAAGGAATTATTTACCTCAAAACCATTATCCGCGCTTCCCTTAAAAGCGCGGGCTCAGCGGTATTTGACGCTATGGCGGAAAACGAAGACACGGAAGACCAGGCCCGCTTTGTTTACGGTATCTTGAGTTTGGGTTCCCAGATATTCGCGGAGGTAAGTGAACAGGCCGACCTTCGAATTTCCCGGTACTTTCCCGCCCGGGCCTACGTGGGGGGGATAGATCTCAGCCCCGGCCGCTACTCCTGCGAGGCCGTTTATTACGGCGCGTCGGGAAAGGTTGTGGCCTCGTTCCGGTACGAGGATATCCTGGTTCAGAAAAACCGGCTGAATTTAGTGGAGGTTATATGCCTAAAATAGCGGCCGTACCGCTCTTTGTCTTGACACTGTCGCTCTGCGCCGCGTGCGCCGGCGGCGCGAAAAACCGTCCTGAATCTTCCCCGGGGGAGGAACCTGTCTGGATAACCGGGGCAGACCAGGTTTACAGCCGCCTCCGGTACATGACCGCCGTGGGTTACGGGCCCGGCAGGGCGGTCGCCGAAAAAGAAGCTCTTGCCAACATGATTAGCGTCTTTGGCCAGACGGTCCAGGTTGACCGCCAGTCTATGGTTGGCTATCAGGAGGCCCTGCGGCGGGATACGGTTGCCTCGTACTTCAGGAATACCGAGATTACCAACGCTATTAAAACTTCCGCCGAACTGGATATTCTTATCGGCGCGGAGATTCGGGAGTACTGGTACGACGGACAGGGCGTCCATTACGCGCTGGCGGTAATTGAGAAAAGCAAAGCCGTGTCTCTGTACTCCGAACTGGTTAAGGCCAACAGGGAGATTATCTCAATTCTTACTACTCTGGAGGAGGAGGAAAAATATTCGCTGGACGGCTATGCCCGCTTCCTGCTGGCCGCGAAAATCGCCGGCGGGAACCGGGTGTTCTCGAATATCCTTTCCGTGCTGGGGGGCGGTATGACGCCAAGTTCCCGGGAATTGGCGGAGGCCGAAAATTTCCGCGTGGAAGCCCGGGATATTGCCCGGCGCATCCCGGTAGATGTACGGGTAGACAACGACAATTCCGGCCGGATACAGGGCGCTTTTACCGCGGTAATCGGCAAGAAGGGTTTTTTGACCGGGGGACAGGATTCCCGCTATACGCTGGAGGTTACGCTTAAACTCAGCCCGGTGGAACTGCCGGGGCAGCAAAACAAATTTATCCGTTATGAACTGGCCGCCAAACTCCTTGACCGTGTTACGGGAAACGTGCTGCTGCCCTACACCGTATCGGGCCGTGATGGACACCTGACTATTCCGGAAGCGGAAAACCGGGCTATCACTACGCTTGAACGGGAAATCGCCGGCGGCTGGGACGCGGTTTTTTCCGCGTATCTGGATTCTTTGTCGCCTCATCAGCGGTAAAGGCGGGAATGAGCGGTGGAGGATCAGCTTGTCTATCAGGACCTGGATTTCATAAAAATTTTGCCCCGCTGGGCCCAGGAACTGGCCAACAAATACCAGTCGGAAACCGCAAACTTGTACATTCTGCACGGGAATATTCGGGATTTTTTGCCCCACCAGATGAACCGGGACGAATTTGTCTTTACCCGGATACAAGATTACCTTTCCGAATTTCTTTTTGGAAACAGGGATTATATTATCTACTACGATTATTCGGGGGGCGTAACGTTTTATTCCGAATCCATGGCCCAGGATTACCGGAGCGTTGTCCAGGGTCTGTACCCCCAGGCCGAGGCCGGCGATATTATTTCCGCGGAACCCCGCAAGAGTTTTTTCTACCTGGAAAAATATTTCTTCTCCAAGATACCCAAAAAGGGAAGCCGCCCCAGCCGGGTGGTACTGATCATGGATTACGCGGAATCCTTTGTTCCTTCCGGCGATTTTATCCGCCTTACCGAAGAGGATCGTTACTGCCTGGTTACCCTGAGCCGCTGGGCTAATGATCCCGTTCTTACCATCGGCGACATCACCGTTATTCTGCTTACCGAGAATCCGGCCGATCTGTCCCCCCGCCTGGTCAGTTCTCCCGCCACCGTCAAGGTGGGGGTCCCCTTTCCTGATGAAAAGCTGCGGGCCAGTTTTTTGCGTTACAAGGAGGGGCTGTCGCAGCTTAACCTGGAGCGGGGTATGGACCCGGAACGGATAGCCGCCATCACAAGCGGCCTTAATCTGATGAATCTAAACCATCTGGTCATGGAAAGTGGAAAAACCGGAACCCCCCTCTCCCTGGAATATTTGCGGCAGCGGAAAAAGGAGATTATCGAAAACGAAGCCGCCGGGCTGTTGGAATTTATGGATACGGTTCACGATCTTTCCTACGTCTCAGGCCACGACTTTGTAAAAAAACGGTTTAAGAACGCCGCCCGGGCAGTTAAACTGGGACGGCCGGACGTGCTTCCTATGGGCTACTTGCTGGCGGGTCCTGTGGGTACCGGCAAGAGTTTTATGGTCAGCGCCTTTGCCGGGGAGATCGGCATCCCCATGGTCAAATTTCGCAATTTCCGCTCCAGGTGGCAGGGTGACACGGAATCGAATCTGGAAAAAGTTCTTACCATCCTTAAAGCCATGTCCCCCGTGGCGGTGATGATCGATGAGGCGGACGCTTTTTTGGGGGACCGGGACCAGGAAGGAGACTCCGGAACCAGCAACCGCGTTTTTGCCCAGATAACCAGTTTTATGGGAAATACCGAATACCGGGGAAAAATTATCTGGTTCCTTATTACCTGCCGGCCGGATCTTATTCCCATAGACTTAAAACGTCAGGGCCGGGCGGAAGAACACCTGGCCCTTTTCTATCCGGAAAACGACCGGGACAGGGAGGCCCTGTTTGATACCCTGGTACGCAAGCTGAACCTTGCTATCCGCAAATTTTCTATCACCGACCTTTTCAAGAAATTCCGGCACGAATTTTCAGGAGCGGATCTGGAGGCGGTGCTTATCCGGGCCAAACTGCGGGCCGCGATGGAGGATCGCGGTTTTATCAGCCGGGAAGATATGGAAGACGTGATGGGTGATTTTGTTCCCGCCGCCTATCCCCACGAAATTGAGCTGCAAAATCTGGTCGCCGTGCTGGAATGCACCAGCAAAGAGATGATCCCCCGGCGTTTTAAAAATCTGGAACGAACCAAACTGATCAGTACGATTCAGGAGCTAAAGCTGCTCCTGGGGGAGCGCGGTTAATTCTGCTTGTGGGGCGCCACCGCAAAGTCCGCGCAAAAATAGGGAACGAGCCTTTCGGGATGATTCTGCGTCTGCTACGGATGCGGTTAGCGCCGCCGGAACAGGTCCCGGAAAAACAGCCGCGCCGAGTCCCGAAGCCGGCTGAAAAGTCCCCCCTCCTCGTAGTCCCGCGCCGCCAAAAGGGGAATGCGGCGCAGTTCCCCGCGGTCGTCGGAGAGGATAAGGGTCCCCACCTGTTCACCGGCGGCAAGGGGGGCGATAAGGGGCTCGATAATCTCGGCGCCAAGGTAAATCTGCTGTCCCCGGTCTTTGGGCCCGGTAAAATCCGGCGTTTCGGCGATAATCGGCAGGATTTCTTTTTGTTTACCCTTCCAAAGCCGTACCGGTTCGGGCTCAGGGATGATGGGGCGGATGGTCCGGTACTGCTCAAAGGCCCAGGCCAAAAGTTTCCGGCCGTCATTGTCCCGCGCCCCGATAGCGGGGGCCCCCAGCAGGACCAGGATGAATCGGGTTCCTTCCCGTTCGGCGGTAAGGGCGATGTTGTAGCCCGCCTCGTCGATGTACCCGGTTTTTAGGCCGTCCACTCCGGAGAAATCCTGTAACAGGGTGTTGTGGTTGTACTGGACAATAGTTCCCGGTTTTTCCCGGTAGTTTTCCGCCACATTTTCCGGTTTGGGGTAGGCGAACTCCCGAATAGAATGGAATTCCTGGAGCGCCAGAGGGTAAAGGGATATGTAATATTGGCAAAAACGGGCGAATTCCCGTGCGGTGGTCAAGTTTTTTTCCGAAATGCCGGAAGGTTCGGCAAAACGGGTAATCTGAAGTCCCAGCCGCCGCGCTTCCCCGTTCATAGTGTCCACAAAGTCCGCCACCGTCGGGGCAAGGCGTAGGGCCACCGCCACGGCGGCGTCGTTTCCCGACGGTACGGCCAGGCCCAGCAGCAGTTCCCTTAGGCTGACCCGCTGTCCCATTGCCAGGAACATCAGGCTGGAGCGGGGGGGCTGGTTGATGGCCCAGCTTTCCCTGGGGGGTTGTATCGTTTCGTCCAGGGAGATCCTGCCGGCCGCCGCTTCCCGCAGGGCGATATGAGCGGTCATCAGCTTGGTAAGAGACGCGGGGGAGATGGCTTCGTCGGCGTTTTTTTCGTAGAGGACGGTCCCGGTTTCCGCGTCCAGAAGCAAAGCCGCCCGGCTCACGATGCTTGGGGCGGGGGCGCCGGGGTTTAAGAGATTGGGCGTTACCTGGGCGAAGGCGCCGCCGCCCCCCAGGATAAAAAGAATGCCGCAAATCCACGCGGCCGCCGGGCCGCGCAGGCGAAGGGTTGTTTCCGCCATGACAATCCCCGCCTAAAATTCCGCCTGGCCCGCCGAACGGGGGTAGGGGATCACGTCCCGGATATTCGCCATGCCGGTAACGTACTGGATAAGCCGCTCAAAACCCAGACCGAAGCCCGAATGGGGCACGGTACCGTAGCGGCGCAGGTCCAGATACCATTGGTAATCCTCCGGTTTCATGCCCAGTTCGGCCATACGTGCCCGTAGTTTTTCAAAGTCCTCTTCCCGCTGGGAGCCGCCGATAATTTCCCCCAGACGGGGAACCAGCACGTCCATAGCCCGCACGGTTTTGCCGTCGTCGTTGAGCTTCATGTAAAAGGCTTTGATCTCTTTTGGATAGCCGGTAACGATGACAGGGCCGCGAAACACGGTTTCCGTCAGGTACCGCTCGTGCTCGCTTTGCAGGTCGCAGCCCCAGTACGGTTTGAACTCAAAGGCCCCGGCGTGTTTTTCCAGTTCCGCCACCGCGTCGGTATAGCTGATATGGGCGAAGCGCGAACGCGCCAGGCTCTCCAGGTTTTCGCGGAGTCCTTTTTCGTAACGGGAATCGAAAAAAGCAATTTCCTCCCCGCAGTCTTCCAGCGCGGTTGTAAAGAGGAACTTAAGAAATTCCTCCGCCAGACTCATATTGTCGTCCAGTTCCGCGAAGGCGGTTTCCGGTTCCACCATCCAGAATTCCGCCAGATGCCGGGTGGTGTTGGAATGTTCCGCGCGGAAGGTTGGCCCGAAGGTATAGACCCGGGAAAGGGCGCAGGCGTAGCTTTCCGCCTCAAGCTGCCCGGAGACCGTAAGCCCTGTTTTTTTGCCGAAAAAATCCTGGCTGTAGTCTACCGGCGGTTTCGGGCTGTCCTTGCCGGGGGTTTCGGTCCCGCCGCGTTCCCCCCGGCCCAGCGCTTCCAGGTTCAGCGTCGTTACCTGGAACATGGCCCCGGCCCCCTCGGCGTCGTTGGCGGTGATAATGGGGCTGTGGATGTACTGGTACCCGTTCCGCTGGAAAAACTGGTGAACCGCGAAGGCCAGGCGGCTGCGGAGGCGGGTTATCGCGGCGAAGGTGTTGGTCCGGGGCCGCAGATGCGCGATTTCCCGCAAAAATTCCAGGGAATGCCGCTTTTTTTGCAGGGGATAGGCGGGTATGCCGGACCGCGCTTCGGCGGGGGCCGGCCCGGTAAGCCTGATGGAACGGGCCGCCAGTTCCACATCCTGGCCCGCGGCGGGGGAGGGGACCAGAATGCCGCCAATCTCCACCGCCGCGCCGGTTCCGGCCAGGCCCAGAATCCGGGCCGTCTGATCCGGCGTTTCGCCCGGGACAGAGACCGGTGGCGCCGCGGCGCTCGTGTCTCGCGGACCCAGGTCAAAAGCGCACTGGATCCCCCGAAGGCAGGAGCCGTCGTTTAATTCGACAAAGACCAGGTTTTTAAGTTCCCGCTTGGTTCTGATCCAGCCCCGAACTTTTAGTTCCCGCGAATCCGGGGGGAAGGAAAGAATATCTTTAATAAGGGGGAAAAGCATAGACCAATTATACCCTGTCCGCCCAATCGGGACCAGAGCGGCCCCAGGGTCAGCGCGGATACACCGGCGATGCCGCCGGTTCACACGTACCGCTCTGAAGCTGGTATCTTGACAACGTTGAAAATGCGGTTTGTTTCCCGGCGGGAGATCGCAGCACTTAGAAGCGCAAGGGACAATTTCGTGCCGCTGTATAGCGGCGCATAAATCCTCCCTCTAAGCGCCAGCCCCAAAAGGCTGACAGCCCGGTTTTTGCGGTATTGACATGCTGTTTTATTCATCCTATAACGGCAAGGGTAATATCATATAAAAAATAGAGGATTTGTATGATATGCCGCCGCTTGCCCGCATGAGGGGGGCGGTGTAAAACTATTCCTTTGGAGGAATCAGGATGAATACTTTTTTACGGAAATTTTCTTTAACCATTACTTTGCTGGTATTGTTATTTTTTGCGGTCCTCCCCGCGGCGGCGCGGGCCCATCAGGAAGCCCCCGCCCCCCGGGATACCTTTATCTACGGGATAGAAGGGGACCCGGGGAACGACATCAACACCATCACCATAGGCGACCGCTACGGCCTGACCCTGGAGCGGCTTTTATACAGCCCTCTGTACAATTATTACGGCCCCGGCGATATTACCTACCTGCTGGCCGAGGGGGTGGAGGTCTCCGATGACAATTTGACCGTAACCTTCCACCTGCGCCGGGGGGTCCGCTGGTCCGACGGGGTTCCCTTTACCGCGGACGACGTGATCTTCACTTTTGAGCATATCATCAAAGCGGAATACGCCAACGGCCGGGACGGGTTTGTTATCGCCGGCACGCCGGTAACCCTGACCAAGCGGGACGATTATACCGTGGAAATCAAGTACCCGGTTTTTATCCCCAATGTGCTGGAGCTGGCCGCGGCGGAGCATTTTATCATGCCCAAACATATCTATCAAAACGACGCGGCCCTGGACAACAACCCCAAAAACACGGCCCCCGTGGGAACCGGCCCCTATACCCTGGCGGAATACGCGGCGGGGCAGTACATCAAGTTAAACGCCAACAACAACTATTTTTTGGGTAAGCCGAAGATCCCCACCATTATTTTTCAAATAGTCTCGGACCTGAACGCGGCGAAGCTGGCCCTGCGGAAGGGGGAGATCAACGCCCTGGTACTGGCCAATTCCGACGCTGATTCCTTTAAAAACACCGGGGTAACCATCCACGCTTATCCTGAGGACCGGGTGGGGTACCTGTCCTTCCACCTGGCTTCGAGCCGCGTGGGGGATGTCAATGTACGGAAGGCGGTCTTTTTTGCCCTGAACAGGGAGGAAATGAACATAGGCGCCTACCTTTCCCCGGATTTTTATGTTAACGCCTATTCCTTCCTGCCCTATTCGTCGGCCTATTATACGGAAAATCTGGAAAAATACGAGCAGGATACGGCCAAGGCCCGGCAATATTTGGCCCAGGCTGCCTCAACGCCGGTCCTGCGGCTGGCCTATACCGCCAACAACGTGCAGCAGGAAGTCCAGGCCATGGTGGCCCAGCAAAACCTCAAAGCCATAGGGCTTACCCTGGAGCTTATAGCCATGGATTCAACTTCCCTGTACAACAAACTGGAAGCGGGGAGCGATGAGTTTGACATTTTCCTGGGCGGTTATATCATGGGTATCGATCCTTCCAACTACGCGACGCTTTTTACCGGCGGTTCGGCCTACAACTACAGCCATTTGACGGACCAAATCCTGGACAATCTGTTTGCCGCCGGGGCGGTGGAAGGGAATCCCGAGGAACGGGTGCGGATATACCAGGACGCCCAGCGGCGGCTGGCGGATCTGGCGGTGCATTATCCCATCGTTACCAACAAACGTCTTTTGGGGCTTACCAACAATGTCGGCGGGGTGGATGAGGCGCGGCTTATCCCCATCTATACTTTTGAGGATATGTCCAAACTCTACTTCAAGTAAGGGGCACCATGAAACAGGGCCGCGGAACAGGCCGCGGCCGGGGGAGTGTTGTTTGTTACGTTATATCGCCAAGCGGGTGCTGCAGGCCGTACCTACGGTGTTTATCATTTGCGTCCTTTGTTTCGCCCTGATTCAGCTTGCTCCCTTTGACGCGATTGATATGTTGACCCGGCCGGATATGCCGCCGGAGATGGTCCAGGCACTGAAGGTTCGTTACGGGCTGGATCAGCCGGCGCATATCCAGTTTTTGTCCTGGCTGCGCCGTATGTTTACCGGGGATTTGGGGTATTCCATCGTGAACCACCAAAGCGTCGCTCTGGGGCTCAGTTCCCGGCTGCCCAACACGATCCTCCTGGTGCTGCCCAGCTACACCCTGGCGGTGATCCTTTCCACGGTACTGGGCTTGCTGGCGGGGATGAACCGGGGCGGGCGGCTGGACCGGGTGGTTGACGGCCTCTGTTCCATCGGCATGGCGACGCCGACCTTCTGGATAGGGATGATCCTGCTCTATATTTTCGCCTATGCCCTGAACCTGCTGCCGGTGCTGGGGATGTCCACCCTGGGACAGGCGCCGAACCTGCCGGACCTCCTGCGGCACATGATCCTGCCCTGCACGGTGCTTACTTCGGCGTTTTTGCCGGAAACCATCCGGTATGTACGCTCGGCGGCTATCAGCCAGTACCAGGAGAACTATGTCATGGTCCAACGCGCCTTTGGCAGCAGCGAGACCCAGATACTCTTCGGCCATGTGATGAAAAACGTCCTGCTGCCGGTGATCACCCTGGTGGGTATGTCCCTGCCTATGCTGGTAACCGGGGCGTTTATCACCGAATCGATTTTCAGTTGGCCCGGGGTGGGGACCTATTTTTTGACAGCCATCCAGGGTTTTGACTATCCGGTAATCATGGCGGTGCTGCTGTTTTCATCAATCATGGTTATTTTGGGGAATTTGCTGGCGGACCTCTGCTACGGCCTGGTGGATCCTCGGATTAAAGCCATGAGGTAGCCATGGGTACGCAAAAAAACAGGCGGATCCGCCGGCTTTTTTTTGAATTCCGCCGCAGCCCCACTCTGATCATCGCCGCGGCGGGGCTTGTTTTCATCCTCCTCCTTTCGGTTTTTGCCTTTCTCTCCCCCCACGATCCCGATGCCATTGATGTGCTGCGTAAATTCGAGCGCCCCAACGGTACGCACTGGTTCGGTACCGATGATCTGGGCCGGGACTACCTGACCCGGATCCTCTATGGCGGACGCATATCCCTTTTGGTGGGGGTGGCGGCCATGCTGATATCCACTTCCATCGGGGTCCTGGTGGGGATTACCGCCGGGTATCTGGGGGGGGCCGCGGACAATATCCTGATGCGTCTGGTGGACATCCTTTCTTCTATCCCCTGGATGATCCTGGTAACGGTGATAAGCATTTATCTCCGGCCGGGGCTCCAGGCCATCATCCTGGTGATAGGCCTTTTTACCTGGATGTCCGTGGCCCGGCTGGTACGGGCGGAAACCTTAAGCGTCAAGGAGCGGGAATATGTGGTCTACGCCCGGGCCATACACCAGAAGACCCCGGTTATCATTTTGCGCCATATCCTGCCGGCGGTGCTGCCCACCATTATCATCGCCGCGACCTCCGCGGTGGCCAACGCCATCATGATGGAATCGGCCCTCAGTTTTTTAGGTATGGGCGTCCAGCAGCCGGTGTCTTCCTGGGGGAGTATGCTCAACCGGGCCCAGGGGGTGCTGGGGACCGCCCCCTACATGGCGGTCTTACCGGGGATCATGATCATCTTCACGGTTTATTCCTTTAACAAGCTGGGCAGCCTGGTTCGCATCGTGGTTGAACCCCGGACCGGTCTCAAATGAGGGACGCCGCTGGGACGCCGTTGCTGGAACTCCGGGGGCTGCGCTGCGCCTTTACCCTGGAGGGGCGGCAGGTGGAGGTGCTGCGGGGGGTCAACCTGACCCTGGAACCGGGGGAGATCCTCGCCCTGGTGGGGGAAAGCGGCAGCGGGAAAACCCTGACCATGCGCTCCCTTATCCGTATGCTGCCCCGAAACGCCGTTATGAAGGCGGAACGCCTGAATTTTGCGGGGACCAGTCTGTTAGGGCTGACGGAAAAATCCCTCCGCGCCATCCGGGGGAAGGATATTTCGATGATATTTCAAGACCCCATGACTTCCCTGAACCCCCTGAAACGGGTGGACCGGCATATCATGGAGGTGTTGCTTCACCACGGCCGGCGGGACCGGCGGCAGGTCCGGGAGGAAGCGCTGGGTCTGCTGCGGCGGGTGGGGATTCCCTCCCCCGAAACCCGGATGCGCCAGTACCCCCACGAGCTTTCCGGAGGGATGCGCCAGCGGGTGCTTATCGCCATGGCCCTGGCTTGCAGGCCGAAACTCCTCATCGCCGACGAGCCAACCACAGGGCTGGACGTAACCATCCAGGCCCAGATTCTGGCGCTGATCCGGGATTTGCAGCAAAAAGACGGCATGGCGGTGGTTTTGATCACCCATGACCTGGGGGTGGTGGCAAGCCTCTGCCACCGGGCGGCGGTCATGTACGGCGGGCTTATTTTAGAGACCGCCCCGGTGGACCGGATATTTGACCGCCCCCTCCACCCCTATACCCGGGCTTTGCTGCGATCCGTGCCGGCCATACACCAGGGCCGGAAACGGCAGGGACGGCTGGCGGCTATCGAAGGGCAGCCGCCGTCGGTGTTGTCCCTCCCCCCGGGATGCCCCTTCGCGCCCCGCTGCGGCGTGGCCCTGCCCCGCTGTGGGGAGGCCCTTCCCGGCATGGAAGAAATTGAACCCGGCCATCATGCCCGTTGTTTCCGGACCGGCCTGGAAGACGCAAAATGAAGGAAATAGCATGAAGGACGGCGAAACCCTCATTGAGGTGAAGGACCTGGTCAAGGAATTTATCATTCGCCGGTCCTTCCGTCCTCCGGCGCGGCTCCGGGCGGTTGACGGCGTAAGCTTTTCGATTTACCGGGGCGAAACTTTCGGGCTGGTGGGGGAAAGCGGCTGCGGAAAATCGACCCTGGGCCGCGCCATACTGCGTATACTTCCGCCCAGCTCGGGGCAAGTATGGTTTTCCGGGACCGATATCACCGGCCTTTCCGGCAAAGCCCTGGAGCCTTTCAGGCGGCGTATGCAGATCATCTTCCAAGACCCCTATGCCTCCCTCAACCCGGCCATGCAGGTCCGGGATATTATCGCGGAACCGCTGCGGCTTAAAAGCCGGCTTTCACGGGAGGACTGCGACCGGCAGGTCCGGGATATGATGGTTCAGGTGGGGATGTCTGCCGGCGATATGAGCAAGTACCCCCATGAATTTTCCGGGGGGCAGCATCAGCGGATAAGCATAGCCCGGGCCCTGATCGTGCGGCCCGAATTTATCCTCTGTGACGAACCTATCAGCGCTCTGGACGTATCCATCCAGGCCCAGGTGGTCAATCTGCTGGAGGATTTACAGCGGGAATTCGGCCTGACATATCTTTTTGTAGCCCACGATCTTTCCATGGTGCGGCATATTTCCCACCGGATCGCGGTGATGTATATGGGGGAAATCGTGGAAATCGCCGGGGCCGGGGAAATTTACGAAAACCCCCTGCACCCCTATACCCGGGCGCTGCTCCAGGCCGTCCCGGTACCGGATCCCCGGCGCGCCCGGGAATCGCCGCCCAGCCCCCTGGAGGGGGAGCCCCCCAGTCCCCTGGAAACAAAGCGGGGCTGCGCCTTTTTTAGCCGCTGCCCCCGGGCCCGGGAAGTCTGCCGGACCCGGCGGCCCTCTCTGGGGGATACCGGAACCGGGCATCAGGTCGCCTGCCTGGATCAAGCGTCTTCCGCTTGAAACCGGCTTATGCGCGGATCAATTTTGGCATGTAACGCGGGGGCGCGTCCCCGGCGTTTATACGCCTTCTTTGATAATTTCGATCTTGATCCCCTCGTTCTGCTCCGGTTCGTCTTTTGGGGGAATCGTGATCTTTAGAATGCCGTTTTTGAAGACCGCCCGTACCTTTTCCTGCGCGTATTTATCCAGAGGGACGTAGTATTTCTGCTTTTCGATGTTTTTCATCTTGAGCCGCCGTTTCAGGTAGTGCGGATTATCGTCCGTATCTTCCCGCCGGAACGTGTCCTCCCGGGAATCGAAGACCCCCGGATTTTCCGGTTCTCCGGATCGGGAACCGGGGGGGATAGCCGCGGAAAAGACCATATAATCCCCCTGAAAGGAAAGGCTGATATCTTTTTCGTCAAACCCCGCCAGGGCAAATTCGAAGCTAAGGCTTCTGTCGCCCGACATGTAGATATTCATGGGCGGATAGGAATAGTTGGGGTAGTAATCGGTATTTTCGTCAAAGAAGGCCTTGCCGAAAGCATCGAAAGAACGCCCCTCCGGAAAACCGTTTCCGCAGTGGTGAAAATTACTGTTTAGTTCATCCTGAAAATTCCGCGCGGCGTCGAAGATATCATCGAAGATCGCCCCCAAATCCACATAACCCTTGCCTTTCATACCAGGCTCCTTGTGTCCCATTCCGTGACCGGCAAAGCCCGCGCGCGGTATGGAACGTGTGTGATAAACCGGCCATACGGCCCGGTTCCGCGGACCCCCTGAGGGCGGCCCCACAAAAGTATACTCATGTATTCCCGCTTTTTCAATTCGATACCGGGATATTCCCGGCGCCAACGGGATTTTAGAAAACTTCCGCGTTTTTGATCGAAAAAGACACTGCAGGTTGATGGCGCCGGCGGAAAAAATAGACGGGGAGGGCCAGGAGGAACATGCCGCTTAACCCCGCCAGGGCCCGGAGCCCTTCCTGCGCCGGTCCCCCAAAGGGGGGAAGGAACCGTGCCGCCAGGACATAACCAAGGACAAAACCCGCAATGGGGGGCAGCAGGGCGCGCAGGCTCTGAGAAACCAGCCCTTCCCGGCGGAGAGACACCGTTTGTCCTGGTCTAAGCTCCGGTCCGCCGGGGTTTTTTACCCGCACCAGGGCAGGTTCCCCGGGGCAAGCCTCCTGCTTACAGGGGGCCGGGCATCCCGGCGGACATTGCGCGATGTCCGGGCGCGCGGCCGGGGAGGATTCCAGCTTGACAAGAACCGTATCCCCCGTTGTTGTTACTACACGGCCTTTCATACTGCCGTTTGTTCCGCCTGTTCGGGATTGTCCTCTTCATCCGGTTCATCGTCCCGCGGATCCCCCTTGCCGGCCGCCTTTTCCGAATCTTTCCGGGGAATTTCGGGAAGTTCCAGGCGGATCCGCTCGATAGACAGGGCCCGGCCCCCGGAATCAAGTTCGATAAAAACGCCCTGTAGTTCGGGCCGGGCCCACGCCTCCCGGGTCCAGTCGGGGATGCCGCTCAGGTATTCCTTGATCCGGGACTCCGTGTCCGTGCCCCCTACCGATTCGGCGCTGCCCGTGCGGCCGGCGTCGCAGATCACCGCCGTCCCGCCGGGGAGTATGGTTTCATCCGTGGTCTGGACCCTCGTGTGGGAACCGATGACCGCTGAACAGCGTCCGTCCGCAGCGGCGAAAAGGGTCTTTTTTTCCGCGGTGGCCTCCGCGTGGAAATCGACAATGACAAAAGGGGTTTCCTGGCTAAGCCGTTCCAAAAGGCTGGGAAGCGCGGCATAGGGGCTGTTTCCGTGGATTCTGCCGAAACCGCTCTGTCCCAAAAGTACCGTTACCGCTATTTTTTCAGCGCCCGCTTTGTAGATCCGGCTTCCACAGCCCGGAGCCTCGGCGTTCAGGTTTTCCGGCCGCAGTACGTAGGGAAGTTTCGCCAGGTTTTCGGTCAGGTCTTTTTTGTAGAAACAACATTCCCCCGTGGTAAGTACATTGGCCCCCAGCTTGTGCAGGTAGGCGGCGTGGTTTCGCCCCAGACCGTTCCCGCCGGTGGCGCCGTCGGCGCAGGCGACAAGGAAATCAAAAGGTTTACGCCGCCGCAGTTCCGGCAGCCCATTTTTGAGGGCGTATACCCCCGCCTTGCCCACAATTTCCGCCACGTACAGAATTTTCATAAACCGGCGGTCCGGTAGGCTTGTCCGGGGATTCGCGGCTGGCAGCCCAGGCCGCCGAGGATCCGCTCAAATTCGGCGGCCGCCCGGTAATCCCCAAGTTCCCGGCAGGTATCCCGCAGGTTGTATACCGCGTCGTAGTACATAGGGGTAATGCTGATAGCTTCCTCAAAGCAGTGGCGGGCGTCCTCAAAATTACCCATCGAAAAGTAAAGGACCCCCAGGTTGTTCCATGTTTTTGGGGCGCAGTCATCCCGCACCAGGGCGGAATGGTAGCAGTTTTCGGCCTCGTCAAACTGTTCAAGATCGTAGTAGATAAGTCCCAGAGAAAACCACGCCTCCGCCAGATCATCGTCAATAACAACCGCCCTGCCAAAACTGTCCAGGGCTTCGTCGTAGCTTCCGATCCGCTGCTGGGCTATTCCCAGATTCAGCCAGAGCAGGGGGTTTTCCGGCTCGAGCGCCAGGGCTTTTTGAAACAGGGGTATGGCGTCATTGGGACGATTCGCTTCGGTTAAAGCTATACCCGAATGATTTAGGTACGCGGCATTTTCCATAAATCCCCTCCTCACCTATTAAGTATACTTCAGGAAACGGGAAAGAACCAGATGAATTGGCTAAATATTCCAGTTTAATTGTGATATTTTTCCGGCGATCTTCATATCCGCCAATCCGGCGGCGGCGTGATATTGAATTTGTCCGCCGGCCACGGGTAGTTACGGGCGTGGTCCGGGGCCTTCATACTGTTACGATTTTATCGTATAGTTTTAGCGGATGAGACTGCCGGATTCCGGAACAGACAAGTAAAGAAACGAAGGTGAAAGACTTAACCGAGTATACCGAAAACACTTCCGAACATGAGGTATTTTCTTTCCTGTACGACCGCGTTGTAAGCCGGGAGATACGGACTTTTTCCGCGCTGACGGCTTTCGCGGAGCCGGTTTTACGAAGTCAGCGGATACACCCGGTGCTTATGAGGGTTTTTGAACTTATCAAAAAACTCAACTGGGGATTTTTCGCCAATATTACCCCCGCCACCCATAAAAAACTCTGGAAAGAGCTGGTTATCCCCGATAAAGACTTTTCCGAGGCGGGGGACCTTAAGCGGACCCTCCAGATTTCCAATCTTTACATTTCGATGCTGGATATTCACGGATATACCAAATTTTGTCAGGAATCCCGGACTAACCTGTCCCGGCTTCACACCCTGGACCGGGTTATTAACCACGAAATTCAGCAGATCGCCGTCCAGTGCCAGTCGGTAAGCCGCCGGGAGCGGGGGGACGAAATTGTGGTTATTTCCGCGGGAGCCACCGACGCTCTTACCGTTACCCTGAGCATTATCGACTACTTTTCCAAAACCAGTGTGGTAGATGATCCGGCCATTTCCAACAGGCGCGTGGGGGACGAGGCGGACAATCTGCCGGTTTTCAAAATTTCCGCGGGCATTACCGGCGGGAATACCACGAGCCCGCTTATTTTTACAGAACAGGGGGAACTGTCCGGTTTTCTGCTTAACTCCGGGGCCCGGCTTCAGACTAGGGCCAACGAACTTTCCCCCCAGGAATCGCGGGTTATGGTGAGCAAACAGGTACAAATGAACTACCTTAAAGAAAACCAGACCGAAAAGAGCTATCTTTACAAAAATGACCGGGTGTACTTTTTTGATACGGGGCAGATTGAGTTTAAGGGGGTTATGCTTCCCACCTGCGAGGCGGTTTTCGCTCCGCAGGATCGCTACAAGGAGAAAATAGCGGAGCCTTTTCAAAAACTTTTCGCATCTATTCGGGACAACCTGTGGGAGCAGCGGATATTTACGGATCTTATGGATTTGCTGATCAGGACGGCCCAGGTTATGCCGAAATTCAATGTGGTTCCCCCCCTGCCAGTGCGGGGCATGCGGACGCTGGTCAACGGTTCCATGGAACAGCTCTGCCGCGGCGCCCTTAAATCTTATCGTGTGGAAGAAGATTACCACGGCGCTGTAGAAACCCTGCGGGAGATTATCAGTCTGGTTGAGTGCGTTCCCCAGTACGACCGGCTGATTATTGATTACCTCAAGGGGATCACCGCCAAGTATGCCCGCCTGCTTGTCGATTACGAGTCCACGCTTGACAAGCAGGTGGAGGATGCGGCGGAGCAGATATTCCCCGGCGGCAGCTACAAAACTTGGCAGGCGGCGAAGAACGGCGCCGCCATTTACGAAAAGCTTAAAGTTATGGGGCGTAAAAGCGCCGCGGTTACCAAGAAAAAAAACCTTTGGTACAGTCTGATTAAACAGTCCCGCGCCGATCTTGAATTTACGCTGCACTCGGGAAAAAAATGAAAAACCCCGCCGCGGAGTTCAAACCAAAGGTTTGGGGTATGAAACTGCGGGGTATTGATAATTCCGGGAGCTTTTTCCAAGGACTTGTTTAACGCCAAAACTTTTTTACCGGGCCGGCTGGTCCATCAGTACCGCCAGGCAGGATCCCAGCCATTCGTTCACCTCTACCGGGTAGTAGTCCCGGATAAGGAGGAATTCGTAAAAGGCTTCGCGGTAGCTTTCTAAGAAATACAGAACCTGTCCCAGATAAAACCGGGCCCGGATTTCCGCGATTTTGCTGTGGTGGATGGAGAGGTAGCGGTCAAGTTCGGAACGGGCCTTTTCCCAGTCTTCCCGGAAAAATGATCCCTGGACGATGGCCCGCAGAGCCCTGTTTTCGGTGGAGACGTTGTAATCGTCGGTGTCCAGGTCCTGGTTAAAAGCCCGGCTTGTCCGCACAGGGCTGGGGCCGGGCGTGGCCCGGCGAAGGGTTTCCAAAGCTTCAGTGGCGGCGGGGCTCAGGGGGATGGGATTCCGCAGTTCGGAAAAATTGTCGATCCCCGGTACCGCGTAGTTCAGGGATATCAGAGGCAGGGGCAGGGCTCTGAGTTCCGCGGCCTGGGGCAGGCCCACGCGGTTCGCCGTAATTTCTACCGGGAAGGCGGTGGCGTTATAACCCGGATAAATACCCACGTTTCCCCGGGACAGTTCATCCTCAAAGATAACTGCGTAGTAATAGGGAATTCCCGGTACCGGGTAATCGGTAACCGGGGGATCAATTCCGGATTGGACGATCACCGCGCTGAGCAGATCCGTGATACGGGTAATGGGCTGGACACTGCGGTACAGCACGGTATTTCCGCTCCGGTTGAGACGGTAGCGGATCACCACCGCGTCCCCCTCGGGGTGAATTTCCAGTCCGAAAATACCGCCGGGCCCCCCGCTTTCCACAAGCGGGGCTGTAATGACGGGAGTTTCCGCAATCTCCACGCTTAGCGTGTTTATGGCCGGCAGTACTCCCAGGTAGGGCTTTCCGGGGCTGTCGCTGGCGGCGACAAAGTAGTATATCTGGCCGGAACTTCCCGCGTCGTCGATATAGGATTCTACGCCGTAGGGTACTTCCACAGGTTTTTGGGCGGCAAAGGCGGTGTTGGGATTTCCCTCGGGGATCGACTGCGGAAAGGGATGAAACGAGCGGAAGATGTAAACTGGTCCCCTGGCCCCCGGGGAATCTTTCCAGGTAAGACGAACCAAATTGTTCCTGGTCAGCGCCTCTATACCGGTAACCGAGGTTTCAGGAATTTCGGCGTCCTGGGCTCCGGTCATGGCGGGGGAAAACCCTGTGAGGAACAGAACGTACAGCAGCGGAAATGCGCCCATCTTCATACTATATCAATATCGGCGCCCCCGCGGTTTACAGTTTACCCGTTTTTTCGTAAACTTTTAAAAAACAGAAGACGGATGAGCTTGTTCCAAAACCCGGTTAGTTTTGGACAAGCTCCTGGGAAAACCGGTCTAAAGCCTGGTTTTTCCGCTAATCTAAAGAAGCTGTTCCAAAAACTAAAGTTTTGGAACAGCCGCGGATCATTTTCAAAATCCGGCCGGCGCGAATCTCCGGTCAGGCTTTCAGGAGTTTTTATGCTGTTATCAGAATTAGGCGCGCCTATCGGGGAATTATGGGACAAAATCGGACAAATCTGGAGGCGTCTTTGACCAGGCTCCTGCGGGGCGGAAGCCCATCGCCGAGCGTATCGCGGATATAGAGGTCAAAGCTGCGGAAAGCGGTTTTTGGAACGACCAGGCGGCGGCGGAAAAGGCGATGGGGGAACTCAAGGCCCTTAAAAACCGTTATGAGCCGTGGAAGGTTCTGCGCGCCGGAATCGAGGATCTGAAGACCCTCTATGATTTGGCCCTGGAAGCGGGGGACGAGGGAGAGGCCCCGGGCATCGAGGCGGAATGGCGGGACATTGCCGCCCGCTACGAAAAACAGAATATCTACGAATTGATGGGGGGGGAGGTTGACCGGAACGGTTGTTTCCTCACCATCCATTCGGGCGCCGGCGGGACAGAGTCCTGCGACTGGTCGCAGATGCTGTACCGGATGTATTTGCGCTGGGCGGAACGGAGGGGTTTTGCCGTGGAAGAGGTGGACCGGCTGGAAGCCGAGGGCGGTATCAAATCCGCCACCTGCCGGATCGACGGGGACTACGCCTACGGGTACCTCAAGGGGGAAAGCGGGGTACACCGTCTGGTGCGGATCTCCCCCTTCGACGCCAACGCCCGGCGCCACACCAGTTTTGCCAGTGTTTATGTGTTCCCGGTTATTGACGATACTATCGAGGTAGACATCCGGCCGGAGGATCTCCGGGTGGACACCTACCGTTCCGGAGGCGCCGGGGGCCAGCATGTAAACAAAACCGATTCCGCGGTCCGTTTTACCCACCTGCCCACGGGCATCGTGGTGGCCTGCCAGAACGAGCGGAGTCAGATCAAGAACCGGCAGATTGCCATGAGCATGCTCAAGGCCCGGCTTTACGAGTATTACCGGCAGGAAAAAGAACGGGAACATGAAAAATTCGCCCAGGAAAAAAAGGATATTTCCTGGGGAAACCAGATTCGATCCTATGTGTTCCAGCCCTACACGATGGTCAAGGATTACCGGACCAAGGCGGAAATTGGGAATATTCAGGCGGTAATGGATGGGGACATCGATCTTTTCATTGAGGAGTACCTGCGTTTCGCGTGGAACAGCCAGGCGGTCTAGCAGTTTGCCGCGTTTCACGCATAAGACCCCGAAAAACCGGCTTTTTGCCGGATTTTTACTCCGCGAACTGCCAAAACAGCCCGGCAATCGGGATTTTTGCGGTTTTTTTCAACGAAAAGGCCGCAAAAATCCACAAATACGACAGGCTGTTGGGAATCTGGCCGCGGCGCTGTTGTGGCTCTGCTGTTCCGCCGCGCCTTTGTTTTCCCTGGGCGCCGGGGACGATGGGGAGAAAACAGATCCGCAGATCCGCGATCCTGTTTGGACCCTGGCGATTACCGCCTTCGATACTTCCGCGCTTTCTTCCTCCAACGCGGCGCTGGCCCAGAATATCATGCGGGATCTGGCGGAAAATATCGGCAAGGTGAATTACCGTCTGCGGGTATCGGAAGAATACGCCCACCACGAAGGCCTTGCCAGAAGAGCCGGTCTCGCCGCGGCGGCGCAGGCCCTGACCGGCAAACGAAATGAGCGGGACCAGCTTATCTACCAGGGGGAACAGAACTGGAAATACCGGAAACAGGTAAAGGCCCTGGAGGCGGAAATCGAAAAATTAGAGGAAAGCTACCGTGAGATGCGGACCGCCGAAATTCGCGTTGAGGAAGAACCGGAATTTACCCTGAGTTCCCAGAATATCGGGGGGCTTTTTCCCGCGCCCCCGGCGGCGGGGGAAGAGAAACGGTTCTGCGAAAACCAGAAACTGGACGCCCTGATCACCGGAGCCATGAGCGAATACCACGGCAGGATCTACGTTACCCAGAAACTCTACGTCCGCTACGCCGGTTCGTATGTCTATGAGGACAGTATTCTCTTTTCCTCCGAAGACGCGCCGGAGGCGATAGCGGAATTTGCCGGGGGGATCACGCAGGTTATAGCGGGTATGCCCCCGGCGGAGCTGAAAATCGGCGTGCGGCCTGAGACTGCCCAGATGTTTCTCGACCGCGCTTACGCGGGGAGGGGGGAAATTTCCCGTTCCGGGCATCCGCCGGGAACCGTCGTCCTTGAGGTTTTCGCCGATGGTCATGAGAGCCTTACGACGGAACTGGAGCTAAAAAGCGGGGAACTTACGGAAATCCAGGTGGATCTGCGGCCTGTGGAGACTTCCGCCATAAACATCACGGTCCCCGGCAAAGAGGGGGCGGCCGTCTACCGGGGTTCCCTGTACGTGGGCCGGACCCCGCTGACCGTGGATTTTCCGTCCGGCGGCTTTGAGTATGTTTTTGTGGAAAGTCCCGACGGTGAGACGGCAAAGACCATATTCCCGGCTCCGGACGTCCTGCCCCCGGCCATACGAACCGGCCGCAAGCCCGGCCTGGCCGCGGGGGTTTCCCCCCCCAGGAGCGATTTGGAGGGAAACAATCTGAGCCTTATAACGAGCGTTCCCTATGACACAAAAGAGGGGCGCGTTGACAAGGCGCGGCGTGGTTCGTACTGGGCCTGGGGGGGGCTTTGGGCTTCCGCTATCGCCGCCTGGATGATCAACGGCCATTACAACGCTGTGGTCAATGCCTATAACAACAATCCCGTGCGTACCGAGGATTTTTACAACCGGGCAAAAAAGCTTGAGGGCTGGAATTACCTGGGGATAGGGCTGGTAAGCGCCGCGGTGCTGATAGATATTATCCAGGTACTACGCTACATCAACACTGCGGGAAAAGACGCTCCGGTCTTTGTGGAATAGGGGGCCGTATGGGCATAGGCGATTTCGCGGGACGGGTTAAGAGTTTTTTCAGTGTCCGCGCCGCCGTATCCGACGACTTGTTCGACGAACTCGCGGATCTTCTGGTGGAGGGGGATTTCGGCGCCGCCGGGGCCTTCCGCATGGCGGACAAGCTGCGGGACTACGCCAAAAAAGAAAAAATCGGCGGCGCGGGGGAGCTGCGAAAAGCCCTGGCGCTGTTTCTTGAGGAAAGCCTGAACCAGGCCGGAAAGGCGGCGACCCTGGAAACCGGGGACCGGTCCCTGGGGATTATCCTTTTGCTGGGGGTAAACGGGGTGGGAAAAACCACGACCGCCGCCAAGCTTGCCTGCCGTCTGCGGGACAGCGGCGGGGCCAGTCCCATTCTCGCGGCGGCGGATACTTTTAGGGCCGCGGCCATTCCCCAACTGAAAATACACGGCGAACGGCTTGGCATACGGGTTGTCGCCCACCGCCAGGGCGGCGATCCCGCGGCGGTGATCTACGACGCCATTGAGGCCGCGCGGGCCGGGAAGGACAATCTGATTATCGCCGATACCGCCGGACGCATGCATACCAAGTCCGCGCTTGTGGAGGAACTGAAAAAAATCGACAGGGTAGTGGAAAGCAGGGCGGGCTTAAGTGCCGGCCGCTGTCTTAAATACCTTGTGCTGGATGCCACGACAGGGCGCAATGCCCTGGCCCAGGCGGAGATATTCCACGATGCCCTTTCCCTTGACGCCGCGATTCTGACCAAGCACGATTCCGGCGCCAGGGGGGGGGTGGTATTTTCCCTCGCGGAGGAACTGAAACTCCCGGTGGCGTATATCTGTAACGGGGAACGGTACCAGGACATCGCGCCTTTTGATCCAAAAAATTTCGCCAGGGAATTTACCGGTCTTGACAACGAATAAGTTTCCGCCTCCGCGGACCGGACTTTCCCTGTTCCGGGCCGCGGTCTTCGCGCTTTGTGTGCTTGGGTTTCCTCTTTCTTCCCGGGGACAGACCGGCGGCCCGGCGGCAAAAAGAAGCGAATGGTACGTTTCCAACACCGCCGGTATGGTTCTGGAGCGGTCAATGTCCCGCTTCGCCGCGCTGCGGCTGCCTTACTGCCTTACGATCGAGGAACTGGACGCCCGCGCCCTCCCCGTCATCCTCGCGCCTTATTACCGGCAATCCTGGATCGTAGAGCGGCGGATTCTCTACAAAGACGGGGAAGAATCCCGCGTCCAGTGGATTCTCCGGGACGGCGGCGGGCTTTCCCGCCTGATCGCTGTCCTTAACCTCCCTGGTCCCGGCGCCGCCGAAGAAGCCCCGGGCGGCGCCCCCGCGGAGTCCGCCGGCAGGGGCCCCGGCGGATTTATTGAACTTTACGGGGCAAACGGCCTTATCGAATTGGAACGGCGGTTGTTCGGCGCGGGGAAAGAAACACTTGTCGAATACCATTACCGGCGGATCCCCTCAGAAACCCGTGATTTTCTGATCCGCACGGAGACCCGCGGAAAGTCAAAGGACGGGGAGGGGAACGAGCGCCAGGAGGCTCTGTACACCGATTATTACCGGTATACCCGTAATTATTCCCTGCGGACCATAGAGCGGCTATTCCACCAGGCCGCCGGGACCGGCGTTACCGGAACCGCCGTTGAAACCGGCGCCGCGGATACCGGCGAAGACGCGCCCGCCGTGGACGGCGGATTGTCCCAGGCCGTTCTGCGCTTTCCCCGCCGCAGCCTGGATTTAAACGACGATATATCCTTTGTCTCCCCGGGTATCGTCTACGGCTCGAAATTTTTGGAGGATGTCCAGGCCGGCCCGCCCGCCCGGATTGTCTATGAGACCGATGAGCGGGGGCGGATACTTGGGGAGACCAGGCGGGGGGAGGACGGGGAAATTATCGCGGAACTGCGGAACGAGTGGTCAGGCAACCGCCTGAGCCGGGTTATCTATACCAGCGGCCAGGACAAGATGATAACCGAATATAAGTACAACAGCGCGGGCGACCGGATTACCGAGCGAAACTATCGTAACGGGGTTCTTGAACGGGTGGTTCATATTTCCGGCGACAGGGAAGAGGAGGAACTTTACATGGACGGGGAACTTGTTTTGCGGACCTTGTGGGAAGGGGGGCGGAGGATTGGCGAGGAACGGGTGCGCCGCGCCGGGCCGCCGGTTCCCGCCACGCGGGGGAGATCGTCGCCGTGATAAGACCGCGAACATTTTCTTTCCCTTTCTGGATAGGATTCGTGGCCTCCCGCTATGTCCGCCGGGGCCGGGGCACGTCCCCCTCTTCCGTCTTCTCGGTTCTGGGCATTGCCGTGGGCGTTTTGGCCCTCACGGTGATTATCGCGGTAATGAACGGGTTCCAGCTTGGCTTTATCGAAAATATCCTGGAGGTATCCTCTTACCACGTAAGGCTTGAGGGGTTTCCTCCCGAAGATACGGAAACCCTCAGACAAGAACTGGAGGGAACTGCGGGGGTTATCGCGGCCGTTCCTTTCTGCGAATTTCAGGCCTTGATCCGGGGAAAGCGGGACCGGCAGTTGGGGCTCCTTGTCCGCGGACTGCCGCCTGACGCCCCGGAACTTGACCGGGGCATGGCATCCAAACTTGAATTCGAGGCAGGTTCGTTTGATATTTCCCGCGGCGGAACCATCCTCCTGGGAACGGAACTGGCGCGATCCCTGTCGGTCCGGCCGGGAGACGAGGTTGCCGTTTTTTCCGTTGACGACCTTTTCGGGGGGTCGGGGGCGGGTGTGCGTGATTTTACCGTAACGGGGATATTTCGTACCGGGTACTACGACTACGATATAGGGCTGGCCTTTATGAACCTGGAAACCGCCCGTTCCCTTTCGCATGTCTCCCCCGCGCTGGGTTTCAAACTTCTGGATCGGTGGCAGGATTCGGCGGCCATGACGGCGCTGGCCGGCGCAGTTTCCCGCCTTCAGGCCCCGCCTGAGGGGAGCCGCCTGAGCAGCTGGCGGGATTACAACCGGTCATTTTTCGGGGCCCTGCGCACGGAAAAACTGTTCATGTTTATTTTGGTGGGGCTCATATTTATCGTGGTAGGTTTGAATATTTTCCAGGCCCAGCGCCGGACAGTGCTTGAACGCCGGGAAGAAATAGGATTACTGCGGGCCGTGGGGGCGGGGGATTTTTCGGTACGGATGGTTTTTGCCTGGGACGGCTTTTTGATCGGCCTTTGCGGCGCCGGAACAGGCCTTGTGCTGGGGCTCCTGACGGCCGCCCATATCGGCGCGTTTTTCGCCCTGGCGGAGAGTTTTATCAATGTTTGTATTGGCGTACTGAATTACCTGTCCGGCTCTTTTTTCGGCTCCGGGGATTTCGCGGTATTTTCCCCTGCGGTGTTCTACATCAAAGAGATACCTTCCAGGATTATTCCCCGCGAGGTGTTTCTAATCTTTATGTTCGGATTTCTTTCCGCCCTGCTGGCGGCCTGGTTCGCTTCGGGCAAGGTGTCCCGGACAAAACCCGCGGAGGTACTGCGTGATGAGTGATACGGTTAAAGAGGGGGATAACGTTCTGGTCCGGGTCCGCGCTGTTGTCAAAAATTACGCCTCCGGCGGCGAGACCCTCCACATTCTGCGGGGGGTGAGCCTCGATCTCCGCCGGGGAGAGACGGCGGCGGTAACCGGCCGCAGCGGCAGCGGCAAGAGTACGCTGCTCAATATTCTGGGCGGACTTGATCGCGGCGATTCGGGAACCGTAACCGTGGGGGGCGTGGATCTGGGTTCCCTTTCCGAGGGCGCCCTTGCCTCCTACCGGAGAAACCAGGTTGGGTTTATTTTTCAGTTTCACTATCTCCTCAAAGATTTTACCGCCCTGGAAAACGTTATGCTGCCCGCCTATATCGCGGGGATGGGGAAAAAAGAAGCCCTGAACAGGGCAAGACTGCTGCTGCGGGATCTGGACCTTGAGGAGAGGACAGGCCATTATCCCTCCCAGCTTTCAGGCGGGGAGCGGCAGCGCGTGGCGGTGGCCCGTTCGATGGTGAATGATCCGGACCTGGTACTGGCGGACGAACCGACCGGTAACCTGGATCCGGATAACTCCGCCGCCGTTGCGGAACTTCTTTACGGCAGCGCCCAAAAATGGGGCAAGACCCTTATTGTCGTTACCCACGATGAAAAAGTCGCCGTCAGGGCCGGGACCCGCTATACCCTGACGGCCGGCCAGCTTGACGGCGGGCAGTTTGCCGACAGGCAAAACGCCGGCGATTCGGGGGCCCCGTGAAAACCGGCTGGGCGTTTTTTGTCGCCTTCCGCTACCTTTTGGGCCGGGCGAAGGAGGGGGGCCGCTACCTCCGGGGGGCGGCGGCGGGCATCGCCCTGAGTCTTGTCCCGATCATCGTTACCCTTATTGTCGCGGACGGCATGATCCGGGGCATCACCGACCGTTTCATCGAATTGGGAACGGGCCATCTTCAGGTCTACGATTACACCGGCGAGGGAACCCTGGACACCGTTGTTCCCGTGATCGCGGCGGCCGGCGGGGTCCGGGGGGTCTGGCACGAAAGGCGGGGTCTGGGCGTGGTAGCCGGCAAGGGAGGCAGGCAGGGCGCCACGATCCGCTCGGTGGACAGTTCCTTCTGGGTGGAGGAGGGAAGCGCCGCGTATCTAACCGGAGTGGCGGGGCGTTCCTATCCCCAGACAGACCGGGACGTGGTACTGGGCCAGTCCCTCGCGGAGGAAACCGGCGCCGCCGTGGGGGACACGGTACGGATCATGACGGTCAGGAACATGGAGGGGCGATCTGTCCCCCGGATAACGGCCTTTACGGTGGCCGGAATCGTTTCATCCGGTTACCGCGAACTGGACGCGCTGTGGTGTATTATGTCCCGGCAGGGGGGAGACCGGATTTTGGACGAAACGAGCCGTCCCGGCCTTATTGTTAAAATAGACGATCCCTACGGCAAAGCCGGAATAACGGCGGCGGGCCTTCAGCGTATTCTGGGGCCCCATTACACGGTGTACACCTGGGGGGATTTGCACCGGGCGCAGTACAGTTCCTACGAGTCTACCCGGCAGCTTCTCCTGTTTATCATGGCGTTGATTGTTGTCGTTGCCGCGGTCAACGTGTCCAGCGCCACGTCAATGCTGGTAATTGAGCGGCAGCGGGACATCGCGGTGCTTAAAACAGCGGGCGCGAGCCCCCGGGGAATCGTGGGTGTTTTCGCGCTGGCAAGCCTGCTTACCGGTTTCTGCGGCGCCGTTCTTGGCATCGGCGCCGGACTCCTTTTGGGAATCAACATCAACGGCCTTATCCACGGCCTTGAAGGGCTGTTAAGCTTCTTTTCCGGCCTGTTCCGGGGCGGGGAGGTAAAGATACTTGACCCCGGTTACTACCTGGAAACCATACCGGTCATCGTTGACTGGTCCGCGGTTTTCTTTATCGGCCTTTTCACGATTATCTGTTCGGTCGCCGCGTCATGGATTCCCTCCCGCCGGGCCGGAAAACTTAAACCCCTGGAACTGTTCAGAAAGTATTAGTGTTCCCGCGACGCGCCTGCGCGGTCAAGAATCCCCAGAAGACGGGGTTATTTTTAGTACCGGAATTACCGGGGAAGTTAATTCTATGGCGGCGGGGAAATTTTCGGGCCGCAGTAATACTGTTTCCCCGTCCATTTGGGCCAGGATTGGGTAAAGGCCGGAGAACTCCACACGGGAGGCGTTAAAGAGGGTCGTTTCCGGTTTGTCAATGTGGGCGCCGCGGGTAAAAAGGTCTTTCAGGGCCAGTTTACGCGAAAGAGGCATCTGTCTGACAACGCAGACATTGCGGTCGTCGGGGAGGATTCTCTTGCCGGACCCGTAGGTCCGGTGTCCGCCCGTCCCCATCGCCATGAGCAGAATATCCCGCCTGAAACTTCCCTCCGGCACTTCCCGGCCTTCCTCGTCCAGGGCCCGCAGTTCCAGGGGTCCCACGGTGTAGACGCGGTCGTAGAGCAGGGCGGCTATATCCACCCAAAGTTTGTAGGAATCGCCGGGGAATTTCCCCTTCATCTTGTTGGTCATGTGGGTTACAAAGGCGTCCAGTCCGACGGACAGGATATTGAAGGCCAAAAAGGGTTCTTTGCCGGCGCTGACAAGCCGCAGCGCCCTTGCCTTCACAATATCCACCGGTTTGACCAGCAGGTCCAGGGCGGCGCCCAGATCCCGGGCGTCGGCCCCGTCGTTTCCTGTGCCCATCGGCAGACGGAGGACGGCAAAGCGGTTCCGAAGCTCCGCCGGGGCCCGGTAGAGGGCGCTTTGAACCTCCAGACTGGTACCATCCCCGCCGGCGGTGATGACAAGGAAAAAATTTTCTCCCCCCGCCGCGGCCTCCAGAAGCGCGCGGACCGCCGCCTCCGCGTCCCCCGGTCCCCCGGTAAGAACCATGCCCGCGTCCCGCTCCACACGCGGCTTTGACAGCGCGAGGACGGCGGGACCGCAGTCCGGGCGCGGGGGCCTGGTCCGCGCCCTGATCGCGTAATCCGCCAAAATGGCGCGGCGCCTCTTCCAGCGGGAACCAATGGTAAAGCCCCCGGCCCCGGGGTTGATTACCAGAAGCCAGCGGAGGCTTGTTCCGGGGGCGGCAAAAGTACGGAGGCACAGCTCCCCCATAAAGGCGGCGAATTCACGAATCCGGGAATGTACCACGTTCATAAAAACCTCCCTCCCGCGGCGCCGTTTTTTTACGGGGCCGTGATTTACGGACCTGCCCTGCCGGAGATTACGCGGGGGAATCGGAGGAGAGAAGCTTCCCAATAATGTTCCGGTTATCCAGAAGGGAACTGAGGGACTGCCGCTGGTGGAGCCGCGTAATGGTCTGGGCAAACAGGCGGGAAATATTCACGGTAACGTACCATTCCCGCTTCAGGATTTCCTCCTGGTAGACGGCGTTGGTGCCAATAAGCCTGAAAAAGAAACCCTCCCGGTAAGCTTCGTCAAAATAGGAAATAGCGTTTCCCGAAAAGAGGGGCAGACTGATGGAACAGATTACTTTTCCCGCCCCGTGTTCCTTGAGTGTCTTCATGCCCTTTAAAAGGGTGCCGCCGGTACCGAGCATATCGTCCGCCATAAAAACAGTTTTACCTTTCACGTTTCCCAGCAGTTTTATTTCCGCGATATTGTTGTCGTTGGCATCCCGGCTTATCCGGGAATAGTCCCGTTCTTTGTAGAGAAGGGCCAGGGGTTTTTTAAGGGCGGTGGCGTAGAACTTGTTCCGGTCCACCGCGCCGGTGTCCGGGGAGACCACCACAAAATCATCGTTCAAAATACCGTCCATTCGGGAAAGGGTACGGATGATCTGGTAACTGGCGTGAAGGTTCTCAAGGCGCATGCGATCAAAGGAGTTACCAATATCCCGGGAGTGGATGTCCAGCGTGATAATCCGGTTCACCCCCAGGTGCTCCAGCATTTTTCCCACCCGGCTGGCGGTAAGTCCCTCCCGGCCCTTGGACTTGTGCTGCCGGGCATAGGGGTAATTGGGAAGCACCACCGTTATCTGCCCCGCTCCGGCCTGCATAACGGCGTCCACGGTAACCAGCGCCGTCATCAAATGGTCGTTTACCGAAAGGACTTTTTTCTCGCTGCCGTCGTCAAAATTGACCGGGTAGTGATTTTCCACATCCTGAATGATGTAAATATCCTTGCCCCGCACGGATTCGAGGATCTCCGCTTTTACTTCTCCGTTGGCAAAAATGGTGAAGCGGGCGGGAACTTTGAAACGGGGAACCCGTATTTCCCCCGCCGAACCGGGTACGCGCCGAAGATTTACCGCGTCGTTTGTAAAATTGATCTGCCGTATAACCTCGCTGTTATCCATATCGTAGCGCCGGGCCATGTCGGCGGCAATTTCCTGGAGCTTTTTGCGGTACCCCTTGTGCAGGTGGGCGACAACCTCGTCGGCAAACACTGCCCCCCCGGGGCAGGCCAAAATGCCAAGATTTACCGGATTAGAATAACTCATGAATGGTCTATCATGTCATATTGCCCCCCGGTGTTCTAGTCCCGGCGGGAAAAGGTTAGTTTTCCAGTATCGTAATTTCCACGCGGCGGTTCCGCTCCATTCCTTCCGCGGTGGCGTTGTCCGCCACAGGCCGTTCCGCGCCGTAGCCCCGGACCACTACCCGCTCCCCGGAACGGATACCCTTGCCGATCAGGTATGAGGCTACCGCGGCTGCCCGCCCGGCGGAAAGTTCCCGTCGGCCCTCCGCACTTCCCGCCAGGGCGGTATGGCCGGCCACCAGGATGTCGCGATCGCCGTAACGGGCAAGAATTTCCCCAATCCGGTCCAGTTTGGCCTGTTCGGAGGGAAGAAGCCGGGTGGAATCCGCCTCAAACCGGATAGCCTCCAGACTGATGGTAACACCCTCCGTGTCAACCCGTACTCCCGCGTCTCCCAGTCCCAGGGTTTCCAGTTCCTGTTTAATGTCCCCGGCAATCCGGTCCTTGTCCATCCGGGGAGATTCAAGTATTTCCGCATAGGCGGTTCCCCGGTATTCAATGCGGGTTTCTTCGGGGTGTACCCCGTCGGAAAGTTCAAAGATCATCCTGAACGTTTCTTCGTAGGCCCGGCTCTGCCCCAGCTCTCGGTCCCAGTAGAGTATCTGATCGCAGGCCCCGGCAATACGCCGGGGCCAGAACCGCCCCCGTACCGCCGGGGGGCTGTCGTCAATCCGGTAGGACACCGAAAAGGCGGGATATTCCCGGCCTTCCCATACTCTGTTCCCCAGGTAGGTGTAATCCGCGGTAAAAAAGATCCGGTAAGGTTCGGTTATGCCGAAGGCATCCCTAAAGTCGTGCGTTTCGCTGCCGTCGGCGCGCCATGTGTCGCCGGGCTCAAGGTCCCCGCCGGGAAAAACCGGCACGTTTCGTACCACCGGCATAAAATAACGGTCGTCAATGGTAAGGCGGCCCAGGCTGTCCCGGTCAAACACCGACTGGTACTCCCGCTCCCACTGAAAGACCCCCTCCCCGTCGTCCGGCCGGACCGCCCGCTCGGATGTCTGAAACAGCGCGTCGTGCCGTCCTGTACCTTCCTTTTCACTCAGCACCGTAACGGCGACCCTGTTCAGAATCTCCGCCCGGTGGCTAAGCCGCCGGTCCAGGTACACGTCCTCGTTTACTACCGAAAGGATCCGGTAGCTGTCTCCGGCCCGGTGGATGTAGCGGAACTCCTCCGCCCCCCCGGTAACCGGCAGAAAAAGGATGAAGAACACGAGATTCCGCCACGGCGGAAGACGCCGGATAGCCGTGGTCCCATCCGGAAACCGGTTTTTCCGGATCTTATGCGCGAAGCGCGGCAAGCCGCTAGTCCACAAAGCTGATCCGGTCCTGTTCCACCGGATGGGCCTCTTTAGTTCCCGAAGGGACCCCCACCGCTACCGCCACGGCAAAACTGTGCGCCGGGGGGAATTTGAGGAGGGCGTCGAAGTAAGCCTTCCGGGGCCCGGTAAAGGCCGGATCCGGCATTCCCAGGATCACCGTCCCCAGGCCGATGGAATGGGCCGCCAGGGCGATAGTCTGGACAGCGATGCCGCAGTCCAGCCGGGCCCAGCGGCTTTCCGGATCGCAGGAGAGGAAAATCACCGCCGGGGCGCCGTGGAAAATATCCCCCCTGTCGTGTTTTAAGATCGAAAAAACCTCGGCGTTTATCTCGTCCAGTATTTTACGATTTTGGGTAACCGAAAAGTGCCAGGGCTGCGAATTCCGGGCGCTGGGGGCTTCCCCCGCCGCTTTAAGCAGAATATCAATCTGTTCCCTGGTAAGCTTTTCCGCCGTGTACGACCGGATGCTCCGGCGTCCGGCGATAGCGTCAAGCACGGAATTACTCATACAAACCTCCTGTCCGGTAAGCCAAATTTTTGGGAAACCATCCGGGTTTACGAAAAAAAGAAGGCTTTAAGCCGCTTTTTCGGAATTCTTTTTCAAAGTTAACCGAGTTTCGGGAAAAGCACAATCGGCGCTGCGGATAAAGCTTTTCCAAATTTCATTGACAGGCCCGGCTTGACCCCCTTGCGTTTTTTGGAGTATTTATTGGATGCTATGGGCCATTAGCTCAGTTGGTTAGAGCAGGAGACTCATAATCTCTTGGTCCGAGGTTCAAGTCCTCGATGGCCCACAACGTTTTTATCCGGTTAGTCTTGGGGAGGTCTTCGGTTCTATCCGGGCAACAATTCTTCCACCATGTTACGGATCAGCTCCGCGCTTTTTTCCCCGGTCTTGTCCATGTCTATCCAGTGAACATGGGGAATGGAGGCGAAGTACGTGATTTGCCGTTTGGCGTAACGGCGGCTGTTTTGGGCTATCAGGGCTTCTACCCCCGCAAGGTCCGCGGCGATCCTGAAACCCCGCGCGGAATCGCCGTCTTCCATGGTTTCGATAAAAAATTCCCTGTAGCCTATGGCCCTCATTCCAGGATCCCCGGGTCCGTAACCCTGTTCCACAAGCCCCCTCAGTTCGGCGGGAAGCCCGGCCCGGAACATCGCCGCGCAGCGTTCATTGATACGGCGGTAGAGTTCCCGCCGTTCCCTTTTCAGGCCGGCGACAAGAAAGCAGTAGCGGCCGCCGCGTCCGGGCGCGGTCGTTTCAGCGGGATTTTTCCCCCCGGCGGGACAGGGCCCCCCGGAAGCCGCGGCAAGGCCGGACCGGTAGGAACTAAGGGGCCGGCCGCTCAGACGGAAAACCTCCAGGGCGCGGAGAAGGCGGTATTCGTCGTTCGGGTGTATCCGGGCGGCGCTGACAGGATCGGCGCAGCTCAACTCCTCCATTAAAGCCGCGCTGCCGCGCTGCCGCAGTTCCCCCCACAGGGTGGCGCGGATCTCCGGATCCGAAGGGGGGGCCTCGCTTAACCCCAGAATAAAGTTTTTAAGGTAAAATCCCGTACCCCCGGACACCACCGGCAGCGCGGACCGCCCGGCAATTTGGGCGCAGCACTCGTCGGCAAGCCGCACGAATTCCCCCGCGCTAAACCGCTCGCCGGGGTCGCGGATATCAATTAGATGGTGGGGGAAGCGGCGCCGCTCTTCCGGGGAAGGTTTGGCGGTGCCTATGTCCATGCCCCGGTAAACCTGCATAGAATCCGCGGATACCAGCTCTATTCCCCGGTATCCGCCCGGCCCCCCTCCGGGACAGGCGGCAAGACGGTTCACAATTTCCGTTTTACCGGAAGCCGTGGGACCAAAGAGGATTAATACGGGAATGGGCATAGGGAAAAACTCCGCGAAGGCGAAGACAGTCCCGCGGGCAGCGAAGCTGCCTGTGGAAACAAAACTGCCGGTAAAATTGGCTTTGGGGAAAGCGGCTGAATGTCCGTTTTCCGTTAAATCAAGGCGGTTGAACCGGTTCCGTAGACTAAAAATCCGGCAAATCCGCCATTTTTATAGGTTACGGCTCCAAAATCCGGCATTTTAGAACTTTTCCCAAACCCGGCCGGGCTTTGGGAACTCTTCTGAACAATTTCATTGTTCGATACGGAATTCCACTTCTTTGGTGAATACCTGGCGGGCCGCCAGAGAAACCACCTTGCCTTCACTGTCCTCAAGATCGGGATCGCTCAGCATGGAAAGCTGGTAAGACCGGCGGGAAGCCGCGGCGGTAATTTCGTACATGTTACCATTGTATTGTATCAGTTCTTCCAGGGGAAACAGCATAATGGTACAGGTTACCCGAAAACCGTAAAGCGTGTAAAGAGGGCAGGGCCGGCGCATTAGGGCATCGGCGTTTACGTTTTGATCGTTAAAATTTCTTTAACCTCACAGGAATTTTCAAGAAAGACTAACCACTAAGGCGAAGAACCTACGGTTTGCGGCGCACAAAGGATGCATGAAGCGGCGTTTTATTCGAAGGGGGGTCGAATACCCAAGAACCCGCTCGCCGGCTCGCGGGGGAGCCTTGGGGCGGTTCAATTCTTACGCCAATGATGGCGGGGTAGAGGCCTCCCCCGTGTAAAATGAGAAAAGTCCGCAGGACTTTTTCTTTGTTGACCGAAGATACCCCGCTGCTTTGCGGGCGGGGGTTCTCCATTCCGCCGCCGGTCCAGTTTAAAGCCTTTATATGTAAGTCATTCCCGGGACCTTCGAACCCGTCAGGCGCTGATTTCAGGACGCCCTATGCTGGACAATCCTTGACAACGGATCCCGTTAAATCCAAATATGTTAAACCGTCCTGCGGCGGGTACCTATCTAATGATAGTCAAGGCCGGGAATTTTCACAAGCTCGGGGCTTCGTTCCCCCGGGATTAGCTCCGGGAAAACGGGTAAACCCCCTTATACACGGAGGATTAAGATGGCGGACATTAGTTTTGATATTTTGAAACACTTCGGGGTCCTTTCGGAGGAACGGACCGGCTGGAAGAAGGAACTCAACCTGGTCTCCTGGAACGGCCGGAGCCCCAAGCTTGACATCCGGGACTGGGCGCCGGGCCACGAAAAGATGGGGAAGGGCATTACCCTGAGCGGTGACGAGGCCCGGATCCTGGTGGAACTGCTGGCCACGGCCCAGGGGGAAGTCTGAGGCAGCCCAAAAAAGACCGCCGGCATGGATGTACAAGCCGCAAAGCGGCGTCGTACAATCAATTTCCTTACAACACAGCCCCGCAGGGGCTGATGCGCCCATCGCCTTATGGCGATGTCTTACAACCCTTTCCTTACAGCACAGCCCTGAAAGGGCTGATGACGGCTGTACGAATTCTTAGGTTTTTGCAATACAAAAACCTACAGCTCAAAAATGGCATGGCGGTCGTATTTTCTGGAGTTTTGCGGAGCAAAACTCCGAAAGGACAAACTGCGTAGCAGTTTGACCCGCGCAAGGGATAGGAGCGGAATTTTTGCCCCGCAGGGGCAAAAATTGGAGCGGATAGCCCGGTTCCCGGCCCCTCGGGGCCGGGAATGCGCCCAAACCCGCAGGTTTAATCGTGCCGGGAATCAGTACAGGGCGGCCCGCAGATTTTGGATGTTGGCGGACATCAGGCCGTAGTAGGTGGCCCCCCGGTCAAAATCCCGCTTGGAGACGTTGTGGGCCGCGTGGAGCAGGAGTTTCCGGGCCCCGGTTTCCCCGCAGATCGTGTCGGTGATTTTTTCGTTGGAAAGCTCGATGTGGAACACCGCGGGGATGTTTTCCGATCGGACCTTGTTAATCAGGAAGGCGACGGTGGCGGCGCTGGCCTCGGTTTCGGTGGAGCAGCCGGGGAAGGCGGCGAAGTAGTCCAGGCCGTAGGCGTCGGCAAAATACCGGAAGGGGAAGCGGTCCCCAAAGACGATGGTTTTCCGTTTCGCGCCGTTCACCAGGGCCTGGAACGAGGCGTCCAGTTCCGTCAGCTTGGCCAGGTAGGAGGCGGTGTTCCGCTCGTACTCCGCCGCGTTGGCGGGGTCCCGCTGTTTCAGCACGTCGGCGATTTTCCGCACGATCAGTTTGGCGTTCCGGGGGGAAGTCCACACGTGCTCGTCGTACTCCGCTTCCTCCTCCCCGTGCCCGTGGCCGATCATCTCCGCCACAATGTCGCCCTTCGTCATGGCGGCGGGGTAATAGGTGGGGTAATTCACCGGGTCCGTGTCCGCCATCAGCTCATCAAAACTGTTATTGCTGGCGTATACGTGGAAGTGTTCCGACTTGGCGGGGGCGTGGAGGTGATCGCTGAACATGACGTACCGGGGAGCCCCTTCAGGCGGGTTCCCGGCGGCCTCGAATTTGTAACGCACCCAGAGGTCCCCGTCCCCGGTATCCGTGACGGCGGAGCCCCGGTAGTCGTAGCGGGCGGTGACCGGGACGCCGTTCCGGTAGAAGCTCATGGAATCGGCGGTGATGGTGATTCTGTCCACGTCCGTCACATAGTGGGCCTTGTTTTCCTCAAAGAGCTCCCGCACGGTTTTATCGCCCTCCTCGGCCCGGTGTTCCCAGACCGGGTCCAGGGTCCCGTCCAGGAGATGCGGGTACACCGACTGCCAGTCCCCCGCCCAATCGGTGAGGGCGCGGTCTTTGATGTCGGCGCGGGTAAACTCCTCGTGCCCGTGGGAATGGCCCTCTTCCTCGTCCTGCATGCCCTCGACAATCACTTCCTCCACCACCTCGACGCAGTCCATGAGGGTGATAATTTCCATGCCGCCGGTGTCCATGGATTCGAGGATCGTTTCCACCCAGGCGTCGGATTCGCCGCCCACATAGATAAAGACATCGCAGTTTTGCACCTTGATGATGTCCTGGGGGGTGGGTTCAAAGGAGTGGCTCTCCGCGCCGGGGGGCAGCAGCATGGTCAGGGCGGCCTTGTCGCCGGCGATGGCCCGCACAAAATCGTAGGGCGGGAAAATGGTGGTCACCACATTTACCTTGCCCTCCACGCGGCCCGCGTCCCTCCGGCCCCTGGCCGGCAGGGCCATG
>JAISLX010000048.1 GCA_031277045.1 Treponema sp.
GATTGTGTATACAATCGATACACCACTGAAAATCAATGTGTGTACTGGTTAAATGCCGATGAATTATATACTCATATTATTCATCGGGATAGGCTGCGGTTGGAATATATGGGAAAAAAGATGAAACTGATTGCGGATAGCAAATACCGGTGGGATCGTATTGTTTCAAAATATGAAGCATTGTTTAGTTTATGATATGGTATTATAAAGAAGCAAAACCCTCAAATGGTATTTCGCCTTTTTCAACGCTATCCAGTTGGATCTTTCGGCAAGAACTTTGTCCGCGTCTTTATGAAAGCTTTTCGCAAAAATAACCGGGTTATCGAACAAGTACAATGATTTTTACAAGATTTGCGGGTACGCCTGTCTGTACGCCGTGCTTAACAATGCGCCTATTATCCGCCTTGCCTTTGCGTTTATAGTCAGCCGCTCCCGCGCGGCCTTATCAGGCGCCTTGCGGATGGCTTGGATACGGAAACGACGTATACTATATTAGAGTTGTTCAGAAACTGAGGTTTCTGAACAACAACCGCTTCCACTCAAAAAGGGCAGCAAGAAGGGGAAGGGAGCGCCGGCACGGGCCTGTTCGGCTGTGACACTGCGGGCCAATTCAGAAGCGGTTCTTGAAGAATCGGGATTGACGGCGGAGTACGAGGCCAGGGGCGAAGCGGAGGGCGCGGAGAAAGCCCGGGTCGAAATAGCCGGGAACCTTTTGAACATGGGCTGGGCTATTGAGCTGGCCGCCCGAATTTCCCGGCTGCCTGTTGAAAAAGTTCAGGGCTTTTAGGCGGCCATACAGACCGGGGAATAAGCAGCCGGGGTTATTTTTTAAGGAATTTACAATGCCGGAAAACGAAGTACAGAAGAACAGCGAAGCGCAGAAAAATGATGACGATGAGATCAGCCTTATTGATCTGCTTGTTGTTTTGATAAAATACCGCAGGCTGCTTATAATTTTTGCCGTAGTTGGTCTTGTTGTTTCCGCCGGTTATTATGGTATTCAAATACTCAGCGGCAGGGGAGTTATTTCCGCTCGTGAATCATTGACAAGGGAATGTGAAGGCCGCATGACGGTGGTGATCAATCCCAGGGTTGGGAGGAGCGGCACGGACAAGTTTCCCGCGTGGTTTGATTCCAGGGAACTGCGTGAAACTTCGCTGATGGAAGCGGGTCTAAGCGGGCGAAACTACGATACTCTTGATATCAAATATACCCAGAATGATGGGGTGGACATTATATTAAAACCTGGTCCGGGAGACAGGGAACGTGTAGAAAAGTTCTTTTCTACTTTGTTAAACAAAGCCGAAACTATGGCGGCAGTTTATTACGCCGGATATGCGGAAGACATCGTGTCATATTTTGAGTCGATGTGGGAGCCGGGAAAGGATTATTCCGCCCAGGATTATATCCGGTACTGCTGGGCCAAAGATCTGCTGTCCGGGGAAGATACGGTTCTTAAATGCCTGTACCCGCCGTTCATTTCCGGCGGGTTTCAGGTGTTTGGAATATTTGGTGCTTCGCGGACAGCAGGTCCGTGGGCCGCCGTCGTGATATTTTTTGCGTTTCTGTTTTTTGCGGTGTTCCTTGCTTTTGTATTGAACGCTATTAAGAATATCAGCGGCGACAGCGAAGTGGCAGCGAAGATTCGCGGCGCCCTGGGGAAGGGAGACGGGGCCTGATGCTGGTATCCCTGAGAAATCTGAAAAAAACATATCCTATGGGGCGAATCACGGTGGAGGCTCTGAAAGGGGTCAGCCTTGATATTGGCGCGGGGGATTTTGTGTCCGTGGCGGGGCCATCGGGTTCGGGGAAAACTACGATGATGAATATTATCGGGCTTATTGATACGCCGAGCGGCGGGCATCTGTTTGTGGAAGACCGTGAAGCGGGGACGCTGAACCGGGGGGAACTTGCGCGTATGCGCAGGGATTATATCGGTTTTGTGTTTCAATCTTTCAATTTGCTTCCTGTCCTTTCGGTTTATGAAAATATCGAGCTTCCGCTGACTATCGGCAAAAAAAAGGGCAGCCGGAAAGAAAACCGGGAACGGGTAGAATATTTGCTGGAAGAAGTGGGGCTTGTGGACCGCCGCGCTCACAAGCCGGCGGAACTCTCCGGGGGCCAGCAGCAGCGGGTGGCTATTGCGCGCGCCCTGGTTACCAAGCCGCGGATTGTTATTGCCGATGAACCTACGGCTAACCTGGATTCCGCCAATGGGGAACGAATCCTGGATCTTATGAGAAGGATTAACCGGGAAGAGGGGACCACATTTATATTTTCCACGCATGACCCCGACATCTGGAAACTGGCGAATCATGTAATTTTTTTGCGGGACGGTTTGATCGAAACAGAAGAACGCCGCTAAGGAGGATTACTATTTTTTTTCTTGTTGTAAGAAACATACTGCGAAGCAAAAAAAATTCCCTCCTTGTTATACTTCTGATTTTTTCCATTACATTTTTATTTTTTACCGGCAACTCGGTAATCGGCGGATCCGACCGCGCTTTGCGGGATGCCTATATCGAAAGTCTTACCGGCGATGTGGTTCTGCAAAAAACTTCTCCGGTAACGATGAGTCTTTTTGGCGCCAATACCCCGGTTATTGATGAATTTTTTACGATCCCCGAACTGCCCGCCTTTGACCTTGTAAGGGATATTGCCCTGAATGAACCGGGCGCCGGCGGGGTAACAAGCCAGGTTTCCACCAAAGCTTTTCTTGATGTGTTTGGCAGCCGTTCGGCTGTCCTTGTCTGCGGCGTGGATACGGCCAGTTACTTTGACATATTTCCCGGCATTGTGCTTGAGGAGGGCCGTTTTCCGGCGCCCGGCGAATACGGGGCCATGATTCCGGCGGAACGGGCATCGGAAATCATGGAAAAAACGGGGACGTATCCTGAACCGGGAACTCCCCTGCTTCTGACCGCTGCCGGAGCGGCGGGTTTCAAAATTCGGGAAGCGCCGCTGGTTGGAATTTACCGTTACAAAAATACCGGCCCCTTGATGAATGAGATTATCATTACCGATCCGCAGACAGCGCGGATCCTCGCCAGTATCCAGGTTGCTACTTCCGGGTTCGAAAGCGGCGGGGAGAATTCCGGCTCGCTGGAAAACCCCATAGACGATCTGTTTTGGGAAAGCTCAGGCGAATCTGATAGTTCCGCTGTGTACGTTCCGGTTATGGACACAGGGGATATTGCGGATCGTGTGGCGGATTATGGGGAGGCCCTGGACATTTCTTCCATCGCGGCCTATTTTGACGACACGTCCGAAAATACGCAGCTTTACGGGGGGGACTGGAATTTTATCATTATTCGCCTTGAACAGGGGGTTTCCGCCGGGAAATTTATTGCCTCGCTGAACAAAAAAATAAATTCGATGGGGGTAACCGCGGTAAACTGGCGTATCGCGGCGGGAAATTCCGCCATTTTACTGTTTCTGCTCCAGTCGTTTTTTAACGGCGGTATTGTTCTTATGTGCATTGCGGGGATCCTCGCGGAGGTGAATATTCTTTTAATTTCTGTTTTTAAACGGACGCCGGAAATTGGAACGCTGCGGGCTATTGGCGCGGGGGACGGGTATATCAGGATTCTTGTTCTGGGGGAAAATATTGCCCTTTCCTGCATCGCGGGAACGCTGGGCGTTCTTGCCGGGTTCTGGTGTATCCATGCGGTAAACAGTGCGGGTATTGTTATTTCCAACAGTTTGATTGCATCGCTTCTGGGAGGGCCGGTGTTAAACCTGCGTTTTCTCCCGGCAGTGGCCGCCGCGTCTTTCGGGGTGTCCCTGTTTTTGGGTATCGCGGCTTCTGTTTTTCCGGTAGAAACCGCGGTCCGCATTGATCCGGTTGTGGCAGTACGGCAGGAGGCCTAAGTTGGTTCTGGGCGCAGTAAAAAATAAAGCAGTCCGGAGACTTCAGTTTTTCGGACAACAACCGCTTATAAATCAGGCGGCGTAGCATGAAGTTTATTACGCTTGTGGTTCTTTCCGTCAAGTACCTGTTCCGTTACCGCCGCCGGTATTTCTTTCTGTTCCTTGCCCTATGCCTGGGGTTTAGTATTGTTATGCTGTTAACCGCTGTAAAAGACAGCATGGATGACAATGTATACCGGTCCGCCCAGGATCACTACGCCGGCGATATTGTGGCTGTCGGACATGATAGTTCGATGGGGAATATTAACTATCTGAATGCCGGCGCAAAAGCCGAACTGTACCGGGCTTTAGAAGCCGCCCGCATTGGGGAAACCCATGTGGTTGAGCGGACTATTTTTGGCAACGAAGGCGTACTGTACTACAACGGCAGCGCGGTAAAACTTAAATACGTTGTGGGCGTGGACTGGGATAACGAAGTTTCCTATTTTGACAGCCTTGATTACGGAGATCATCCGGCTACATTCGAATCTTCCGAATCGTCCCAAGGGGATACGGCCCGGCGGTCCCCCGGCGTGGACACCATTTATCTTTCCGCGCCGGTGGCTGCCCAGTTGAATATTCTGGTGGGGGACAGCCTGGTTCTGGAAGTGAATACCCACTGGGGGCAAAAGAACACAGGGGTCTTTATTGTGGGCGGCATTGTGGAAGATTTCACGATTTTTGGCTATTACAAGGCCTTTGTAAACCGCGTTACCCTTAACCGCCTGCTTCTTGTTAACGATGAAGATTGCTCGATTATCGGCCTGTTTATCAGGGACCGCCGGGATATTGAAAAAAAACGGGCCCTGCTGCAAGTGGAAACGGAACGGCGTATACAAACCGGGCCCATTGTCCATGACCGGGAAGAACTGGATCTGGCGCGGGCGGTTTCTTTTGAGGGAATAAAAGTATTCCTGTTGACCATTCCGGTCTACCTGTCGGAAGTTGCGGACCTTTTGGACGCGATGAGTATCATTACTTATTTTTTATATGGCATGATGCTTGTTATTATGACGGTGAGCGCCCTGGTAACATACCGCCTTATCCTGCGTGAACGGCGCCGGGAACTGGGAACCATGCGGGCCATTGGTTTTTACGGCGCCGATATTCGTTTTATTCTTGCGCTGGAAACTTCTGGCCTGGCCCTGGTATCCCTGGCTGCGGGGCTGCTTTTAACGCTGGTTTTGCAGTGGGCTGTTACTTTTATTCCTTTTTCGTGGCTTCCAAGTTTTGAAATTTTTTTGGAAGATGGCAAGCTGAGGACCCTGTACCTGCCCGGCACGGTGCTGGTAAATGTTGCGGCGGTTTTTGCAAGTCTTTTTCTGGCGGCCGCAGCGCCGGTGTTCAGGTCGTCCCGGGAACCGCTGCCGGCTATGCTAAGCGGGGGCCGATAATGGTGCGCGTAGAAAAACCGGCGGCGCTGATCCGTATGACGCTGGTTCATGCTGTCCGGTTTTGTGCCGGGCGGGTTATCTTGCCGGCGGCGTTGTTTTTGCTGGGTGGTCTGGCCCTGCATGGACAGACGGACCTGGAAATTCTGCGCCGGGCGGACAGCCTGGCCAGTTATTACGGCGCGGATTTTTCCGCCGAGTATACGATTGTCCAGGACAAGCCGGGCCAGAGCCGTTCTACCACAGTGGCGGGGGTTTTCCGCCGGGATGACATTGAAGCCTATGTGATCGTGATCATGCAGCCGGCGATAAGCCGGGGCCAGGGCTATCTTAAACAGGGGGAAACCCTGTGGATTTATGACCCGGAAAGCCGCCGCTTTAACACTACGTCCAGCGTGGACCGTTTTCAAAACACCAATGCCCGGAATTCCGATTTTACCCGTTCTACCCTGGCCCAGGATTACCGGATTATCGCCGGAGAAGACGCGGTTCTGGGCCGTTTTACGTGCCGGGTTCTTACGCTGGAAGCGGTAACTACCGAGGTAACATATCCCCGGATGAAAATCTGGATCAGCGGGGACGGCCTGGTGCGGAAAACCGAGGATTACAGCCTTTCCGGTCAACTGCTGCGGACCAGCGCCTTTCCCGATTATTACCAGATTGGGACCCGCTTTGTGCCCAAGCGGGTCCTGTTTGAGGAAGCCCTGCGGGGGGCAGTCATTGACGGGAAATTTGTTCATGAACGTACCCAGATCACCGTCAACAGGCCTTCCTTTGCCCGCGTCCCCGACTCCACGTATTCAAAAACCTTTTTGGAATCTGTAAACAAGTGAAGCCGCCGGCCGCCTCCGCGTTTTCGGTTCATACGCCTCCCCTGCCGCGTTTTTCTTCCTGTCTTACGGGCAAGGCTCTGCGGATTTTCCTGATCCTGGGCCTTGCCGGGTTCTGCAGCCCGCCCTTTGCGGCCGCCCAGGGAGCGGACCCGGGCGCCCTGGACTGGGACTTTGATACGCTGTTTGACGGGCCTTCTCCGGAAGGTCCGCAGGGCGCTTCACCGGGAGAACCAGGCGGCTCGCCGGGAGATTCGCCGTCTGGCGGACCGGGTAGCGGCAGGGCGGACGCTGCTACGGGCGGTGGGGACGGCTCATCGCCTGCGGGAAGCGGCGCGGCAGCCGGGGGGGGATCTGCGGACGCGGGGGCCGAAGACGGCGGCAGCCTTCTTGCTGATCTGCTGGGCCGTTCCGGTTTTTCCCTGGATTTTTCTTACAACGCCAATGCCGGTTTTTCTCCGGGCTGGAGCGAAACGCCCTGGTTTGCCGGTACGTTTGAGCCCGTGTACAGTCATGTGCTGGGGATAGGCCTGACCAGTTATGTCAACATGGATGTAAGGATATCCGACACGTTCCGCACCCACAGTTCCCTTTTGTTTGCGGTCCCCGGTTCTTCGGCGCTTAGCCTTTCCGAATTTTTTATCGACTACCAGATACGCAGCCGGGTTTACTTCCGGGTGGGAAAATTCAGCCATAATTGGGGTATTTCCCCCAATTTTTCCGCTGCCAACCTGTTGTCCCGGGTACCGCAGGGGAAGGGCGGCGATCCGTATATCATGAAAATAAATATTCCCATTGGCATTGGCGGACTGGAGCTTCTTGCCCTTACCCGGACTGGCTTTATGCAGGGCGCGACCCCGGCTTTTAGCGAGATTGGCTATGGGGCGAAGTACAACCTGGCCTTTACCTGGGCGGATATCGATCTGGGCGCGTTTTACTACGCAGAAATGCCCCTGCGGGCCTCCGCGTCCGTAAAAACAACGCTGGCGGATACGGAACTGTACGTTGAAGCCGTGGGGGCTGTCCGCCACGAAGTTTGGGACGGCTTTACCGGTTCCGCCAACATGGGTTTTGCCCGGAGTTTTTTTGATGGCCTTGTTTCGATGAACGGGGAGTTGTTTTGGAACGGGGAGGAGGATGTGTACTACTTCAGCCCCAAGACCGAATTGACGGAAGCGCAGACTCCCCCCTTTATCCCCGGTCTTAACGCTGCCTGGAACCTGGTTTTCCGCCCCGGCTGGGTATGGAACCTGCGTTTTGCCATGACCGGACGCTGGGCTCTGGAGACGAACACCGCCTATATTCTGCCGGGCCTGTCTTTCGCGCCCCTGCCCCACCTTGACGTTTCCCTGGGCTTTCCCATTGCCCTTGGCGGGCGCGGGGGCCGCTATTACAGCAAAGACCATGCCGCCGCCGCGAATCTGCCCTTTGCGGGCAACGCCGATACCGCCAATGGCCGGGGCCGGCCTTTTGCCCTTGCCTTGCTGATAACGTTGAAAGGCGGTTATCATATAGACCGTTAGGAGCCTGCCGCGCTTGTGGCTTTTTAAAACCGGGAAACCCCGCCTGCTCCCCCAAAGCGGCCAGGGGAGCAGGAAGATTGACAAAAATAAAAAACCGGTATAAACTATTGAGAATGTAGCCGGAGGCAGGGAATTGCCATAATGGGGCTATAATGAGCGTAGAATGGGGTTTTCCCAAAGTCAGCCGGGTTTTGGGAAGCTTCCATATAAAGTTGTTCAAAAAACCGAAGTTTTGGGACAGCCTCGTTTAATAAATCAAGAAGGCCGGATTATGACACTGCTAAACGAAAAAAATTTGCAGAAGGGTGAAGTTGTAATTTATAGCCCTAAATTACACTGGATAGTTCTAATTAGACCTATATTGTATTTATTTATTTCTGTCGCCCTGCTGATAATAACAAAATCAATTGTCCTTTCATATAGCAGTGTTGTCAATGAGGTTGTGAACAGCATATTTGGAAAAGTGCTGATAATTGATATAATGTTATTGATGCTATACTTAATTTGGCGGATAGTCGAATATTGTATTGTCGAGTATTACATTACAAACAAACGCCTAATTCTCAAAAAAGGTCTTTTCAATTCCAGGCTGATTGATATGCCTATAGAAAAAGTGGAAAGCCTGATTTGCAGCAAAGGTTTGCTGGGTTATCTTTTAAATTATGGGACAATATTTGTGTCTGGTATCGGAGGAATGCTGCCCAGATATAGCGATATAAGAAAGCCATATAAGGTACGCAGAGTTATTTACGATGTAATGGATAAGGGCAAAAGTATAACAGTAACAAGGGAAAATCTGCCAAAACCCGCCTTTGTAAAAAAGGCTCATGAGGAGAGGGAAATACAATATGGCACCTTTATTACTTCTTATCCTGCGGGTGAACGGGACACTCTGGTTAAATGAGGCAGTTCAAAAGTCCGCCGGTCTGGAAACCCTGTAATAACACGCGAAATTTTCGCATGGCGGTCCGGCTGTTTATGTTTCGTTACTAAAGCGGCCCGGTTCCGCAATGACTGGCAGGTTACCGCGCATCGCGCATGATACCCCAAAAACCGGTTTTGGCCGGTTTTTACCCTTACCCGCCGATTATTGAGTAATGTTTTAGAAGTTATACTCTGCCGGCTGTTGAAAACAATTGAAAACTTTGATATATTGTGATAACGCTGACATTCAGAAACGGAGAAGGAGTACACAGTAGATGAGTATTGATATTACCAAGATGCGCAACATTGGGATTAGCGCCCACATCGATTCGGGGAAAACCACCCTTTCCGAGCGTATCCTTTTTTATAGCAACAAAATACACGCCATTCACGAAGTCCGGGGTAAGGACGGGGTAGGGGCGACAATGGATCACATGGAGCTTGAGCGGGAACGGGGGATTACGATTCAGTCCGCCGCTACCCAGGTTACCTGGAAAGAACACACCATCAACCTGATTGATACTCCCGGACATGTGGACTTTACGATTGAGGTAGAGCGGTCCCTGCGGGTTCTGGACGGGGCTATTCTGGTTCTCTGTGCGGTGGGCGGGGTTCAGTCCCAGTCCATCACGGTGGACCGCCAGCTTAAGCGCTATCATGTGCCCCGGATTGCTTTTGTGAATAAATGCGACCGCACGGGGGCCAATCCGTTCAAGGTGAAAAACCAGCTAAGGGAAAAACTGGGGCTGAACGCGGTGATGATCCAGATCCCCATCGGCCTGGAAGACAAGCTGGAAGGGGTGGTGGACCTGATTACGATGAAGGCCGTCTATTTTGACGGCGACCAGGGGACGGAAATCCGCAGCGCGGAGATTCCCCCCCATCTGAAGGCGGACGCGGAAAAATACCGTGAAGAACTTGTGGACGCCGTTTCCATGTTTAGTGATGAACTGGCGGATCTCTACTTGAGCGGCAAGCCTGTTCCGGAAGAAGTTATCCACCAGGCTATCCGCACGGGGGCCCTGGCGGAACAGTTTGTTCCGGTTATGGTGGGTTCGGCTTACAAGAACAAGGGTATTCAATGCCTGCTGGACGCGGTGAATCGCTATCTTCCCAACCCTACGGAAGTAAAAAACTACGCTCTGGACCTTGACCAGAATGAGGAGCGGCGGGAACTTATTGCCGATGAAAAAAACCCCACTGTGGCCCTGGGTTTTAAGCTGGAGGATGGTCAGTACGGGCAGCTTACCTATGTGCGGATCTACCAGGGAGCCCTGAAAAAGGGGGATGAGCTGACCAATACGCGGGCCAGGAAGCGCTTTAAGGTTGGGCGGTTGATCCGTATGCATTCGGACAGCATGGAGGATATTAACGAGGGCGCGCCGGGGGACATAGTGGCCCTTTTTGGCATTGACTGCGCCAGCGGGGATACCTTTTGCGGCGGCGGGCTTAACTACGCGATGACCAGTATGTACGTTCCTGAGCCGGTTATCTCGCTGGCTATAGACCCCAAAGACAAGAAATCCGCGGACCAGATGGCCAAAGCCCTGAACCGTTTTACCAAAGAAGACCCTACCTTTCGCACCCATGTGGACCCGGAGTCTAACCAGACTATTATTCAGGGAATGGGGGAACTGCATCTGGAAGTTTATCTTGAACGGATGCGCCGGGAGTACAAGTGCGAAGTTCAGACCGGTATGCCCCAGGTTGCCTACCGGGAGGCCATACAGCAGCGGGCGGATTTTAACTACACCCACCGCAAGCAGACCGGGGGTTCCGGTCAGTACGGCCGGGTGGCGGGCTTTATGGAACCATGGGACGGCGGAGACTACGAATTTGTGGACGCCATTAAGGGCGGGGCTATTCCCAACGAGTTTATTCCCAGTTGTGATAAGGGTTTTAAGGAGGCCGTTAAAAAGGGGTCTCTGATTGGTTTTCCCATCGTCAACATCCGGTGTACGATTAACGATGGTCAGAGCCACCCGGTAGACTCCTCCGACATTGCCTTTCAGTTGGCGGCTATCGGCGCTTTCCGGGAGGCCTACCACAAGGCTAAACCCTGTATCCTTGAGCCTATCATGAGGGTTTCTGTTGAGGGGCCCACGGAGTTTCAGGGGAATATCTACGGCTCCCTGAATCAGCGGCGGGGGGTTATTTCTTCTTCTACCGAGGACGGCGTTTTTTGCCGGGTGGAGGCGGAAGTTCCCATGAGCGAGATGTTCGGTTATTCTACGGTTCTTCGCTCCCTGACTCAGGGGAAGGCAGAATTCACAATGGAATTTTTGAAATACGGAAAAGTTCCCGCGAGTATATCCGAAACTCTGATTAAGGAATACGAGGAAAAACGGAAAAAGGAGCAGGGGAAGTAACATGATTATCAGCGATCTTGTTCGGCGCAGTCCGGTGCGGGTGTTTGAGGAGTCTATACATGGCGGCTTAAAGGCTGGTGAAATTGGCGTTATTGCTTCTCCCCGTGGTCTGGGGAAAACTTCGGTGCTGGTTCAGATTGCTTTGGATAAGCTTCTTCAGGGAAAAAAAGTAATCCATGTTTCCTTTATCCAGGATACCGGGTATGTCCTAAACTGGTACGAGGACATCTTTGATGAGTTTATCAAGAAAAAACACCTGGAAAACGCCCGGGACGTTAAGAATGAAATTGTCAAAAACAGAGTGCTGATGAATTTTAGCCAGGACGGCGTAACGGGGGATCAGGTGCTGCGGAGTTTGCGGGCCATGATCGTAGAGGGAGGTTTTAAGGCCGAATACCTTATTATTGACGGTTTTGATTTTTCAAAAATAGACCGGGCGCGGTTCTCCGCGATCAAAGATTTTGCCGTGGAGTTGGGCCTGGAAATATGGTACAGTTGTACGATTCCCGGCGATGGTCAGGCCGGTCAATACACCAAACAGAATATCCCCGTTTTACTAAATGAATTTGTGGACTTGTTGGCTGTGGTTGTGATTCTGGACCCCAGGGCGGACCATATCGAATTTTCGGTCTCCAAAGACCGGGACATTTATAATCCCCCCGTTATAGCCCTTAAACTGGATCCCAAAACTTTGTTGATCCAGAGTTAAACCCGGCTTTAACCGGCATGGCTGTTTAAGCCGGACTGTTACGCTGTTTTAGTTGCCCGCTTTTACTCAAGCCCCGCTTTGGCGGGGCTTTTTTTTGCCCTGCGGCCTTCCTTGCGCTTCGCAAAGCCTTCACATTTTATCAACCTGAACGCCTATGCCTTCCAACAAGAGGTGGGCGGTTGAAAAACGCATGAATATGCTAAATACTGTCCCCGGACAAATTAGAGGATGGTATAGTTATGGAAGCAGGCATAATCATCGAATTAGTAATTTTGGCTGTGATAGTTATTCAGTTTGTCGTGATGCTTGTTTTTCGTTCAAAAAACAGGCAGGGTTCGCAGGACCACGTTATGCAAAAACTCGTGGAGTATGATAAACGTCTTGATAAAAACGAATCCGCTATGCGCGATGAATTTTCACGAAACTTTGCCGTAAACAGGGAGGAAAGCAATAAATCCGCCAAGGATATTCGTGAGGAATTGGCCGCCTCGTTAAAATCTTTTGAGGATAAATTTTCGACAAATATTACCGGTTTTACCGGGCTGATTGACCAAAAAATTGCGTCATTAAATGAATTTATGGGCGCTTCGTCAAAAAATAACCGGGACGAACTAAATAAATCAATACTGGACTTTCAGGGCGATGTCTCAAGAAACATTACCTCGTTTTCTGAATTGTTGAGCAAAGAACTAAAATCTGTACAGGACACGGTTTCAAACTCAACACGGTTAAGCCGCGAGGAATTGACAAAATCGCTGAAGGATTTTGAGGAAAAATTTTCATCAAAAATTGAAAACCTTTCCAACGACACAGGCAAAAAACTGGAGGAAATTCGGAAAGACAATGACGAGAAACTTGAAAAAATGAGACTTACCGTCGATAAAGAACTGCACACAACACTGGAAACCCGGCTTGGCGAATCCTTTAAACTGGTAAGTGAGCGTCTGGAGCTTGTGCAGAAGGGCCTTGGCGAAATGCAGACTCTTGCTACAGGAGTTGGCGATCTGAAAAAAGTTTTGTCTAATGTAAAAACCAAAGGGGTCCTGGGGGAGTACCAGCTGGGAGCAATACTTGAGCAGCTTCTTGCGCCGGGGCAGTACGCGGAAAATGTAAAAACAAAAGAAGGCAGTAAAGATAATGTTGAATTCGCCGTCAAAATTCCGTCCAAAGATGACACGAACAAAATTGTGTGGCTGCCCATAGACTCAAAGTTTCCAACGACAAATTATGAGACGCTTTTAGCGTCTTATGACGCCGGAGACACGGCGGAAATTGACAAGGCGCAGAAAGAGCTGGCAAAGGTTGTCAAAACATTTGCCAGGGAAATAAGGGAAAAGTACATCGATCCTCCAAATACCACGGAGTTCGCTATTATGTTTTTGCCTTTTGAAGGGCTTTACGCGGAAATACTGCGCATACCCGGACTTTTCGAGAGCATGCAGGGAGAATATAAAATTACGATTGCCGGCCCCACTACCATATCGGCCTTTCTCAATAGTTTGCAGATGGGTTTCCGCAGCCTGGCTGTTGAAAAAAGAACAAGTGAAATATGGAACATTCTTGGCGCTGTCCGGACGGAATTCGGAAAATTTGGGGACATATTGGAACAGACAAAGAGAAAACTGGACCAGGCAAGCGCCGAACTTGAGAAAACAGGTACCCGCACCCGGCAAATCGAGCGAAAACTTAAAGATGTTCAGACGCTGCCCGAAGCCGAGGCGCAAAATCTGCTGGACCTGCCTGCGGATTCTTTCCAGTAACCACCGCTTAAAAACGACAAAAATCCGTGTTTTTTAGGAGACATGTGAAATAACCAACCGGGTTATTGAACAAGCCCACTGTCTTTTTATTCGAAAGGGGGGCGAATACCTAAGAACCCGCTCGCCGGCTCGCGGCGGTGTCTTGAGAGGAAAGTCCTCCATCCGCTGTTTCCGCGCGAAAAAACAGCCCATTTCGCTTCTTTGCACAGCAACATGCCGCGCAGCATGCACGGCCCCACCCGCGGCAGGATCGCCGTTGTGTATGCCTGGTCCTGCCGTTTTTTCTTGCCGCCTGGCCGTCTTTTTTTGTATTTTATTACAAGTGGATTTGTTTCAAAACGACAGTTTTTGAAGCCGGTCCGTCCAAAAATCATAAAACCGGAGTTTTCTCCAAAACCAAAAGCGCGGGAAAAGCTCATCTTAAAGGAGTTATTATGGCGCAGCGCCAGTTTCAAACCGAAGTAAACCAGCTTTTGCATCTGATCATTCACTCCCTCTATTCTAACCGGGAGATTTTTCTGCGGGAACTTGTCTCTAATGCTTCCGATGCTCTGGACAAACTCAAGTACCTTGCCGTGGCGGACGATGCCTACAAATCCATTAGTTTTGATCCCAGGATTTATATAGCTTTTGATAAAGACGCCAAAACCTTGAGTGTTTCCGATAATGGCATCGGCATGAACGAAGCGGACCTGGTCGAATCTCTGGGGACTATTGCCCGTTCGGGAACCAGGGCTTTTCTCGAAAAGCTTAGCGTTGAGGCCAAAAAAGACTCCAACCTTATTGGGCAGTTTGGGGTGGGTTTTTATTCGGCCTTCATGGTGGCGGAAAAAATCGAGGTTACCAGCCGCAAAGCCGGGGAAGACGCGGTCTTTGTGTGGTCCAGCAATGGCCGGGACGGCTATGATGTGGAGCGGCTTCAGGGCAGCGGCCGTGATACTCAGGGAACCACAGTGCTTTTGCACCTGAATGAGGAGGGCCTAGAATACGCCAACCGCTGGTCTATCGAGGACATCATTAAACGGTACTCCAACCATGTGGCCTTTCCCATTTACCTGACCTACGATGAAAACGAATACGATGACAAGGGAAAGGTAAAATCCAGCAAAAAAAAGACCGACAAGATAAATTCCGGCGCGGCCCTGTGGCGGAGGGCAAAATCGGAACTTGAGGAAAGCGATTACCACGAGTTTTATAAACAGATCAGCCACGACAGTGATGCTCCCCTCTTTTATGTTCATACCAGGGCCGAGGGAACCCTGGAATATACCACCCTCTTTTATGTCCCCAAAAAAGCGCCCTTTGACCTGTACAATGTGGACTACAAGCCGGGGGTGAAACTGTATGTAAAACGGGTGTTTATTACCGATGATGACAAGGAACTCATGCCTACTTACCTGCGCTTTGTCCGGGGGGTTATCGATTCGGAAGATCTGCCCCTGAACGTAAGCCGCGAGATTCTGCAGCAGAACAAAATCCTTATTAACATCAAAAACGCATCGGTAAAAAAACTGCTGGGCGAATTCAAGGCTCTGGCGGACAGGGCCCTTTCCGGCGGCGATGAAGCCAAAGAAATGTGGGAAACATTTATTCGCCAGTTTAACCGGCCCCTTAAAGAAGGCTTGTACCAGGATTATGCCAACCGCGATACCCTGCAGGAACTGGTCCGGTTTAAGAGTACCGCGGTGGAAGGCTGGACCGGATTATCGGACTATGTTTCCCGAATGAAGGGCGATCAAAAGAGCATTTATTACATCACCGGCGGTGATGAAAAAACCCTGCGGGCCAGTCCCCTGCTGGAAGCTTACCGGGCCAAGGATATCGAAGTCCTTATCATGGACGATGAGATAGATGACATTGTAATCCCTTCGCTCCACAGTTACCGTCAAACCACAGGTTTGTTGGAAAAACCCGGCGCGGACGGCAAAACCGAAAGCCAATCCTGGGAACTCAAGGCGGTAAACCGGGCCGGGGCCGACGAGGAACTGGGAGAGAAAAAAGACCGGGCCGCCGAAAAAGAAATACGGCCCGTTATCGAAAAAATCAAGAAGGCTTTGGGGGACCGGGTAAAAGAGGTCAAGCTTTCCCGCCGGCTTCACGATTCGCCTTCCTGCATAGTGGCGGACGAAAACGACCCCAGCATCCAAATGGCCCAGATGCTGCGGGCTATGGGCCAGACCGAAATGCCCGATGTAAAGCCCATTCTGGAAGTAAACGGGGAACATCCTATTGTTGCGGGTCTTAAAACTGCCGAAGACGAAGGGCGGATTGCCGATGTCGCGGGGGTGCTGTTGGACCAGGCTTTGCTGGTGGAAGGAATCAAACTCAAGGACCCTGCGGACTTTGTGAAGCGTCTTAACAGGCTCTTGGCTGGCTAGCGCGCGGTCAGCTTGAAACGCTTTGAGCGGCGGCGTTTCAAGCTGACCGCGCGTCGGCGGTGGTAAACCTCCGGTCAATCGTCCTGGCCGCCGTGTTCCGAAAGGTGTGCCGGGTTGCGGTCCAGGCCGGACCCTTTTAAGGGTAGCTCATGATTTTTTATTCCCTCAATACCGTTTTTTTTCGCAATTTGACCAATACTACGCTGTTCGTTGGGGGGAAAGATGTCTTTCTGGTTGGGAAAAACGGGCAAGGGAAGACGAATTTTCTGGAAGCCCTGTATGTTGCCGCCTATGGTTCCTCGTTTCGGAGTTCTCCGGACGGGGAATTAGCCAGAACCGGGGAGAAAAGTTACGCGGTCCGGGTAGAAATTGGCCCTGGGCCGGGGGACGATCCCGGCTTACTCCGCCACGAACTCCACATCAAGTACGAAAAAAGCAAAAAAACGGTGTTTTTGGACGGAAAGCGGGTGGAAGATCGACGGGACCTAATCTCCGTGATACCCTGTGTCGTCTTTTGCCACGAGGACATGGAGTTTATATCGGGAAGCCCGGAGCGGCGGCGATGGTTTTTTGATCAGAGCCTTTCCCTTTGCGACAGCCTGTACCTGGACGATCTAAGAAATTTCCGCCGGATTCTGAAATCCAGAAATGCCGTCCTCCGCGAAAACGGACCCGGAGGGGCGTCCTCCGGGATTCTGGATGCCTTGGACCCCCAGTTGGCGGCCTATGGTCTTAAACTGATGGAACAGCGGGAAAAGACGGTGGAAACCTTTTCCGCCCTTTTTGAACCGCTGTACCGGGAGGTTTCCGGCATTCAGGGCATCACAATCCGCTACCGCCCGTCCTGGAAGCCCCGCGACATGGACGGGGTGGCCGCGCTGCTTGCGGAACGGCGGGAGGCCGATTGTTCCGCGGGCCTAAGCCTTACCGGGCCCCACCGCGACCGTTACATTTTTTGCCGGGGGACAGAAGAATTCGCCGGAAAAGCTTCCACGGGCCAGCGGCGGCTCCTGGCCCTGTTATTGCGGGCGGCCCAGGCCCGGATTTTTTCCGGCAGCACCGGAAAAAATCCAGTGCTGCTCCTGGACGACGTGCTTTTGGAGATGGACGGGGAAAAACGGCGGCGGTTTCTTTCGGTCATGCCGGTTTACGATCAGGCTTTTTATACCTTCCTCCCCGAGGAGCCATACGGCCGCTATATCCAAAACCCCCGGACGGCGGCGGAGGACGAACAGGCCGGACAGTTCGCCAGGGACCGGCAGGCCGGAACTCTGGTATACTGCATTGAGGACGGCGTTCCACGGAGAAAGGATGAAACGGGCGGGTGATTATTTAGCGGCTATTATTGACGCGGATCTCTTCAAAAAAGCCAAAACTTACTCAGGGTTTTTTTCGTCCTGGGCGCAAATATGTCAGAATTGCGGCATAGCCGCCGCAGCAGGTTACAGCCGGATACGGAATCTGGAAAAGGGGATTCTGGTTGTGGAGGCGGACCACCCCGGCTGGGTTCAGATACTACAGACCAAAGCTCAGTGGGTCCTGAACCATGCCCAGCGGCGTTTCCCCGAACTGGATATCCGGGGTATCTCCCTTACTCTGAGCAAGGGTGAAGCCGCTGTCCTCCGGCGGGAAGAGGACCCGCTTTCCTCATCGCAAACCAGTCCGCAATCCGCGCCGCAGCCCTGCCCGGCCTCCGAATCCCCGCGGCAGGATGGGCGCGGCGTTCCGTCCCGTCCGGACTCCTGGGACCGGATAGAGGACAAGGATTTTAAGGATACCCTTAAACGTCTGGAACAGAGTATCCGGGAACGGGAACGATCCGGTCCCAAAACCGGGAGGGAAAAACAACGGCCCCGGTAACCCATCCCTCGACATCCCCTTATGCATCCTGCGCCCTCTGTCCCAGATGCTGTTCAGTAAACCGCCTGGCGGGAGCCGGGGGCCGGTGCGGGGAAACGGCGGAACTGCGGCTGGCCGCCGCGTCCATCCATCGGGGAGAGGAGCCCCCCATCAGCGGCCGCGGCGGTTCGGGAACCATTTTTGTAACCGGCTGCGGCCTGGGCTGCAATTTCTGCCAGAATTACCAAATTTCCCGCCTTGGCATGGGCCGGGCCGTCAGTCCCGCCGGGTTTGCTGCCATTACGCTGGCCCTTGAAACGGCGGGCGCGGAAAATATCAACATTGTTACCGGAACCCACGCGGCGCCCGCCATTGCCGTGGGCCTGGACCTGGCCAGGGAACGGGGGCTGAATATCCCGGTACTCTGGAATTCATCGGCCTATGAAAACGAGGCCGTTCTGGATATGTTGCGGGACCGGGTGGATGTGTACCTGCCGGATCTAAAAACCCTGGACCCCCAGGTGGGGGCGCGATTTTTTAAGGCAAGCGACTATCCCCAATACGCGGCGGCGGCCATTCTGCGGATGCTGAGCTTCCGGGGGGAACTGCGCTGGAAAAACACGGTCAAAGATCTGACCGCGGATAGCGGAACCCCCGGTTCCGCGTCCATTTTGGCGCGGGGAGTCATTATCCGGCACCTTATCATTCCCGGATACCTGGAATCTACCCGGGAAGTTATCAAATGGTTTTGCCGCTACGCCCAGGGCAAGGCTCTTCTTTCCCTAATGACCCAGTACACCCACTGCGCCGGAGGGGAAAAAACCTCCGGACCGGCCGCGCCCCAACGGTACCTGGGCCGGGAGGAATACGAGCGGGTAATGGAATGGCTTACGGAATATGGGGTTGAGGACGGGTTTTACCAGGAACCTGCGCCGGGCCGGGACTGGCTGCCTGATTTTAACCAGGTAAACCCCTTTTCTTCCCGCCTTTCCCGGCCCGTTTGGCACTGGGGCGTTTTTTAGCGGCCTGCCGCGTGTGCAAACCTGGTATTTTGCGCAGCATTTTAGCTATTTGCGCCGCCTTGAGGGTGGCCGGACCGGACGGGTTATGCTATCCTAAAAGTTAAGTTTAGACCCTTGCCACGGAGCTGCCCATATCCTACAATCCGACTAGGAGTTTTATGTGATCAGCACAGAAATCTGCCCTTCCCCTGCGGAGGTGTCGCTGGATACTCTGGCGGTGCATGGGGGAAGTCTTTTCGAGGGTCTTACCGGCGCTGTAAGTGTCCCAATTTACCAGAGTTCAACCTTCAGACACCCCGGCCTTGGGGAGAGTACCGGCTTTGATTACGGCCGGGGGTCCAATCCTACCAGAATGGAACTGGAGCGGGCGCTGGCCCGGCTGGAAGGGGGGCGTTACGCGCTTGCCTTTGCCAGCGGCATGGGGGCAATTTCCGCTTTTATCAAGCTGTTCAAGCCGGGGGATCACCTGCTGATCTCCGAGGACCTCTACGGCGGGACCTACCGGCTTTTTAGCGATTTTTACCAGAGCTACGGTTTTTCCTTTTCCTGGGTCGATACAAGTGATGCTGTCAAACTGCGCGGCGCTGTACGGGACGAAACCAGGGCTATTTTTATCGAAACTCCCTCCAACCCAATGATGAAGGTAACGGATATCCGCCTGTGCGCGGACCTTATCCACCGGAAAGGGGGGCTGCTGGCGGTGGATAATACCTTTCTTTCTCCCTATTTTCAGAATCCTCTGGCCCTGGGGGCGGATCTGGTGGTCCACAGTGGAACGAAATACCTGGCGGGACACAACGATACGCTGTCCGGTTTTTTGGTTCACTCCCGGGAGGAACTGGAGGAGCCGCTGCGGAACGTACAAAAAAGTGAGGGGGCACATCTGGGACCTTTTGACAGTTGGCTTACCCTGCGGGGGATCAAGACGCTGGCCCTGCGGATGGAACGGCACGCGCTGAACGGGCGTAAAATTGCCGAGTGGCTGCGGGGACAGGAGCAGGTAGAAAAAGTATTTTACACCGGTTTTGAGGACCACCCCCAGTTCGCGCTTTCCACCGCCCAGACCCGCGGGCACAGCGGCATGGTCTCGTTTTACTTAAAGCGGAGCGCCGATGTGCCGGTAATACTGCGGAGCGTGTCCCTCATCCTGTTTGCCGAAAGCTTGGGGGGTGTAGAATCCCTCATTACCTACCCGCTGGTACAAACCCATTCGGCCATACCGGAAGCAATGCGATTGTCCGCAGGGGTAAACGACCGGCTTATGCGGCTGTCCGTGGGCATAGAGAACCCGGATGATCTTATTGCCGATCTGCGCGCGGCTTTTAAGCGCTGTACCCGGGGAACATGAGAATCTCTACTAAAGGGCGTTATTCACTGGAAGCCCTTCTTTACATGGCCCTGCTGTCCAAAGGGGAGTACACAAGTACCAGAATAATCGCGGAAAACACGGGGATTTCGGAAGGCTACCTGGAACAGCTTTTTATCCCCCTGCGAAAAGCGGGGATTGTGCTGGGCTTCCGGGGACCCCAGGGGGGATACCTGCCGGGAAGGGGCCTGGATAAAATTACCGTGGGGGATATTCTGCGGGCTGTGGAAGGAACCCTGGAACCTGTGGAATGTATCAGCGTTAAGACCTGTCCAATACGAAAAACCTGCGGGTCCCGGCAGACTTGGGTGGAATTGTACAACGAAATTTCTGTCTGCGTGGACTCTCTTACCCTGGAAGATCTGGTGCATGTTTATCAAACGATGGGTGAGGCGGAGTACATGATATGAAAATTTCCACACGGGGCCGTTATGGAATCAGACTCCTTGTCGATCTGGCCGAACACACAGGGGAGTCCCACATACCGCTGGCGGTTGTGGCTGAACGGAAAGGTATATCGATCCGCTACCTGGAACAGGTAGCAATAATACTCAGGCGTTCCGGTTTTATCAGGTCCGTCAAGGGCGCTTCCGGCGGCTACGCCCTAACCCGGCCGCCCCAGGATATTATCCTGGGAGATGTGCTGCGGGTGCTGGAAGGGGACATGCTGGTGGTAGATCCGCCCCTTCCCGATGTCCAGGAAACCCGGTTTCAACGCTGCATCAGAACCGCCGTGTTTGACCGGATGAACGAGGGAATTGCCAAGATCATCGATCAGAAACCTCTTTCCGCCGTGGTCTGTTCAACCGATCCAAAAGAATCCCTCATGTACTTTATCTAAGAGCCTGCGGCGCTTGTGGATTTTTGCGCCCCCACCGGGCCAAATATTGCCAGATTATCCGGTAATGTTTATTCTTAACCTATGCAAAATGGTAAATCCTGGTCCCGGGTAGATTTGATTCGGGAAGCTTTTCACTACCAGAGCCGGTTTGAAGGCTCCACGATGATTTTCAAGATCGATTTTCCCGTAACCGAAGATGCCGCCTTTCCGTTTTTTGTTAAAGATCTGGCCCTGCTGGCCCAGACAGGATTCCGGGTAGTCATCGTACCAGGGGCCAAGGAGTGGATCGATTCGGTGCTTGGGGAATACGGTATCGTATCTTCGTATATTCGATCCACCAGAATTACTACTGCCGCCGCCATTCCCTTTGTAGAAATGGCGGCTTTCCATGTGGCCGCCCGTTTTATGACCGGCCTTGCGGGAAGCCGGGTAGACGCGGTAATCGGCAACTTTGTCCGGGCCCGGGGCAGTGGAGTAGTCGAAGGTACCGACATGGAGCATACCGGCGCAGTGGACAAGATACTTACCGATTCCCTTACCAAGGTCCTGGATCAGGGAATGGTACCTATCCTCCCTTGTATCGGTTACAGCCCGGCGGGGAAACCCTACAATGTACCCAGCGATGAAATCGCCCTGGCCGCCGCCGGCGCGCTGGGGGCGGTTAAACTGTTTCTTGTGTCCCTGGGCGGGGGCCTGCGGGCGCAGACCCACCGCCTGCCTGCGGGCGTCGAACTTGGGGAAGAAGGCCAGGTAGTGCGGCTGACTCCTTCGGACGCGGAAACCGTTCTCAGACTCAACAAGAACGGACAAACCGGCGGGCAAAACCATGCCGGCCATATTCAGCCCGCCTGTGACCAGCTTGACCATGACCGGCCTCTAGAGGAACTGACTCTGGCCCTTAAAGCGTCCCAGGCCGGGGTAGAGCGGATCCATATCGTCAACGGACGGGAAGACGGCGCAATTCTGCGAGAACTCTTTTCCAACCTTGGTTCCGGAACCATGCTCTACAGCGATGAATATGAGGCAATCCGGCCCCTGCGCAGCCGCGACATCCCGGTGCTTCTGCGCCTTATGGACCCCCTTGTCCGCCAGGGTATTCTTGTCAAACGAAGCGCGGAGCAGATCCTCGAAAAAAAAGAAGACTTTGCGGTTTTTGAGATAGACGGGTCAGTTCACGCCTGCGGAGCCCTCCACGACTGGGGCGAAGCCCAGGGAGAAATTGCCGCCATCGCCACGAACCCCCTCTACGCGGACATGGGCCTGGGCCGCCGAATCGTGGGCTACCTGATAGACCGGGCCAGAAAAAAGGGCATGGCCCGTGTTTTTGTCCTAACCACACACACCCAGGACTGGTTCGAATTCCTGGGCTTCCGGGAGCTGGGCGTGGAAAGCCTCCCCGAAAAACGGCGGAAAATTTACGATCACGGCCGCCGCAGCAAAGTTTTCGCCCTGGAACTCTAACATCACACCATTACTGTTATGCCAGAAAAACTTGACGCCCGCGAAACACCGTTATATGATACCAGCCGGCACGGAACATTGTTTTGAAGCGGTTGTTGTTCAGAAACTGAACAACTCTATTATGAAAAACGGACTTATAAACAGAGTTCTTTGGAAATCTCATGTTTCCAAGCAGCAAACACATAAACAACTAAAACATGCCGCATGATGAGCCGGTTATCGAAGCGCCGGCAACACAAGCAATAAAATATACCGGCTCAAAACTTAAATTACTGCCGCATATACTCAGTCTTTCAAAAAAAATTTTGGGCGGCGCGGAAGACGCCGTGGTTTTTGACGGCTTTTCAGGTTCAACACGGGTCAGCCAGGCTTATGCGAAAACAGGGTACAAGGTTTATGCCAACGATATTGCGCCGTACACAAAAGTTTTTAATACCGCCTTCTTGTTGAATACGAAAGAACCCCAAAGTTATCAGCCGTTAATTGACCACCTCAATTCGCTTAAACCGCTGGATGGCTGGTTTACCGAACATTACGGCGGCGGGCATAAAATTCTGGATAATGGCGGCGGTCCCAAAAAACCGTGGCAGGAAAAGAATACCCGCAGGCTGGACGCCGTCCGCGAGGAGATAGACAGGCTGGATCTTGATGAAGTTACAAAAGCGGCCGCCATTACAAGCTTAATTCTTGCGCTGGACCAGGTTGACAGCACCATTGGACATTACGCGTCGTATTTAAACGAATGGTCGCCCCGCTCCTATAACGATTTAAAACTTCGGGTACCGGATTTATGGATAAACACGGAAAAAAATGTTGTTATGAACCATGATGTTTTTCAGGCCCTTGATAATCTGCCGCGTAATATTTTTATCGCCTATTTTGATCCGCCCTACGGGTCAAACAACGAAAAAATGCCGCCTTCGCGTGTCCGCTATGCGTCGTATTATCATATCTGGACAACAATATGCTTAAATGACAAACCGGAACTTTTTGGAAAAGCGGGCAGAAGGGCCGATACGTCCGATACGATAGCCGCTTCTGTTTTTGAGGAATTCAGAAAAAGCGAAACGGGAAAATTTATCGCAGTTGAGGCGGTTGAAAAACTTATCAGGCAGACCCCGGCGCCTTACATTATCTTGTCGTATAGTTCCGGCGGCAGGGCAACGGCGCGTGAGCTGAATGAAATGCTTAACGGTTATGGCAAAATAATCGAAATTAAAAAAGTGAACCACAGAAAAAATGTAATGTTCGCCATGAAGTGGACACGCGACTGGGCCAAAGAAACCGGCGAAGATAATTTTGAATACTTGTTTTTGATGAAAAAAAATTAAACGGCGCGGCGGCAAAGGAACCCGCCTCGCGCGGTCCGGAAAACCGGCCGCGCAAAACGGGCAGCCGGGACGCGCCCCGGTTACAACCTTACCCTGAAGGTAACAATTTCAAAGGGCCCCAGTTTCCGTTTAATGGCCTGCTGTTTTTTGAAGGCGCCCAGGGGGTTTTCCATAAGATCCGTTTCCACCCAGCCCGACACCGGAACGTTAAACCACATTTCAAGCAGTGAGCGTCCGCCGTGATTCTCGTGAAACCTGATGATAAGGTCTTTTCCGTCCTCGGTTTTTTTGATGGCGTCCAAAGCCGCGTCCGCGGTTTTAATTTCGATAAGGTTTCCCGCCAGGATCTTCCCCGGAACCGTAACCAGGGGTGCGTTAAGATCCCAGGCCAGGGGTATAAGGTCCGATTCGTGCCAGGCTCCGCTGTGTACGTAGATGGAATAGGTAAATTCGTGAAGGCCCCGGTCAGCTTCCGTATCGGGGTGTTCGGCGGATTTGAGAAGGGAAAGCCGCATAACTCCCTCTTTGATATCGTAGCCGTATTTGGAATCGTTCATTAGGGCAACGCCAAAGCCCTTTTCGCTGTAGTCCGCCCACTGGTGGCCAACCACCTCAAACTGAGCCTCGTCCCAACTGGTACTCCGGGTAGTGTTGCGTTCCAGGCTGCCGTACTGAATTTCGTAACGGGCGTTTACCGCGTTTATATCCACCGGGAAACTCACTTTGAGAAGCTTGCTCCGCTCCTGCCAGTTCACCCGGGTTTTAAAGTCGATACGCCGGTGTGCTGCGTAGAGGAACATGTCCTGGGTGATTGTCGATTTGTGGTAGGTCCACACAAAACGTACCCGGGTGAACAGGGGGCCAGTTTCCTCAATCTTGAGGGAGAGCAGACTGCCAATCACTTCACGTTTAAGATCGATGCTGGCCTCAATTTCCCAGGCATCGTTTGACTTGGGCCGGTCCTCAAAGATTTGCAGCTCATTGCCCGGCGCGGAAAGAGTTTCCCGTTTTGCCTGCTTGTCGTAAATCGAAGTAAGCCGGCCGGTTCGGTCCCATCTTAGTTTGTAGAACGGCGTATCCACCCCGGTTTTGCGGACGGTAAATTTGCCGCCCTTCCCAATCCGCACAACAGGCAGCTCCGCCGCAGCCTTCGCGCTTTCGTATCGTAATTCCGCCGAACCAAGGGGGGCGACATGATCCAGCCAGACATAGACCCGCTTTTCCCCGCTAAAAGCCGAAACCTGGGTAACGAGGACGCCCTGAATACCGGCAAGGACCTTGCCTTTTTCGGGGGGAAGCAGCGCAACAAGGCCGCCGCGTGTCCAGCCTGCCGTGTTAATTACCGTTACCGTGTCATCCTGTTTCCCGGTCAGTGCGGCAAGGCCGTTTTCAAGCGCCGCCTTTCCCAGCTCCATAGCCGTCTGGTGATCCCGCTGCGTATCCTTGTACACTTCGCCTATTGAGGAACCGGGAATAATGTCGTGGAACTGGGCCCGTAATATAAGCTTCCAGCCCTGGCGCAGTTTTTCCCAGGCGTCCTCATTCCATTTTTTGGTTTTTAGCGCGGCCAGGGACTGGAGAATTTCCGCGTCCCGGTAGAGAAGTTCCAGACGGCGGTTTATTTTCTTGACAGCGGCCTGGGAGGTGTAGGTACCCCGGTGGTATTCCAGGTAAAGCTCCCGGTGAAAGTTGTGAAGTATCCGGGAATAGCCGGTGGCCGCGTCTGTAACGCCCTTTTCGCCAATCTTTTTGTGGAGCCGCTTAAGGTAACTATCCACCCGTTCTGTCTTAATCGCGGGCAGGCCCGGCAGGTTTGAAACAGCCCGCAGATTTTCCAGCATATCCCGGTTAACGCCGCCGCCGCCGTCCCCAAAGCCGTAGGAAAACAGCAGGTCCTGGTTCAGACCCTTGTCCCGGTAATTATCCCAAATACCCCTGATAGTTCCGGGGGATATTTGGCCGTTGTACGTGTAAAACCAGGCATTCCCCGTATCCGGCGTGGTGATAAAGTGAGTCAGCACCTGGCTGCCGTCCATGCCTGTCCAGATAAACGTATCGTGGGGCATGCGGTTTATTTCGCTCCAGCTTATTTTGGTCGTAATAAATGTGTCGATGCCGGATTTTTTCAGAATCTGCGGCAGCGCCCAGTTGTAACCAAACACATCGGGAAGCCAGAGGAAGGTATTTTCCGCGCCGAATTCTTTTTTGAAAAAGCCCTTGCCGTAGAGTATCTGCCGCACCAGCGATTCGCCTGAAGGGATATTACAATCCGCCTCCACCCACATGGCGCCGGAAGCTTCCCAGCGGCCTTCGGCTGCCCGCTTTCCGATAGCCCTAAAAAGTTCTGGGTGATCTTCTTTGATGGAATCGTATAGCTGGGCCTGGGTCTGGAGGAACAAATATTCGGGGTAGCGTTCCATAAGGCGCAGTGCCGTTAAAAAGGAACGTTCTCCCTTTTCCCTGGTGTGCTTGTAACGCCAGAGCCAGGAAAGATCGATATGGGTATGGCCGATAAACGAGACCGACACATCCTTTTGCCGGGCCGCCGCTTTAAGGCCCTTGTGATAGTAATCCAGGGCTTTTTGTACCGAGGCGATGAACCCGTCCGAACCAGGGCTGGTAAAGTCGATAGATTTGTAGCCTTCGACCAGGATGTTCTGCAGGCGGCTTTTCGCGGGATCAGAACCGGGAAGATCCATAACCGTAAAGATCATGTTTTTCAAAAGGTAGTAGAGTTCATCCACGGAAGGTTCGAGGGTGCAGAAAAAGGCGGCCTTTATCTGATGATCCATGACGCGCTGCGGGCCGCCCCCCTCAAGGCCGCTCCAGAGCCGGAAGTCAAAACTCCGCTTTCCCCCCGGCTTAAAAAAGACCTCCTTATGGTTGCTGTCAACGCCCTGATACGCCGCCCCGTCAATAAAGAGGAGGGACTCGAAACCGGAATTGTGGCCGCCGCCGGTAAGGCCAAAATCGAACACGCCCAGCGCGTCCTTTCCCTTCCATTCCCGGGGCGCTTCAAATTCCGTGTGGAGCCACAGATAACGGTCCCGTCCACTCCAGAATTCTCCCACGGCCATTTTCTTTGACGAACTGCCCGGCGCAACAAAACCGGGGTAGACAAAATCTTCCGGTTCCCCGGTGGCAAGAAGTTCCGTTACCGGAATTACGTTCCGGTATCTGAGCCGTTCCAGGCAGTCAAGTTCCCGGCCTATTTTTTCGGCAATAAAATCTTTGAACATGGCTTTCTCCCGTTATGGTTCCGGAGACCGAGTCTTCGCCGGCAAGTTCCAGCCAAAACCGCACCTTTCCCGGCTTTATACTAAAAAGCGCCGGGTTTTTCAAGAAGTTCCGCGTTTTGGCCGTAGCTACCCTTTTCACCGTCCGGGCGGAATTTTTCCGGTTTTTAAGTAACGGGCTATAATTTAGTACATGAAATGTTCCGATACTACAATTTGAATAATGAGGAGTCTAACGTGAAACCAGTAACCACCCATATTCACGCCGCGATTTTCGCCGCATTGTTGCTGTCGTTTCTGGCGGCCGCCGGAATAACCGGGTGCCTTAACTCCGTATCTTCTGAACTTCTTGAAAAAGGTTCATCGGGGGACTTTTCGACAGGTGGTTTGCCGGGAGACCCGTCAACTGGCGGCCCGCCGGGAACGGGGGGGATGGGCATTCCGGTTGCTTTTTTTATGAACGAATCCTATGGCCTTGATGTCTATATCGGTGACGGAACGGCAGTCCCCGCCGGTGAAGACAGAACGGCAGCCCGCAGCGTAGTAGGCCCTGACGACGCCCGGATCAAAGGCATCGACCTGGGGACGCGGAATTACGCCCAGGTTGTCGTGATTGAAAACAGCACCAAGCGCCTTGTTGCCATCGACGACTGCCGGGACGAGGGTTCCGGCGTGGGGACCCTTCAGATACCACAACTGGACCCCGCGACAGAGTACCGTTTCCTGGTGCTGATGGGCCACTGGGAACGGGATGAGGCGTCGGGCGAGTACCTGGACATAGAGGATTACCCCCCGACCCTGTTGGCGGCCGGATACAGAATAGGGACATT
>JAISLX010000107.1 GCA_031277045.1 Treponema sp.
AGGTAATCAAGATCCGTCTGCTCCACCCAGTATTCCTGATCCCCCGAGGTGATCGAATCGCCCCGGAAGCTGATAGGATCCTGCATGTAGCTTTTTCTGCTCTTTCTTAACACCACGTAGCGGTCATGCCAGAGGTTCCGCGCCAGTTCCTGGGTAAGGGCGATGGCCTTGGCCTCGGCGGTAACGAAGGCTTCGGGAGGCCTGTCCAGTTGCAGGTTCAGCCGGTACAGCAGTTCGGAAGCCGTTTTCTTGCACCAGTCCGCCTTGCCCAGCATGTTGAAGGAATAAAAGGCGAAACCCGTGGCCGGATCCCGAACCAGGGGCAGATGAGCCGTTAAGTCCGGGCTGAGCCGGACCGGATGCGACAGAGGCCAATCGCTCATCAGACCAACCCGAAAAGGTTTCCCGTGATCTTTACGATGACTCCCGCCACCATTCCGACAAAGGCGTTGTTGGTAAGCATGGTGACGCTGGCCGCCACGATGCCCTCCAGGGGGGATTCGGACGCGGCCACCGCCTTCAGGTTGGGAACCAGGGTAAGGGAGAACCCGATAATCAGGAGGAACCCCGCGATTGATTGGGAAGGGACGTACCGGCCGATCTTGGTCATAAGGCCCGTAAGGAGCAGGGCCCCGGAGACAGCCATCATGGCAACCCCCGCCGCTACAGGCCAGGGCGCTCCGGCGGTTCCCGATATGATCGCCTCTATGGGCATGCCGCCGAACAGCACCGACGGGACATCCGCCAGGGAATTGATGACGGAAAGGGCGTTGAGTTTCGGTTCCGCCCCGGCGATGGAGGCGGTGATGTTTCCGAAGGAAATATTGGAGCCGATGTTCAGACAGATGAAGCCCAGCCCGCCCATGAGCGCCCCCAGGGTAAACCGGGGCCTTATCAGCTTAAAATCCGCCCAGTATTCCTTTGTCCAGAATTTCCAGTCCGTGGACTCCGCCTCGATTCCCGCTTCCTTTGCCACGTCCTCAAGGCTTACCCGCCGTTTTTGCAGGAGGCAATAATCGAGGGACGCCAGAAAAACCGAGACGGCGATGGTGTACACCACATCGTGGGAGAGTATCCACACGATGACCGCGCTGAGCATCGAGATAACGCCGGTTCTGATTTCCTGTTTGGCCAGGGAGACGCCGACGCTTGCCAGGATCAGGCCGACCCCGGCCATCATGCCGGAAATTACGGTGGTTCCGGAAAATTCCACGATGCGGGAGAGGAGGCCCGTGGCCCCCAGGAAGATCCCCACGGCAGAGGCTATCAGCAGGGCCGCCACCCTTATGTTGAGGTTTTTGATAAGCCCCGACATGGTGATGGTTTCCGCCTGCCCGGAAATGGGAACCACCGAACCGGTAAGAAGATTGCCGATAGCGCCGACAAAATAGGCAAGGCCGGTGGGCTTGAGCTTATAGCCCAGCGATTGGGCGTAAAAAAGCTGGGTTGCCCCGTTCACCACCACAAAAAAGACCGCAAGCAAAAATAACCATATCGAGAGAATCATGACCGCCTCCTTGTTGAAAGAAGCCTATCAAATTTCAGGCCCCCTTTACAATGCGGAGAGACCGGGGCCCGGGGCCGCGCGGACCTTGAGCCGAGGGCAGTACAAACTCCGTGAGGATGCCGGATAATCGTGGTTTTTATGGTTTTTTCAACGAAAAAAACCATAAAAAGCTGCAAGTACAACAGGCTGCTAGTGCAGCATATTGTATTCTTGAACGATCTGAATCTCGCTCTGTATCTGGACCGGTCCGGCGGCTTCCCGGGCGGTGGACAGGGCGGCCTCGATAAGGGCCTGGGTGCTGGCCACCCCGTACAGCGTAATGGTGTTGTTTGCGGCGGCGGCTTCCAGAAAATGAATGGGAATTTCTTTTTCGTAGATGATATGGTGCTTTACCTGCTGGGCCAGGGTCAATTCCCCAATCCGCAGCAGACCCCGTTCTTCCACTTCGGCGGTGATATTGTGTCCCATAAAAACTTTGACAATGTCCACGCAGGCCGCAGGGTGCAGGCAGCCGGTATTAAGGGAAAAATGGTAATTCCCCGGATCTTTCCATTCCATGTCGAAGAAATACCGGTGAAAACCGCTGCGGTCGTGATCGCTCTGTTCGATAATCTGCCGCGCCCGTTTTTCATCACATTGAAAATAGCTTTTTACCCGTTCAATTCTGATAGTCTGGGGGGCTGTCAGAAACAGCGTTACAACTCCCGGCACATCCCGCAGTACAACACCGGCGCCCCGGCCAATAAATACGCAGTTACCCTGACTGGCCTCGGTATAGACGGCGGTTTTAAGAAAATGCGCATAGTCGTCCCGGTCCTGGGACAGGGAGGCCCACAACGAGGGTTTCCGCTCATCGTATTTTTCCAGTTTTGGCCCGGCAATCCCCCAGACCTTGATGCGATCCTCCAGGGTCTGCCTGTCAACAAACCGGTAGTTAAGCTGCTTGGCCAGTTCATGAGCGGTTTCATCGCCCAGGGCCGCCAACTCACGGGAAATAGTAATTATCGCCATAGCCTGCCTCCTCTCTGCTAGTCCGCGGTACAAGCATAAATCCGTCCGGGGGAACTTGTCAAAAGACTTTTCGTTATGGAGCCGCGCACATAAATACAGTCAGGGTTATTTTACACCTTTTGTGCCGGTATTTCACCTTCCGCGTGTGCCCGGCTTTTATCTAAAGGCCTGTACCAATTACAGGCGGAGGGGTATGGTGATCGCATGGAAAACAGCGGACTGGTATGGGAAAGGGAAAGCGGCCGGAAGGTTTTTGACTGTCCCGTTTTTTCAGTGAACGAATGTGTATGCCGTTCCCCCGACGGGCAGCGTCGGACCTACACGGTTATGGATACGGCGGACTGGGTTATTGTGCTGCCTATCCTTGAAGATTCAGGCGAAAAAGAATTTGTCATGGTAAAGCAGTGGCGGCACGGGTCACGGGAGATAAGCGTTGAATTCCCCGGCGGGGTTTTTGAACCGGGGGAAGACGCCCCCACGGCGGCGGCGCGGGAACTGCGGGAAGAAACCGCATGGCAGGCGGGAAAGATGCGGAAACTGGGGGAATTCCGCCCGAACCCGGCGATCATGTCAAACATGGTCCACATCTTCCTGGCGGAGGATATGCGGTTTACCGGCGCCCAGGACCTGGACGAGGATGAATATATCCAGACGCTGCGGGTTAAACCCCGCGAATTGATCGAGGGAATGGGCCGTCCGCCCTATGTCCACGCCCTTATGGGTTCCGCCCTGACGCTCTACCTGCGGGAATACCGGATTCCCTAGACCGGGAATTGCGTCCATCATAAAAAAACGGCCCCGCAAGGGGCCGTGATCGTCTTACCCGCGCGCTTAAAAAAGCGCAACAAACTGTTAACGCAGCGAAGGATACTCCGTTTTTTCGTTCCACATGCCCTGCCGAACCTCCCCCTGAATACTGGGAATGTCCAACACCATGCCGGGGTGAATAAGATTGGGGTTATCCGGCTGCGGGAATTTGGACCGGTTGGCCTCGTAGATGATCCGCCATTTGGCGGAATCCCCGTAGGCCCAGGATCTGCCCGCGATGTTCCACAGGCAATCCCGCCAGGGGTTCCAGGGCCGGACCATATACTGGGCGGGCAGCGCCGCTTTGGACGTTTCCACAACTGCGGGGGGCTGCGGCCCCGGTTTCTTCGGAGGCGCCTGCAGATCGGCCAGGATCAACATAACCCGGTTGGCGGCGTCAATGGCCTGGTCGTACTCCTGCGCGGCGCGAAAGGCAATGCTGGAATCGTAGTAACTCCGGGCTTCCGCGTATTCATTGGGAAAATAGTCTAACGCGCCGGAAGCCGCCGTCTGATCCAGGCGCCGCTTCGCGGCGGTAATGGCGTTGTTGGTTTCCCGTATTTTTAGCTGAAGGGCAATATACTCGTCCGAAAGCCGGGCATTCCGGACCGCCTCTTCCGCGTATTGGGCGGAACTATCGTAATCCCCTCCGTCATAGACAATCCGGGCCAGGTTTGCAAGCCGCAGACTTTCCGTATAAAACCGGTTGTTTCGTACGCTTTGGGGAATTACCGGCGCCGTGTCGGCGGAAACCGCGTCAGTGGAAGCGGCTTGCGCCAGCGTCATGACAAGAGAAAAAATCGCCGGTTCGGGCAGGTCAACAACCGCCCGGCCCTGTGGCGAAAGATCCGGTTTGGGGAAAAATTCCACGGACGATTCGGGGGCCGCGAACACCCGGATTCCGCCCAGGCTCAGGATCGCCGCAAACAGCAGTATTCCGCGTCTCATTCCTCACCCCCTTCCAGAATTTTTTCCGCGTTTTCGACAGTGCTTTCGCTTTCCGTCAGTTTTTTATCCGCGGCCTCAATAGCTGTCTGGGCGATTTGGCGTTTCTTTTCCGCCGCCAGAACCGTCTCCGCAAAGCCGGTTTCCGCCTGAATATAGAAACCGGCGGCGTTGTTGTACGCCTTGGAATTGTAAGCCGATTCGGCCTGGTTGTAGATCTGATCTATCCGGGAAAAATCTTCCCGGACTGCCACGTTGGCCTTCGCGTCCAAGGCGTTCCGCCGTTCCCGCTGAGCCAGAGCCCGAAGTTGAGCCGTATAGGCCGCCCAGCCGGTTTTAAGCACGCTTTCGTAGGCGGCCTTTGATTCCCCGGCCCTGGCAAGGGCGTCTTTGGCCGCTTCCCCTTCGTAAGCGGCGGCGGCCGCAAGGAGAGTTTCATCGGCGCGGTCGAAGTTTGCCTGGTCAAAAGCGGCAAAGCCCCGCCGTTCTATTTCTTCCCGTGCCAGATAGGCTTCCATGCCGGTTTTAAGGGAACGGTAACGGTCCAGGGCCTCCTGGGCGTCTGTCTCCCCTTTGGAGAAGTCCTCCGCCAGGTAAGCGCGTTCTGCTTCCAGGGCAATTTCGTCCGCAAGGTCAAGGTACTCCGGAACGTAGTCCAGTATCCCCGCGGCGATTGCCTCGTCCCGGGCTTTTAGCACCTCCCCCTCCCGGGCAAGGTAGGATTCCATGCCGGTTTTAAGGACATTGTAGCGGTCCAGGGCCTTTAGGGCTTCCGCTTCGGCTTTGTAGTAGTCTTCCGCCAGGTAGGCGCGTTCCGCGCCCAGGGCAATTTCGTCCGCGGCGTCAAGGTACTCCGGAACGTAGTCCAGTATCCCCGCGGCGATTGCCTCGTCCCGGGCTTTTAGCGCCGCGTCCCGTAAGTCCGCGGCGTAGAGGGGGACGGTATCCCGAAAAAGCGCCTCGTAAGTATCCGCAGCGGCGTTATAACGGCGTTCCGCATCCTGTATCGTGGCAGTGCTGGTCTTGTCTGCCGTGATAGAACCATAACCGGTCTCCGCGTCCCCCCATTCGGCGGGAAAGTAAGAGGGGGATTTGAAATCCTCCGCAAGCTTCCTCCCCCGTTCGGCCCGGGCCATGGCCGCGTCAAGGGCATCCAACTCCGCCTGCCCTGGTCCCGACGGGGACGGAGGCGGGGGTTGGGGTTCCGGCTGAGGCTGGGGTGTTACCGGGGGAACCTCGGCAACAGTTCCGGTACTTTTGCAGCTCCAGAACGCCAGGATCCCTGCGATCAGCAGCAACGCAAAACCGTACTTATTCTTCATATCGGCTCCTTCGTCTAAACTCCAAACTGCGACATCGACGGTGATTCCGCCAAAAACCCTCAAATTCCGCCTGCCAAGTCCGAATTTCTTGACTACCATTCAAAATTCCGGCGGGGAATGTACCGCTTTTGTAAATTTTTTATGATTTTTGTTAAAAAACCATAAAACCTGCCATTATCCGGCATCTTTGGAACACCGCAGACGTTTTTTAAAGCGGCTTGCGGGGTAAAAAACCGGTTTGCGGCCGGTTTTTTGGGTTTTCATGCGCTGCGTACGGCAAACTGCTAGGCCGGTAGTTTAGAGATCGATATAATCATAACTGATCCCAAAGGATTACACAAGTAAATTAAGGAGAATGGAATGGCTGATATTACATTTGACATATTAAAGCATTTTGGCGTGTTGTCCGAGGAGAAAACCGGCTGGAAAAAGGAGCTTAACCTGGTATCCTGGAACGGGCGGAACCCGAAGCTGGACATTCGTGACTGGGCGCCGGGGCATGAGAAAATGGGAAAAGGCGTTACTCTGAGCCCGGAAGAAAGCCGCGCCCTGCGGGAACTGCTGGACATTGCCCTGAACGAGGGTTGAACCGGCGGCGGCGCGGGCACACATGGGATGTTCCAAACCGCCGGGTTTTGGGGAACGCCCGCGCAAGCCTCGCGTTTTCCGTTCACGCCGGCAGCGCCATACACGCGCGTCAAGCCCGCTGCCGCAGGGAACGGATGGCTTCCTGGGTCATGCGGTCGCAGCGCTCGTTCATCTCGTTCCCCGCGTGTCCCCGGACCCAGGCCCAGATAAGTTGATAACGGCCCGCCAGGGCGTCCAGACGCTGCCACAGGTCCTGGTTCTTTACCGGGGTTTTGCCGCCGGTACGCCAGTTGTTCCGTTTCCAGGTGCGTATCCACTGGCTAATACCCTTTTGAACGTACTGGGAGTCGGTGTACACCGTGACCGGGCCTTCCCTGGTGTCCAGGGCCCTCAAGGCTTCCAGAGCGGAGATAACAGCCATAAGTTCCATGCGGTTGTTGGTGGTTGCTGGTTCGGCCCCCCACTGTTCGGCCAGAATGGCCGGTTCCCCCGGCGGCGGGGTTTTAGGGGCGGCATCCTGACGCGCCCCAGAGGGGAGGCTTCCCCCCTCTATGCCTTCCGCCAGAATCACGTAAGCCCAGCCCCCGGGGCCCGGATTCCCCGAACAGCCCCCATCGGTGTAAACGCTTAGTTTCATCGTCCAAACTACCTCGCCGAAAGGTAGTATGCCGTGAACGCAGGTCCGCGTCAAATGCGCCGCCCCGGCGTACCGCCAGCGTACCGCTTGGGCGGAAATAATTTTTTTATTGCCGTTGGCGCCGTAATTTAGTATTTTAGTACCGGGCCTCCCTTGAAGAGGCGACAATCCATCACACTATGCCGGATACCTCGGATGGGCAAACATCAAGTTTGTGTCCCAGGACCGGCAATAAAGAGGAGAAAAAGAGTATGGCGAAACAGTTGTTGTTCAACGAAGAAGCCCGGCGCAAACTGCTCGCGGGGGTTGAGCAGATTTCCAAGGCCGTGAAGGTTACGCTGGGCCCCAAGGGGCGGAATGTTCTTCTTGACAAGAAATTCGGCGCCCCCACGGTAACAAAAGACGGCGTTTCCGTCGCCAAAGAGGTTGAACTGGCCGATCCCTACGAAAACATGGGCGCCCAGCTTCTGAAAGAGGTAGCCACCAAGACCAACGATGTGGCCGGTGATGGAACCACTACCGCCACGGTACTTGCTTATTCCCTGGTAAAAGAGGGGCTCAAGTCCGTAGCCGCCGGGATGACCCCCATTGAACTGAAACGGGGCATCGACAAAGCGGTAGAAATTGCCGTGGCCGAGGTACGAAAAAACTCCAAAGACATTAAAGACAAAGAAGAAATTTCCCACGTGGCTTCGGTTTCGGCCAACAATGACGCGGAAATCGGCAAAACCATCGCCGACGCCATGGAAAAAGTGGGGAAGGACGGGGTTATTACGGTGGAGGAATCCAAAACCATGGAAACCACCATCGACTTTGTGGAAGGTATGCAGTTTGACCGGGGCTACATCAGCGCCTATTTTGTTACCGACCGGGATACAATGTCCACGGTGTACGAGGACGTGTTTATCCTGATTCACGACAAGAAGATCTCCAGCATGAAGGATCTTCTGCCCCTGCTGGAAAAAGTTGCCCAAACCGGCAAGCCCTTGCTGATTATCGCCGAGGATGTGGACGGCGAGGCTCTTTCCACCCTGGTACTGAACAGTCTGCGCGGCACCCTGAAGGCCGTGGCGGTAAAGGCCCCCGGTTTTGGGGACCGCCGCAAGGCCATGCTGGAGGATATCGCTATCCTGACCGGCGGCGAGGTAATTACCGAGGAACTGGGGATCAAGCTGGAGAACACCGAGGTTTCCCAGCTTGGCAAGGCCAAAACCGTGAAAATCGACAAGGACAATACCACGATTATTAACGGCGGCGGCAAGCAGAAGGAAATTCAGGACCGCATCGCCCAGATTAAAGCCCAGATTGAGGAAACCACCAGCGATTACGATAAAGAGAAGCTGCAGGAACGCCTGGCCAAACTGGCCGGCGGTGTGGCGGTTATCAACGTGGGCGCCGCTACCGAAGTGGAACTGAAGGAAAAGAAGCACCGTGTTGAGGACGCGCTGTCCGCCACCCGCGCCGCCATTGAGGAGGGAATTGTCCCCGGCGGCGAGATTGCCCTGATTCAGGCTGCCATCGCTCTGGAGAAATCCGATCTTGCCGGCCTTACCGATGACGAGAAGGTGGGCTTTAAAATTGTCAAGCGCGCCCTGGAGGAACCCATCCGCCAGATCGCGGAAAACGCGGGCCTGGACGGGGCGGTAATCGCCGAAAAGGCCAAAAGCGAGAAGAAGGGCGTCGGCTTTGACGCGGCAAAGATGGAATGGGTGGACATGGTAAAGGCCGGGATCATCGACCCCGCCAAGGTAACCCGCTCCGCCCTGCAGAACGCCGCTTCCATCGCCAGCCTGCTCTTGACCACGGAAAGCGCCATCACCGATCTGCCGGAGAAGAAGGATCCGCCCCCCATGCCCGGCGGCGGAGGCATGGGCGGTATGGGTGGCATGGACTACTAAACCGCTGACAGCAAACTGCTGACAGCAAACTGCTGACAGCAAACTGCTGACAGCAGCGTAAAGCGCGTAAATGCATAGCACGGCCGCCCCTGCGGGGGCGGCTTTTTTTTATGCGCCCCGATGAAGCGCGGAGCCCGGACGCCGGGAAGGTTTATGTTACTAACGGGGTTTCCGTGGTATACTTTGCGTATGAAATTTCGTCATCTTTTCGGCGGTCTGTGCCTCTGCCTTGCCCTGGGGCTGCCGCTTTTTGCCCAGGCGCCGGCCGGGGAAGGCGGGGAGAACCGCAGCCTGGCCTGGATCATCCCCATCCGGGGCGACATTGAACCCTCGGTGACGGCCTTTGTGCGCCGGGAAGGGCGGAAGGCCATGGACCAGGGGGCGGCCTACATCATCTTTGAGATCGACACCTTCGGCGGCCGGGTGGACTCGGCGCTACAGATCACCTCGTTTATCACGTCGATTAAACAGGCGCGGACCATCGCCTGGGTGAACAGCGGGGAGGGTTCCATGGGGGTAAGCTGGTCCGCCGGCGCCCTGATTGCCATGGCCTGCCAGGATATTTACATGGCCGCCGGGACTTCCCTGGGGGCGGCGGCGCCGGTGACCGTCGGGGCGGACGGCCAGACCGAGGGGACCGGGGAAAAGACCGTGTCCGCGGTCCGGGCCCAGATGGCGGCCCTGGCGGAGCGGAACAATCATCCGGTGGAAATAGCCCGGGCCATGGTGGATTACGATGTGGAGCTGTGGGAAGCGACGGTGGACGGGGAGACCCGGATCTTTACGGCGCAGGAACTGGAACTGCTGGAAAAAGAGGCCGGAACGGAGGGGGCCAAACCGGAACGCCGGACCCTGGTCTCCCCCAAGGGGAAGCTCCTCTCCCTGACCAGCGGGGAGGCGCGGCGCTACGGCCTGGCGCGGGGCCTGGCGGATGACCGGGACGGCCTGCTGGCGGCCATCGGGGCCGCCCCCCCGGCGGTGGAAAGCGTCCCCGGCGCCGCCGATGAGGTAATCTCGCTGCTTACCAGCGCTCCGGTCCAGGCCCTGCTGATCATCCTGGGCCTGGTGATGATCTTCCTGGAGATCAACAGCCCCGGCTTTGGGATTCCCGGGGTCGTGGCGATTATCGCCTTTTTGACGGTCTTTGGATCCGGGGCCATGCTGGGCCGGGTGGGGTCCCTGGAGATCGTCCTCTTCCTCATCGGCCTGGGGCTCCTGGTGGTGGAGATTTTCATAACCCCCGGCTTTGGCTTCATGGGAATTTCGGGTTTTATCCTGATTGGCGTTTCCCTGCTCCTCTCTATGCAGGATTTTGTGATCCCCCGCTTTGAGTGGGAGTGGACCATACTGGGGAGGAACGCCGTGGTAGTGTTTGTGTCCCTTATTGCCGCCATCACGGGAATCGCGGTCATCGTGCTGCTGGGGCCCCGGATCCGGCTTTTTGATAAACTGACGCTGCAGACGCAGATCACGGGAACGGCGGCCGGGCCCCTGCCCCCCGACGGTACGGCGAATGCGCCGGGGCGGGACGACCAATCCCTGGTGGGCAAGATCGGCGTCGCCGCCACTCCCCTGCGTCCGGTGGGCAGGGTGGAGATTGAGGGTGAGGTCTACGAAGCCCAGGCGGAGGGGCTTTTTGTGGAGCGGGGCCGGGGGGTAAAGGTTACCAGGGTACGGGGAAACAATATTACTGTGCGGCTTGTGTAGAGGAAGCGATGGAAGCAGCCGTGGGTGGAAAAATTTTTTAAGAGGAGTGTCGTATGGCGTATGGGATCGTTTTAATTGCGTTGGGGCTTGTGGCCCTTGGGTTTTTGATTCTCTTTTTCCGGTTTTTTGGTCTTTGGTTCCGGTCTTTGCTTTCCGGGGCCTACGTGGGGATGGGAAAGCTGATCGGCATGTGGCTGCGGCATGTGAACCCCGCGGTAATTGTGGATTCGCGGATCATGCTGTCCAAGGCGGGGATTGAGGTGGCCAGCGACATGCTGGAGACCCACTTCCTGGCCCGGGGGGATGTGATGAAGGTGAGCCGCGCCCTGGTGGCGGCGAACAAGGCCAACATCGAACTGCCCTTCCAGCGGGCCGCCGCCATAGACCTGGCGGGCCGGGACGTGCTGGA